>CAJVZC010000014.1 GCA_913019935.1 uncultured Methylococcales bacterium
ATTGATAGTCTTCTAGATATTATTTATGACACTACAGTTGTGAAGGTTTTTCATTCAGCGCGGCAGGATTTAGAAATCTTTTATCATTTGCGCGGGTCATTGCCTACGCCGGTTTTTGATACGCAAGTTGCGGCACCCTTGTTAGGGTTTCAGGATAATCCCGGGTATGCGATGTTAGTGTCCAGTTGGTTGAATGTTAATTTAACCAAAGAACATACCCGAACCGATTGGAGTAGTCGACCTCTTTCAGAAGGCCAGGTGGCTTATGCAGCAGATGATGTGATTTATTTGGCTGAAATTTATCAGCGCATGCTTAAAAAGTTAACCGATTTAGGTCGCTTGAGTTGGTTGAAGGATGACTTTGATCATTTGAGTGATGTAACCGTTTATCAGGCAAACCCAGAGCTGGCGTGGTTAAAAATAAGAGGGTTAAAAAAGTTAACTAAAAAACAACTATCGGTCGCGCAAAGTCTAGCGCAGTGGCGCGAGCAGGTTGCTCAGCAAGAAAACAGACCGCGAAATTGGTTATTAAGGGATGATTTGATTATCGATTTGGCTAGGTTACAGCCTGATAATGTTGGTGAGTTGATTAAGGTTCGTAATCTTCACGAACGAACTGTTAAGCGTCATGGAAAGGCTTTATGTGCCTTGATAGAACAAGCGGCTACTCAGGATCCCGTTCCAAGAGATGAGGAGGTGCCACGTGCAGATAAACAACATCAGCATGATGCGATAGTGGATATTCTTACTGCCGTCGTTCGTATTCGGGCGAAAGAGAATTCAATTAGCGCTAGTGTATTGGCGAGTCGTAAACAATTAGATGGATTGTTGCAAAATGCTTCTGAAAGTTGTTTGTTGCAAGGTTGGCGTGCCAGTATGGTGGGTCATGAGTTATTAGGTATTATTTCAGGAAAATTTTGGGTTCGTATTGTTGAAGATACTATCCAGATAACTGCATCTGAAGAAATGAGTAACCTTTAGTGTGGCAGAACCCTCAAGAGAAAATGCATTTAATGCCGGACAAGTTCGATTAATTAATAATAGTTATGAACAATTGTTAGGGCAGCCGTTAGTGGTCGGTTTTCAGGGTAAAAGCGCGTTGGCAGAAGCGTTATTTACAGCTCCTTTTGTCGTTATTGCGCATGATGTTGCAAGCGATCCGGTGTTTAATTACGGTAATCAAATGGCGCTTTCATTATTTGAAGTGACATGGGCTGAACTGATTCGTTTACCTTCACGTTGTTCGGCTGAGCCAGTAGTTCAAGAAGAGCGCTCAGACTTATTGGCGCGGGTAAAAAAATACGGGTTTATTGCTGATTATCACGGTATACGAGTGTCTAAAACAGGTCGCCGTTTTTATATAGATAAGGCTGTTGTCTGGAATATTTTTGATGATCGAGGTATTTACCACGGACAAGCCGCTTGCTTTAAAGAGTGGCGTTTTTTGGAGTAAATTTATTTACTCGGAAGTGTATTTTGAGTCAAAAAAAACCCGGTCATTAACCGGGTTTTTTTATGGAAATAGTCAGTCTTTACTCTCGACTATCGCTCACCACTAAATGCGGCTAATAATTGTAATAAACTCATGAATAAGTTAAAGATCGAAACGTATAAGGTAACCGTTGCAAGGATATAGTTAGTCTCACCACCATGAATGATGGCGCTAGTTTGAAATAAAATCATACCTGACATGAGTAAAATGAACATGCCGGACACTGCAAGAGAAAGTGCAGGGATAGAGAACACCATGGCTCCGATGCCTGCTAGAAAGGCAACCAGTACGCCGACCATTAAAAAGCCAGCCATAAAGCTGAAGTCTTTTCGGGTGGTTAGGGCATAACCGGACAAGCCAATAAAGATAACACCTGTTCCGCCCAAAGCAGTCATAATCAATTCGTGACCATTACTGAAGGCATTTAAGTACATATTCAGGATTGGACCGAGTGTTAACCCCATAAACCCCGTTAGGGCAAAAACAAAAATAATTCCAAGGCCACTGTTACAAAATTTATTGGTTAAAAAAAGTAAACCAAAGTAACCGACCATGGTTATGATCATTCCAGGGTGTGGTAAATTAAGCGCCATCGCAGCACCTGCTGTGCCAGCACTAAAAAGCAATGTGAGTGACAATAACATATAGGTATTACGCAATATTTTATTGGTAGACAGAATGCTTTCTTCTGAACGGGTTACGGCTGAATTTAATCTCATTGCTTTAATTCCTCTTAAATAATGTTATTGGGTACTACTCTATTGACCGTATTATCCTACAAGAGTTTCTTTGGATATGTAAGAAGCCTCTGTAAAAAATAACCGGTTCAGTGATCTATAGTGAATTATAGTTGTTTTTTAAGGTTTTTTTAAAGGATCAGTTAATAATATTTTCAGTTTTTAATCGTTTAAAAGCGGTTTTTACAGTTTCTGTGGTTGCTGATATTTCCAGTTGGCTGTGTTGAACAGGCTCTTGGCTAGCACAGAGACAGATAAGCCCCGATTGGTTAATTAACTGGGCATAATAGGCGTTTTGGGCGCTATCGCCTTCAAGGACTGTTGCGGCATGACCGGTATCAAAAAGTCTTCTTTCTAATTGATAGGCTAGATTAGCATGATTATTACCGGTTATGCTGAGGGTCATGGCTTGTTGAGAAAAGCGAGCCGCTTTTTCTGCCATACTGACCGGTTGAAGTTGATCGCTACTGTCAATACTTTCCGTAATCATACCCGCGCCCACAGTCACGTTGGTGAGTCGATCAATAATGACAAAAGCACCGGTGCTTTGATTCGTTTTATAGGTGTCAAAAACGAGCGGAGCATTGACGGCTAAACTACAGGTACCAATTTCATTTAAGTTTAATTGCTTGGTTTCTATTTGTGCCAGTGTGTTGACATCGGTACGGTGGTGTATTGATGAAATGGAGCCAGAAACACTGCGTGATGCACATTTGAAAATGTATTGTTTCCCCGGTATCAAGGCGGTTTCGGTCATCCAGACAATTTCAGCTTTAAAATGGTCGCTGATTGAGGGGCTTTGATCTGACAATACAATCATGTCACCACGGCTGATGTCAATTTCATCCACTAAGGTCATAGTAACCGACATCGGTGGGAATGCTTTTTCTAGTTCGCCGTCATAAGTGACGATCGATTTAATGGTGCTGCTCTTTCCAGAAGGGAGTGCGGTTATTTTGTCACCCTTGTTAAAAATACCAGAGGCGACCGTTCCGCAAAATCCGCGGAAATCAAGGTTGGGTCTGTTGACGTACTGAACGGGAAAGCGGGCATCTGTGAAATTACGGTCATTAGAGATTTCAATGCTTTCCAAGGTTGCCATTAAGGGCTGGCCTGAGAACCAAGGCATTTCGGTGCTCTGATGAACGACATTGTCACCCTTTAAAGCCGACATAGGCATAAAGATAATGTTCGATAATTGGAGTTGCTCAGAGAATGACAAATAGTCTGCTTTAATGGTATTAAAAACAGTTTCATCGTAGTTCATTAAGTCCATTTTATTAATGGCAACAATAATATGTTTTATCCCTAATAATGAGGCGATGTAACTATGGCGTTTGGTTTGGGTTTTAACGCCATAGCGCGCATCAATTAGGATGATGGCTAAATCACAGGTTGAAGCACCCGTTGCCATATTACGGGTGTATTGTTCATGTCCGGGTGTATCGGCAATAATGAATTTACGATTTGATGTGGAAAAGTAGCGATAGGCGACATCAATGGTAATGCCTTGTTCGCGTTCTGATTGTAAGCCATCAACCAATAAGGCAAGGTCAGGTTGGTCTCCAGTGGTCCCTGATTTTTGACTGTCAGCGGTTACTGCCGCTAATTGATCTTCGTAGATCATTTTGGAATCATAAAGCAGGCGGCCAATGAGTGTACTCTTACCATCATCAACATTACCGCAGGTCAATAAGCGTAATAATTCTTTACGCTCATGTTGAGCGAGGTAAGCGTTAATATCGGTACTAATTAATTCTGATTGATGTGACATGGCTTTCTTAAATAAGTTAGGCTTTTAGTTAGAGTGTAATGGGTTCAGTTGAACAGGGTTGATTTAGTTAGCGATGTAACTTAAAAATAACCTTCTCTTTTTTTCTGTTCCATAGAGCCTGCCTGATCAGAATCAATTAGGCGTCCTTGTCTTTCTGAAGAGGTGGTTAATAACATTTCCTGAATAATTTCAGGCAGTGTCGTGGCATTTGATTCAACAGCGCCCGTCAAAGGATAACAGCCAAGTGTCCGGAAACGGACCATCTTCATTTCAATTTTATCTTCAGGACCAATAGGCATGCGGTCATCGTCAACCATGATCCAAGTGCCATCGATGTTAACCACAGGGCGTTCTTTGGCAAAATAAAGCGGGACTATGGGGATGTTCTCTAAGTGAATATATTGCCAGATGTCCAATTCAGTCCAGTTTGACAATGGGAAGACTCGAATACTTTCATTCTTGTCAATTTTGCCATTATAAATGTTCCATAATTCAGGGCGTTGGTTCTTGGGATCCCAGCGGTGATTTTTATCACGGAAGGAATAAACGCGTTCTTTTGCTCTTGATTTTTCTTCATCGCGGCGAGCACCACCAAAAGCGGCATCAAACCGATAATGATTTAAGGCTTGCTTTAAAGCATCCGTTTTCATGACCTCAGTGTGTTTTTGGCTGCCGTGGGTAAAGGGTCCAATGCCTTGGTCGATGCCTTCTTGATTGCTATGAACAAGTAGTTCAAGACCAAATTCTTTGATTAATTGGTCGCGAAATTGGATCATTTCCTTGAATTTCCACTGGGTATCAACATGCATCAGTGGAAAAGGTGGTTTTGCGGGGTAAAAAGCCTTCATCGCCAGATGTAACATAACCGCTGAATCTTTGCCAATTGAATACAACATCACTGGATTGTCAAATTCAGCAGCAACCTCCCGGATGATATGAATGCTTTCAGCTTCAAGTTGCTTGAGATGTGTTAATTTATAATCAGTCATTAAATAGTCCGTGTAGCGATAGTGAAGAGCTAGTTGCTTTTTTTACTTAACCGCTTATTTTATAAACTTACGCTGATAAATGCTAGTTAGAATGTCTTTCGATTGTAGTTGTTAAAGCGGGTTATGCATAATTATCTGTTGTTCAGGGTGTTTTTCTTAAAAAAGAAGACTTATTTGGATGCTGTAGTCGTTGTCTTGGCCATTAGAACAGGGTTTCTAGGGTCGTCTCGTTTTATCACGTCGGTTATTTTTTTGTGTTGATGTCAGGCTCGATTGTTAAAAAAGAAATAGCATCTCATGCTATTGAATCGGATCAATTAAATGAACGTTGTTTTAAGGCCATATTTGAATAAGTGATTGTCTTGATGTCTTTGGCGTTTACTTATTAAGTCTATGGTTAATGAGATGATCGACAACAGATGGGTCGGCAAGTGTAGAGGTATCACCTAGGTTTGAAATTTCATTGGCCGCTATCTTTCTAAGAATGCGGCGCATAATTTTTCCCGAACGTGTTTTAGGCAGCCCAGGGGCCCATTGGATTAAATCAGGTTTGGCAATGGCGCCAATTTCCTGTGTGACAAGCGTTAAAAGTTGTTGCTGTAGTTCGAGGGAGGGGGTGATTCCAACATTAACGGTGACATACGCATAAATCCCTTGTCCCTTAATATCATGTGGAAATCCAACGACAGCCGCTTCAGCAATTTGAGGATGAAGCACCAGGGCACTCTCGACTTCTGCTGTTCCCATGCGATGGCCCGAGACATTAATAACATCATCAACGCGCCCTGTGATCCAGTAATAACCGTCCTCATCACGGCGAGCGCCATCACCGGTAAAGTAATAACCAGGAAAGCTCTTAAAATAAGTTTCTATAAAGCGGTTATGATCGCCATAGACGGTTCGTGCTTGTCCAGGCCAAGGGCGGGTTATCACAAGGATGCCTTGAGCTTCACCTTCTAACGTATTGCCATCGGTATCTAAAATAGCAGGTTCAACACCAAAAAAAGGGCGTGTTGCCGAGCCTGGTTTTAAAGGAGTAGTACCTGGGAGAGGGGTGATTAAATGTCCGCCTGTTTCAGTTTGCCACCAGGTGTCAACAATAGGGCATTGGCTGTTGCCGACAACGTGGTAATACCACTCCCAAGCTTCTGGGTTAATGGGTTCCCCTACGGTGCCTAAGATACGGAGACTATTACGTTTGGTTTGGGTAACATAATGATCACCTTGAGCCATCAGTGCTCTGAGTGCAGTCGGTGCGGTGTAAAAAATATTAACTTGATGCTTGTCAATAATTTGCCAAAATCTATCGGCTTTAGGGTAGGTAGGAATGCCTTCGAATATTAATGATGTGGCACCGTTACACAGTGGACCGTAAATAATATAAGAATGCCCGGTAACCCAACCAATATCAGCAGTACACCAATAAATTTCGCCTTCTTGATAGTCAAAAACATATTTATGGGTAATGGCACAAAATAGCAAATAACCACCTGTTGAGTGCACTAAACCTTTAGGTTTTCCAGTGGATCCTGAGGTATAGAGAATGAATAATGGGTCCTCGGCATCCATGGGTTCAGGAGGACAAATAGCTGAAGCAGTTGCCATGGCCTCGTGGTACCAAACATCCTGACCTGTAGACCAATCCACTAAACCGCCGGTGTTTTTTATCACCAAAACGTGTTCTATGCTGGGGCAGTTGAGTAGTGCTTTGTCGGCATTGGCTTTGATGGGGTGTGTTTTACCGCCACGGGTACTTTCGTCGGCACAAATCAGTAATTTACAGTCAGAGTCATTAATTCTGTCGCGCAAAGCTTCTGCTGAAAAGCCACCAAAAACAATAGAATGAACAGCGCCAATTCGGGTGCAAGCCAACATGACGGCAGCTGATTCAATAATCATCGGGAGGTAAATGCAGATTCTATCTCCTTTTTTGATCCCTAAAGACTTTAAGACATTGGCTAACTTACAAACTTGATGGTGAAGTTCCCGATAGGTCAGGCGTTGATCTATTGCGGGGTCATCACCTTCCCAGATAATAGCTGTTTGGTTGGCCCGAGTAGTCAAGTGACGATCTAAGCAGTTATAACTGACATTAAGTTGCCCACCTTCAAACCAGCGAATATGTCCTTGAGGATAGTCATAATCCAAAACGGTGTGCCAAGGCTGGCTCCAGTCGAGGAAGCGTTCAGCTTGGTCAGCCCAAAATTGTTCAGGGTGCGTAATGGATTGCTGGTAAAGGGTATTGTAGTCTGATTCAGAAATATGTGCTTGAGCAGCAATATCTGGATTTATCGGATAAATTTTACCGTCGGACATAAGTTATTTGACTGGGTCGGTTAGTGGGTTCAGTGGTTTAAAGGCTTATGGCTGTTATTTTTTTTAGGGACTTAATATCCCAAGAACTGATTGCCCAGTCAAGTAATTCATTGAGAGGGGCGGAAGATAATTCTTGAGGCGGATTTTGTTGTAGTTGGGTTAATAAATAATAAAGTGTTTGACGGGTATTGTGCGTATGTACGGGGGTGGAAAAGGCTTGTTTACTGAGTTTAGTGCCATGGGAATCCACAATAATGGGAATATGTTGATAGTTTGGTGTGGCAAAGCCTAATCGTTGTTGCAGGAAAACTTGTCTGGGGGTTGAGTCTAATAAATCAATACCGCGGACAACTTCAGTTATCTTTTGTCGGTGGTCTGAGACCACGACAGCTAGCTGGTAGCTAAAAATATGATCGCGGCGTTTAATGATAAAATCGCCAATATCATGATGAATGTTTTGTTGGAGTTGACCGTGTAATAAATCATCAATAGTAATGGATTGTTCGGGTGTTTTGATGCGAAGCGAGTGTGGAGACAATGGGGATTGTCGATGATAACGGCAAGTTCCAGGGTAAGTTTTAATGCTTGGATTTTCCAAGCGATCTCTTTTCAGTTGTTTTCGGGAACAGGTGCAAGGATAGATAATATCCTGTTGAGTGAGCCGTTCAATGGCATTTTGGTAATGTTCTAGCCACTGCGATTCATAGGTGATTTCACCGTCCCAATGTAAGCCGTAGGCATCAAGAGTAGTAATAATCTTTTCAGTTGCCCCGGTGGCTAGTCGGGGAGTATCTAAATCATCGATACGTAATAGCCATTGCCCTTGATGTTTGCGTGCCTGAAGGAAGCTAGCTAAGGCCGTGAAGAGAGAGCCGAGATGTAGGGGGCCTGTTGGGGAGGGGGCAAATCTCCCGATATAACTGCTTTGGGGGGGCAAAGTAATTGAGTGTTAGCCCATTTGTTTTTCGCGTATTTCTTCTAGGGTTTTGCAGTCAATGCAAAGTGTGGCCGTTGGGCGAGCTTCTAAACGGCGAATGCCGATGTCAATGCCGCATGATTCACAAAAGCCATATTCACCATTTTCAAGGGTTCTTAGCGCTTCTTCAATTTTTTTAATCAGTTTACGCTCTCTATCACGAGTTCTTAATTCGAGGCTGAATTCAGTTTCTTGAGTGGCGCGATCATTAGGGTCTGGAAAGTTAGCGGCATCATCTTGCATATGATGAACTGTTCGATCAACTTCGGACATGAGTTCATTTTTCCAAGTTGTAAGTAGTTGATGGAAATGCTTTTGTTGTGGTTCACACATAAATTCTTCATCAGCAGATCCTTGGTAGGGTTCTACTTTGTTCAATAGTTGTTTATCAATATCCATCGTTAGTTAACTCCGCACACTAAAAAATAAAATCGGGCCTTTTTACCAGAAAGATATCATCTTAGCAAGAAATACAGTATTTTTATAAGTGAATTAGTTGTTTTTTAGGGAGGGAAGCTTTGGCTGTTATCGTTGCTGACAAAATGAAAAATATTACACAGTTTCATGTCATGACACTGTTAGAACGTGCAAGAGAGCTTGAAAAACAAGGACTGGACGTTATTCATATGGAGGTTGGGGAGCCTGATTTTCCAACACCAGAACCCATTATTAACGCAGGAATACAGGCGATTAGACAGGGCGAGGTTAAATATACGCCGGCGGCTGGATTGCCGGAGTTGCGAGAACAAATTGCTCATTTTTATCAGCGTTGTTATGGGATCACTCTCTCGGCGGAACGTGTTGTAGTTACACCGGGAGCATCAGGCGCCTTATTATTGGCTTTAGGCGTGAGTTTGAATGCGAATCAGAGTGTGTTAATAGCCGATCCTAGCTATCCTTGTAACAGTAATTTTATGGCTTTTTTAGAGGCTAAAGCGCAGTTTATTCCTGTGAGTGCAGCGACTAATTGGCAATTAACCGGTGCATTGATTGAACAAAATTGGCAACAAAAACACTCACGAGGTGTTTTAGTTGCATCACCGAGTAATCCGACGGGAACGTTAATATCAGAACAACATTTTAAGGAATGTATTGATCTTACCGAGAAAAAAGGGGGGTGTTTTTATTCTGATGAAATTTATCATGGGCTGGTTTACCAAGGTAAAGCGCAAACTGCATTGGCTTACAGTGATGATGTTTTTGTCATTAATAGTTTTTCAAAATATTTTGGTATGACAGGTTGGCGTATTGGTTGGGTTATTGTGCCCGAGGCCTTTTATGGTGCAGCTGAGAAATTAGCCCAGAATTTATTTATAGCGGCACCCACACATTCACAATATGCAGCATTAGCTGCATTAGACCCCCGTACGATGACAATCTTAGAATCCAGACGGATGGCGTTTGAGCAACGAGGGGCATTTTTGTATGAACAACTTATACGGCTAGGTTTTGTTATTATGTGTCGACCGCAAGGTGCTTTTTATATTTATGCAGATTGCAGTGCTTTGACCGATGATAGTTTTCAATTTGTTCAAGATTTATTGGAAATGGAAGGGGTTGCGATAACACCAGGCTGTGATTTTGGTAGCAAAAATGCGAGCTCATTTGTGCGTTTTTCTTACACCAGTGATATGGAACGCTTGCGTGAGGCGATATTTCGAATTGAAAGATTTTTAAAAAATAAGTGAGTTGGGGTTATGACAGTACATTCTTTTTCAGTACAACAGTTAAAAGAAAAAAGGCAGGCTAATCAAGTTGAAGATTATCTACTTTTGGATGTAAGAGAGGTCGGTGAGTTTGAAATAGCAAGAATTGAAGGGGGTGTTCATATTCCCATGCATCAAATACCGGAGCGTATAACAGAACTTGATAAAAGCCAGACTATAATTGTGATGTGTCACCATGGTATACGGAGTCAACAAGTTGCTGAGTATTTAGTGCGCTGTGGTTTTTTAAGTGTTTTTAATTTATCTGGCGGGATTGATGCCTGGTCTTGTGAGTGTGATAAAACGGTTTCCCGGTATTAACCTATTCGAAAATAAAGCAGCTAAAGGGTTCTACTGTGACCCATTGTCCAGCGGGTAATGAAGAGCATTGTTGGTCTAAAACAATATAACAATTGGCGCCACTCATACTGCTCAATATATGGGAACCTTGTTGTCCAGCTGAAATAACAGTCAACTCACCCTGACTGTTTTGTTTAAGAATGCCGCGTTGAAAGTCTTTTCGCCCGGGTGTTTTTTTTAGGGGCGTTAAACATTTTGCTTGGAGTTGCAAGCGTGTGGTTGGGGCGCTTCCAGAGAGTTGTTTTAAGGCCGGTTCGACTATTTGTTGGAAAGTCGCAATAACGGAAACTGGATTTCCAGGTAGCCCGAAGAACAAGGATGCGTTGATATGACCAAAAGCAAGTGGCTTTCCAGGTTTCATGGCAATTTTCCAAAAATCTATTTGGCCAATTTCGTCCATGATGTCTTTAATATAATCAGCTTCACCGACAGAGGCTCCGCCGGTTGTAATTACCACGTCGTATTGATGGGAAGCATCTTGTAATGTTTTCTTTAATGTTTCGTAATGGTCAGTATGTTGGCCTAGATCGCTACAGTTGTAGCAAGGGTCGTTAAGGAGTCCCATTAAGGTGTGGCGATTGCTGTCGAATATTTTGCCACTGGAAAGTGGTTGGCCGATAGGTGTTAATTCATCACCTGTTGATAAAAAACCAATAGTGATTTGACGGAAAACTAAAACATCATAGATGCCTGTGGAAGCGATAAACCCAAGATCAACAGCAGTTAATTTTTTGTGCGCGGGTAAAAGTAAGTCACCTTTTTTGTAATCTTCACCTGAGTATCGGATATTGTCCTTTAATACTAGGTTTTCTGGGAAAGTTATGATGTCATTTTGAACAGAAACAAGTTCCTGAATAATAACGGAGTCGGTGTTCTGGGGTAGAACAGCACCGGTGAAAATACGAACACATTGACCTGAAGACAGTTTTTTGGGATAAGGCTTTCCAGCCCATGAGGTGCCACAATTTTTTAATTGAAAGGGTTGACTGGTATCAATGTTTTGGGTGTTGAGGGCATATCCATCCATTGAGGAAACATTGTCAAAAGGATAGTTATAACGTGCAAAAACAGGGTCTTTGAGTGTTCGACCTAAGGCGATACTTAATGGTAATCGTTCACTACCCGAAGTGGGGTGGAGTTGCCTACGAATCAGATTAGTTGCATCTTCTATGGGTAGAAGTTTTTGTATTTTACTGTCGCAGGGGTTGCTCATAGGGTTGTATTCACAATGGAGTCTAAAATAAAGTTAGCGATGATTGGCGGGTTATTTAAATCGAGGAGTCTTAGATGTCCAGGGAGTGTCAGGGAACTGTCGCTGGCGACGGCAATAATTGAGGGGTCATTAGGGTAGAGTAATGGCTTTCCATGATCTGGGCGATGCACTTCTATTTTGGGAAAAACGTCTGCTTTAAAGCCTTCCACTAAAATTAAATCGATTTCGGAGGAATTTAAATGTTCAAGTTGTTCGCTTAAGCGTGGTTCGTTTTCTACCGTTAGTTCAGTCATGATGGCGCGACGTTTTTTTGACGCTAACAGGACTGTATTAGCGCCTGCTGAACGAAACCTGTAGCTATCTTTCCCGGGTTGATCAATATCAAAAAGGTGATGGCTATGTTTGATAACCGCAATACGGAGACCTTTGGTTTTTAGCAGTGGAATTAATTGTGTTAATAAGGTAGTTTTTCCTGAACCACTGTAGGCAGCAAACCCTACTAAAGGGGGGTAAGTATTTTGCATTGTCTCGTTTTTGAAATAAAAATAAAAGCTGTTCCGGTACTATTTTACTAGAGAATATTCACGGTCATATTATAGCTAGATTGATCATTGAATGAATAAATAACGTAAAACATTAATAGGCCGTGAAAATAATGAGAAAATGAATTTTGGTTTTTAGTTGGCGAGCCATTTCCATCTGTTATTTAATGGGGTAACGTTAGTTTGATACGGTTTTATTTTGTTTTAATATTAATTTTTCTGTTGTTTTGTTTTTTGCGTTGGATGCAGCGTCAACCGCCAGAGCAAGTAGCCAAACTACTGAGGAAGTTGGCGTGGGGAGCAATCATCAGTGTTTTTGTCGCGTTAGTGGCGCTCGGTAAATTGAATTGGATTTTGGGGGTGTTGGGCGTTTTTCTGGCGTTTTTAGCGCGATTGTTGCCTGCTTTATTGCGTTATGCCCCGATATTACAACGAATCTGGCTTATGTTTGTGTCGTCAAGGCAGGGGCATGCAGGACCCGAAACACCAAAGAGTAATTCGTCGGGTATGACAATACAGCAGGCTTATCAGGTTTTAGGGTTAAAGTCTGGGTGTACAGAGAAAGAGATTATACAGGCCCATAAGCGATTAATGATTAAAGTCCATCCTGATAAAGGGGGCTCTGATTTTTTAGCGGCGCAATTGAATACGGCAAAGTCAGTGCTTTTAGAGAAATGAGTATGTTTATAACGTTAAAAAATAATAGTGGATTGTTTCTTGTTTTTTTTATGCTAGTGCTTTCAGGGTGTTCCCAGAAGCATAATTTTGCCCCTGTTCGTTCATATGGTGTCAGTCTAGATGAGGCTACTCGCTTTTATAGGGTTCAATCGGGCGATACCTTGTTTTCTGTGGGCTTTCGTTCGGGACATAGTTACCGCCAATTAGCGCAGTGGAACAAGCTGTCGCCGCCCTATAAGTTGGTGGTGGGTCAGAAAATAAAGCTTTTTAAGCCGGTTACGCACGTCAAGAGGCATTTTTCCCAGAAAAAGAGACTGGCTAAAAGCAATAAGCCATCGAGTGTGAAGCGAAAAAGTAACGTAGCTTTAAATTCTAAAGGGCGGATTAGTTGGCGTTGGCCTCTAGAAGGACGATTATTGCGGTCGTTTAAGAAAACGGGATTAAAGGGTATTGATATTGCTGGGAAAGCTGGGCAGGAAATTGTTGCAGTAGCCGATGGCAGTGTGGTGTATAGCGGTGATGGCTTAAAAGGCTATGGTAATCTGGTTATTATTAAACATAATGCGCAGTTCTTAAGTGCTTATGCGAATAATCAACGATTGTTTGTTCAGGAAGGGCAAATCATTAAGCAGGGGCAGAAGGTAGCAGAAGTGGGTCGTAATCATGATAATCGTTTTTGTCTCCATTTTGAGATTAGGAAAGATGGAAAGTCAGTGAATCCGAAGGCCTACCTGCCTAAGCGCTAAGTTTTGATAGGGTGTTTTAGTTTTACTTCTGAGGGATTAATTTTTTTCTTACCGGCTAGCGCCTATTAAGAGGGTTTTTATGTATCTGTTAGCGTAGTGCTGCGCCCTGATTGACGGCGCACTATTCTTTTACGGTGGTTTTACCATAGGCAGATAACTTTTTAAGAATGAGCATTGCAATTTGCAAAGGGTGTTTTGATTTGCAATGAGTTGTTTATTCAAAGGTCTAGTATCGCCCCACGTAATTCAATCATTTATTGTTTTGGCACTTTTTTTGCTCATTCATCCTTGCACACACTAAGGAGAAGATGATGAGTTCAGATGTAAGTGTATCAAGTGAGGTAAGTTTTAACGCAGGCGTATTAAATCAACCTGTAAAAAATAAAAAACAAGCGGGTGTTGGTAAGGGGCCCGAAGGAAGTGATTCTACAACGGCATATTTTAATGATTTAAAGAAATATAAATTATTAACTGTTGAAGAAGAGCAATATTATGCACGGCGGGTTTTACTCGGCGACCAAGATGCACGAAAAATCATGATTGAAAGTAATTTGCGTTTAGTCGTTAAATTGGCTAAGCGTTATTTAAATCGAGGGTTGTCTTTTTTAGATCTTATTGAAGAAGGTAATTTAGGCTTGATTCGCGCGGTAGATAAGTTTGATCCGCATCGTGGTTTTCGTTTTTCAACTTACGGTGTTTGGTGGATTCAGGAGGCTTTAGAAAAAGCATTGATGAATCAGGTCAGGATTATTCGGTTGCCTGTGCATGTGGAAAAAGAGCTTTATGCGTGCTTGAAAGCAGAAAGACAATTACAAGTTAGCTCTGAGTATAAGCCTAAAGCAGAAGACATTGCTTTAGTGGCAAAAAAACCGGTCGAAAAAGTGCTTAAAACGATGGCGTTAAACGAACGGGTGGCATCGACGAATACATCAATCAGTAAAGATTATGAGGGCTCCATCTTAGACTTGATTCCAGATGTTTCAAATGAAACAGCATCGGTTTTATTGGATCGTTCTTCTGTTGAAGGTAAATTATCAAGTTGGTTGGGTCAGTTAAGTGATCGTCAGCAAGATATTGTTTGTGAACGTTATGGCGTTTGTGGCCATACCCCAAAAACATTAGAGGAATTGTCGCGCAAATATGGTGTAACTCGTGAGCGTATACGACAAATTCAGAAAGATGCATTACATAAACTTAACGCTATTTTAAATGATGACGGTTTTACCCGTGAAGCCGTTTTTTAGTTGTTTGCTAGTGTTAAGAATTAAGGACTTGGGAGGTTATGGGGTGTTTTTTTGGAGCCTTAAATAGAGCGCAGCGATAGCCGCGCCCAATATATCGGCAGCCCAGTCATAGGGGTCAGCCAGTCGACCAATGATAAAAGACTGGTGCCATTCATCGGTAGCGCCAAAGGCCATACAAAAAAATAGAGTCCGATAGAAGGGCCTTGTTGAATAATGAGAGAAACAAGCCCAAGCAAGGTAGCTCATGATGCAATAGGTGGCAGCATGAATTAGTTTATCGAAATGGGGGAGCAAGTGCGGTACAGGAACGCTGGGTTGGTGAGACACCCAGAAAACTACGGCGCAATACAAAGATAAAAAAAGCTGGTGTAGTTGTCGCGTGGATGACAGAATTAACCGATTTAAAGTGTTAAGTTGTTTTTTCATGATGAAGGTAGATTCAGAAAATATTTTTGCTGTGGCTGAATATTGTTTGCACAGCGGTGACGTTGAGTCTATTTTAGCGTCGACTCAACATGCAAGGGTTCTTTTTGAGAACGGTAGGCTTGATTTTGTAGATAAAACCGCGCCTAGATCTGTTGATGAGACTCAATTTCCAGAGCGACCACTGTTGGTATCACCTCGGCAAATGCCTCAACGATCCTTGAATACGGAGTTGGGTGTACAGGCCTTTTTCCATGCCGTTGCTCATATAGAGTTTGTGGCTATTTATCTTGCGTGGGATTTGTTGTATCGGTTTCGAGGTCTGCCTCTTCAATTTTACCAAGATTGGGTCAGTGTAGCCATTGAAGAAGCTGAGCATTTTACGATGATCCGAGAGCATTTAGTGGCGATGGGTGTCGATTATGGTGATTATCCAGCGCACAAAAGTTTGTGGACTGTTGCCGTAGATACAGCGGATGATTTATTAATGCGTTTAGCCTTTGTGCCACGATATTTAGAGGCCAGAGGGTTGGATGTAACGCCGCCGATGATTAAAAAGTTTAACCACCTGGGTGATGCTACAAGTGCGGCTATTTTACAGCGTATTCTAGATGATGAAGTAAGGCATGTAGAATTAGGCAGCTATTGGTTTAAATATGTTTGTCGTGAACGTGGGCTAAATTTTGAAGAAAGTTATCTGCAGTTCATTAAGGAACGATTTTCCGGGCCAGCAAAGGGCGGAGTATTAAATAAAGAACTCCGCTATAAGGCTGGGTTTTCATCGGTTGAATTGGCGGGATTAGAGCATTGGGCTGATGATTAATTCTTATCAATGAATTGTTATAGCCGTTATTTAGGGTGCGTAATGGCTCTTAATGTAGTCGTCTACAATAGCTTGAAATTCTTCAGCAATTTTGTCACCTTTCAATGTGACTGTTTTTATACCATCTACATAAACAGGTGCAACGGGCGTTTCGCCGGTGCCGGGTAGGCTAATACCGATATTGGCACTTTTACTTTCACCGGGCCCATTGACAACGCAACCCATTACAGCAACAGTCATGTCTTCAACACCTTGGAATTCTTTGCGCCAAATGGGCATGCTGTTGCGGAGATAACCCTGTATGTCTTGTGCTAGTTTTTGGAAGTAGTCGCTCGTTGTGCGGCCACACCCTGGACAGGCAATAACCATTGGCGTAAATGAACGGAACCCCATGGTTTGCAATATTTCTTGTCCAACATAAACTTCTTGTGTCCGTGCACCGCCGGGCTCAGGCGTCAAGGAAATGCGAATAGTGTCGCCGATGCCTTGTTGCATTAGCACAGATAATGCAGCCGCAGATGAGACGACGCCTTTGGTGCCCATACCTGCTTCAGTTAATCCGAGATGTAAAGCATAGGAGCACTCTTCAGACAATGTCTGATAGACGCTAATGAGATCTTGTACATTACTCATTTTACAAGACAAGATGATCTTGTCCGCACCTAGCCCCAACGACTCAGCTTGACGAGCACTTTCTAGTGCAGAAGTTATGATCGCTTTTCGGGTCACGACCGCTAATTCATCGGGTGTTTCTTTTAAACGATTTTCATCGAGTAAGCGCGTTAATACGGATTGGTCAAGGCTGCCACCATTGACACCGATGCGAACAGGTTTGTCGTATTTGCAGGCAAACTCAATCATTTGTGCGAATTGAGGGTCTCTTTTTTTGCCTTTTCCTACATTGCCAGGGTTAATACGGTATTTATCTAATGCCGCTGCGCACTCGGGGTATTTTTCCAGTAGTTTATGGCCATTGAAATGGAAGTCGCCGACAATAGGTACTGAATAGCCTTTCCGGTTTAATTCATTTCGAATAGCGGGAACGGCTTGAGCGGCTTCTTCATTGTTAACAGTGATTCTGACCAGTTCTGACCCAGCATCGGATAATTCCATGATTTGCTTCACTGTGGATGCAATATCGGTGGTATCAGTATTGGTCATGGATTGAATAACAATAGGTGCGCTACCACCTACTTTCACATTACCAACGAGTACTGAGTGTGTATTTTTCCGAGCGCTTTTAGTCATAATTGAAAATTAGTTTGTAAGGGTAAGTCAAAAAAACGGGGGTATTCTTTAGATAAAGAATTGTACGGGTATTTTAATTTTTTAATTATAACAGGTAGTTGTGTGAAGGCGCTAGTACTCAAGGTATTGATTTTATTAATTTCTATTTAAGTGTTAGGTGGTTTTACGGGGCAATAAGATTGAAGAATGGCTTTAGTGATAGCGCCGTTATTAAACTAATCATTACCAAAGTGAGTAGAAATAGCAGCGGGTGTTGTTTTAATCGATCGAAACTAGACTCTAATTGGTGCTGTGTTTTTAGGTCCTCATGCTCGTGTCGTATTTGCTCACCTCTTTCAATTTGATAGGCGTTAATCAATGCTCTGGCGGCATTAATATCATGATTGTTGACGAGCCAAATGGCTGCAACCCCAATGCCCCAGCGCCCCGCTGATGTTTCGTAATAGTCAAGTTGCTGATCGTTAAGTAGTTCTCGAATGTCTTCGGCTTCGTCAAGGGTTACATTGTTGAGTTTGAAAAGTAGAATAGCCATGTTTGTTTAACCGTGATGTTGAGTATTAATCTTCAGCAAGTTGCGTGAGTTGTGTTGCTTGATGTTCGTTAATGAGTGGTTGGATAACCTGCTCTAATTCGCCTTGAATGATGTCTTCAAGTTTGTACAGGGTTAAATTGATTCGGTGATCAGTGACTCGGCCTTGTGGGAAATTATAGGTTCGAATGCGCTCTGAGCGGTCGCCACTGCCGACTTGATCTTTTCGAGAGGCCGCTTGTTCAGCATCTAATTTTTCTTGTTTGGCGGAAAGTAGGCGCGTTTGTAATAACGACATGGCGCGTGCACGATTTTTATGTTGTGAGCGCTCGTCCTGGCATTCCACAACAACACCTGAGGGTAGATGTGTTATGCGAATAGCAGAATCAGTTTTATTGATGTGTTGTCCGCCGGAACCGGATGCGCGAAAGGTATCGACGCGCAAATCAGAGCTATTAATAGCAATCGCGTCTACTTCCTCGGCCTCGGGCATAATGGCCACAGTGCACGCTGAGGTATGTACGCGGCCTTGGGACTCTGTCTCGGGTACGCGTTGTACGCGGTGTGTTCCTGATTCAAATTTTAAATGTGCGTAAACATCTTGGCCTAAAATACGCATAACGATTTCTTTGTAGCCGCCGTGGTCACCTAATGTTTGGCTGATGGTTTCGATTCGCCAGCCTTGAAGTTCGGCGTAGCGCTGGTACATACGAGCAAGATTTCCAGAAAAAATAGCGGCTTCGGCTCCGCCGGTGCCGGCACGAACTTCAATATAAATATTACGATTATCATTGGGATCTTTCGGTAAAAGTAATATTTGTAGTTGGCGGGTCAGTTGTTCGGCTAATTCCTTAGCATCATGAAATTCTTCCTTCGCTAACTCTCTGAGTTCTAAGTCTGGGTCATTAATGAGCTCTTTGGCAGCCTCAATAGCTTCTTGGGAGGCTGTAAATTGTTGATAACACTCGACAATGGGGGAGATTTGGGAGAATTCTTGACTGAGCGAGCGAAATTTATTTTGGTTGTTTTGTGTTTCAGGCTCGGAGAGTAATGCTGCAACTTCGTCAAAGCGGTCTACGAGGCGATCTAGTCGGTGTTGGATGGATTTATTCACTGATTTTTTTTGTTTTTGTAAGTTTATAAAGTTCGCGTGCAGCTGCAATGAGGTCGTGTCTTTCATTAATGCCGGCTTGTCTGATTTGTACGCTGGGAGTGTGTAGTAATTTATTGGTAAGTGAATGGGCTAATTGTTCAATAACTTGTTCAGGGTCGGCGCCATTTTTAAGCGCTAGTCGTGCGCTAGTGAGGGTTGTTTCGCGAGTTTGTTCGGCTTGTTGTCTGAAATCAGTAATGGTGGCTTGTGCGCCTTGTGAGCGCATCCAGCTGAGAAAATACTCTACTTGAGTGTCGATGATTTCTTCGGCTTTTTCTGCCGCCTGGCGGCGTGCGTCTAAGTTTTCGTCGATTGCGTATCGTAAGTCGTCTATGGTGTACAGGTAAATGTCTTCAAGTTGAGACACTTCGGGTTCAATATCACGTGGAACAGCAAGGTCTGCAATAAAAATAGGTTTGTGTTTCCGTTCTTTTATAGCGCTCTCAAACCCTCCTTTTCCGAGGATAGGAAGCTGGCTTGCTGTTGATGAAACCACAATATCTGCTTTAGCGAGGTGAATCGGTAATTCGGCAAGGGTAATCGCATAGCCATTAAATTGGGCAGCTAAGGTGTGGGCTTTATCATAGGTGCGGTTTGCAATAATGATTTGGCCTATTTTTTGTTGGTGTAGATGTCTGGCAGTAAGCTCAATGGTTTCGCCTGCACCAATGAGTATTGCTGTTTGTTGGTTTAGATTGTCAAATATTTTTTGTGCGAGACGAACGGCGGCAAAGGCAACAGAAACAGGGCTGGAGCCAATAGCAGTATCTGTCCGAACTTTTTTTGCAGCGGAGAAGGTGTGTTGGAATAACTTCCCTAGATGTTTGCCGAGGGTGCCCGCTTCATAGGCGGCATGGTAGGCTGTTTTCATTTGGCCTAGAATTTGGGGTTCACCGATAATCATGGAGTCGAGGCCGCAGGCGACTCTGAACATATGACGAATGAGTTCGGGGCCGCTATGACAGTATAGATAAGGTGCTAGTTCATCTTGGGGGAGTTTGCTGTGCTGGGTGATCCAATCAATAACGATTTGTTGGTTGTCATGAGTGAGGCGACAGTAAAACTCAGTTCGATTGCAGGTGGATAAAATAGCAATTTCATTAATCCCTGCTTTTTTTCTTAGGTCAATCAGTGCTTCGGGGAGGCGTTCTGTGGACAAAGCTAAGCGTTCTCTAATTGCAAGAGGAGAAGTGTTATAATTAATGCCGATGGCAAGTAAAGTCATGGCTCAGTGGTGTCAGTGTGTTAGTCGTGTTAAAAAAGAGCAATGAGCGGAACGTGTTCTGAGCTTAAAGTTAAATGGAGGCATTGGGATTTGAGATAATTACCAGTGAAGTTGTCATAACAATGTAGTATTTTAAGTAATATTTAAGAATATAGCCAATTGCCAACTGTATATAAAAATGGATTTTTCCAGTATTTGTGGTTTTAGAGTGATGTTTCGAGTAAATAAGTTAATAATTTTAAAAGTATTTTTAATGGTAGCGTTGACCTTTCTGGTTGGGTGTTCAACGATGCCTGAGCAAATTGTAGCGCGTGATGGTTTAGCAGAGGAACCGTTAGTATCACTAAAGGCTCACGCAAATCGAGCTCCAGATAAGTTGACCCCTGAGTTTTTGTATTTGTTTTTGACAGCGGAGTTAGCGGCCCAAAGAGGGATGTATGATGTAGCCCTAGATGGTTATTTGCAAGCAGCAGGTCAAGTCTTTGACCCTAGAATTGCGGAAAGAGCCACAAAGATTGCCTTGTTTCGTAAGCGTTATCAAGATGCTCTAAAAGCGGTTTCGTTATGGTTGGAAAGGGATTCTGATAATTTGATCGCCCGGCGTGTTGGGGCAGTGTTAGCCATCAAAGAAGGTAATGGCGAAGCGCTTCTTGAGCATATGGAATTTGTTTTGAAAGCCGATCCAGCTGGTTTTGAGGAGACTTTGTTTGAACTAGTCAGTTCGCTTGATTCGGTACAAGAACAGAATAATCTGTACAAAGTTCTGGAGCACTTGCTGTCGGCATACCCCAAGAAAGGGTCAATTTATCTTGCGCAATCTCTTTTGTCATTGCAACAAGGCAAGTTTCAGCAGGCGAAGCAAAAAGTAACCCGGGCGTTATTGTTGCAACCGAATTGGGTTAGGGCGCATGTGATTAAAGCGCAGATTTTTGTTCACTTAGGGGATTTTCAGGAGGCAGAGCGGGTTCTGCAGCGCATTATTGAGAAACGTCCTGCAATGGTTAAGTTAAGGCTATTGTTGGCGCAAACGCAGATTAACAGTAAAGATTTTGTGGCAGCGGCTAAGACCTATCAAGAGGTTTTGGATCTTCATCCGCATGATATGAATAGTCAATACGCATTAGCGATGATTTATATGCAGTTAAAGGAATATAAACAGGCAAAATCTGTATTGCTAGGGCTGGTGGATAAGCCGCTTTGGGGTGACAGGAGTAATTTTAATTTAGGGCGTGTTGCAGCACTTGAAGGGGATTTAGAGCAGGCAATTGGCTGGTTTGATGGTGTCTTAAAAGGGGATTATCTTTTTAGGGCGCGTATTAGTGCAATAGAGTTATTGATGGATGGGGGCTTTTTGGAGCGCTCAGGATTGCGCTTCGATGAGATCGAGACGGTGAATAGTTCGCAAGAGTTGAGGCTTATTCTGCTGCGTTCACAATGGTTGAGTATACAATCGCGGTACAGTGAAGCGTTTAATTTTCTGACACAGTCCTTGAAGAAAATGCCTGACAAGAAAGAAGTTTTATATACGCGCGCATTGGTGGCTGAGAAGTTGGATAAGTTGGCAATTTTGGAATCTGATTTGTTAAATATTATTGATCGGTATCCCGATGATGCTGATGCATTGAATGCTTTGGGGTACACTTTAGTCGATCGAACTGAGCGTTTGGAGGAGGCGGAGGTCTATTTGACGCGAGCTATTGCGCTTAAAGGTCAGGATGCAGTTATTATCGACAGTTATGGGTGGTTGAAATATCGACAAGGACTTTATGAGCAAGCGGTTAGCTATTTGCAAAAGGCCTATCAGTTGGAGAGAGAACCTGAAATAGCCGGGCATTTAGTGGAGGCGCTTTGGACGATGGGGCGAAAACAAGAGGCTCGAGGTGTTTTTGAAGAGGCGATGAGTGAAAACCCCGCTGATGCGTATTTATTGCAAATAGCGCATGATAAAGAAGGGTTATCAAAAGATTGATGCGGAACGGGTGGGTTTTGTTTTGGAGTGGTTTAGCTATTGTCGCCAGTGGTTGTGCGGTGGCTCCGAAAAGCACTGAGCATGAGCGGTTGGAATTGGCTCAGGCTCTGCTGTTAAAGGAGCGCACTTGGTCTTTGTCTGGGCGTTTGGCGCTCAAAAGAAAAAATATCGCTGAATCGGTTCGGGTAAAGTGGCAGCATAATGGTTCCCTGAGTAATGAGCAGTTATCCGTGTACGGTCCGTTAGGGCAGCAGTGGGCTGTTATCACGCTGGTCGGTGATGGGGTTGTTGTTGATTATGGGGCGGGACGTCAAAAAACCGTGTCAAGTCTTACCGAAGGGCTTGATTTGGGGCTGGGGTTTGATGTGCCAGTTGTAGCCTTTCGGTATTGGGTGTTGGGTTTACCGGCACCCGGCAGTCAGTTCGTTTATGAGCGGGATGGTTTTATTCAGCATGACTGGCGTGTCGTGTTTTCCAAAATAACCAGAGTGGGCCAGTATGGCTTACCTAAGAAGATCCAGATATCTCATGGTGATATTAAGTTGAAGCTATTGGTGGATCAGTGGCGGTTGTTTTAGTGGTCTTAGAAAATTAATTTAAAGTATAGGTTGTGGGATTTATGAGTAATCAGTTATGGCAGCAACAATGGCCGGCGCCAGCAAAGTTAAATTTGATGTTAAGAATTGTGGGTCGCAGGGAGGATGGTTACCACCAGTTGCAAACTGTTTTTCAACTCATTGATTTCTGTGACTGGTTAACATTTGAGTCGTTAGCAGAGGATTGTGTTCGGTTGACAGCGCCCATTGACGGTGTTGATGAGGCGGATGATTTAACGGTAAGGGCGGCTTTATTGTTGAAAAAAGAGACTGGTTTTTCTGGCGGAGTTTCGATTAAGGTTGATAAGAATATTCCAATGGGTGGGGGCTTAGGTGGAGGTAGTTCTGATGCGGCAACGACATTGGTTGCCTTGAATGCCTTATGGGATTTAGGTTTGTCTGGGCGCAAATTATCAGAATTAGGATTAACCTTGGGTGCGGACGTGCCGGTTTTTATTGGGGGATGTAATGCGTGGGCCGAGGGTGTGGGTGAGCAGTTGCAGCCTATTTCACTAGCGGATCATTGGTTTGTTATTGTAAAGCCGTCGTGTCATGTTGCAACTGAAGCAGTTTTTTGCGCTAAAGATTTGACACGGGATAGCAAACCCATCACAATAAGCGACTTTTATTCAGGCCAGTGTCAGAATGATTGCTTAGAAACGGTTCGTAAAGCTTATCCTGAGGTCGCTGAAATGTTGGCATTATTGTCAACTTACGGTGAAGCGAGACTGACGGGCACGGGAGCCTGTGTGTTTTTGCAGTTTTCTTCTGAGCAATCGGCAAGAGCAGTTTATGATGCGCTGGATAAGAGCGGGACTGAGGAAGTCTATTTTGCAGCGGGAGTTGCACGTTCACCGGTATATCAAAATTTGGATTACCCCTCTTTTTGATCAAGTTTAAAATTAAATATTGGGCCGTCGCCAAGCGGTAAGGCACGGGGTTTTGATCTCCGCATACCCAGGTTCGAATCCTGGCGGCCCAGCCATTAACTTTAGTTGTATTTAATCATTCAATCGGAGTAATTCAGTGGATGACACCTCGTTTATGGTTTTCTCTGGAAATGCTAACAAAAAATTAGCAGAAGGGGTTGTTAAAAGGCTTAGCATGCGATTGGGCATGGCTAGAGTAGGTCGATTTAGTGATGGTGAAGTCACTGTAGAGATTGAAGAAAATGTTCGAGGCAGGGAGGTTTTTGTTGTTCAGTCGACAAATGCGCCTACGGATGAGAATTTAATGGAGTTGTTGGTTCTGATTGATGCATTGCATCGGTCGTCAGCGTCTAAGATAACAGCGGTAATCCCTTATTTTGGGTATGCGCGCCAAGACCGTAGATCTCGATCTGCGAGGGTGCCGATTACAGCTAAATTAGTGGCAAAGATGATTGAAGCGGCTGGAGCCAGTAATTTGCTAACGGTTGATTTGCATGCAGATCAAATACAGGGTTTTTTTGATATCCCTGTTGATAATGTTTATGCGTCGCCGTTGTTGTTGGGTGATATATGGCGGCAAAACTATCAAGATTTGATGGTGGTCTCGCCTGATGTCGGTGGTGTGGTTCGGGCTCGGGCGTTGGCAAAACGTTTAGATGATGCGGATTTGGCTATTATAGACAAGCGTCGTCCGCGAGCTAACTTTGCTGAAGTGATGCATATTATTGGTGATGTGGAAGGCCGTACTTGTGTGTTGGTTGATGATTTGGTAGATACGGCAGGAACGTTGTGTCAGGCTGCTAAAGCATTAAAAGGTAATGGCGCTAAGAAGGTCGTCGCTTATTGTACGCATCCTGTATTGTCGGGTAACGCGCGTGATAATTTAGAGAATTCACTTATCGATGAGTTGGTTGTAACGGACACTATACCGTTGGCTGACGGAATGTTGGAAACCGGTAAGGTAAGGCAGTTGAGTGTGGCAGAGATGATGGGCGAAACTATCCGGCGTATGGCGGAAAGTGAATCGGTCAGCTCGATGTACGTTGATTAAATGGTTTTATGCAGTGTAGGCGCTGCTTATATATTAGGTTAGGAGAGTTAAAGATGTCGGATGTATTTCAGTTTGATGCAGTAGCAAGATCAGGGGCGGGCACGAGTGCCTCAAGAGCAGTGCGTCGTGAAGGTGGGGTCCCTGCGATTATTTATGGCGCGGGAAAAGAGCCTAAGCAGTTGACGTTGTCACACAATGAAGTGATTAAGCATTTAGAGCATGAGGCTGTTTATTCGCACGTGCTGACTGTGGTTGTTGATGGCAAGAAAGAAAAGGCGGTCCTAAAAGGTCTGCAGCGTCATCCAAGTAAGCCTAGAGTTTTGCATATGGATTTTCAGCGAGTGAGCGCTAAGGAAAAATTGCGTATGCATGTGCCATTGCACTTTGTTAATGCAGAGGATGCAGTGGGTGTTAAGAAAGGTGGTGTGGTGACGCATAGCCAAGTTGATATCGAAGTGTCTTGTTTACCAAAGAGTTTGCCGGAATTTATCGAAATAGATTTATTGGCGTTGGACGTGGGTGACTCAGTTCACTTATCTGAGATTAAGTTGCCTAAAGGTGTAGAAATTGTGGCATTAGCACAGGGTGCTGATCATGATTTACCTGTAGTTTCGGTTACAACGGTTCGCGGTGGTGCTGATGAAGAAGCGGTCGAAGAAGGGTCCGATTCTGTTGAAGGCGATTCGGCTGAATCGGAATAGAGTAATCGTTGGCTAAACTTCGATTAGTAGTTGGCTTAGGGAATCCTGGCCAGCGTTATACCAAAACCCGACATAATGTCGGGTTTTGGTTTTTAGACGATTGGCTTGCGCAGTTAGGGAGCGTCAGTTGGCGTAGTGAGTCACGTTTTCAGGCGGATTTTGCAGAGGTGAAAATAGCGGGTCAGTCCGTCATATTTTTGAAGCCGCAGACATTTATGAATTTAAGTGGCCAGGCGGTGGGTAAGGTACTTCGGTATTTTAAAATATCGCCGCAGGAAATGTTGGTTGTGCATGACGAGTTAGATTTTGATGTTGGTGTTATGCGTTTCAAGAGTGCTGGGGGTCATGGTGGGCATAATGGCTTACGAGATATTGTAGCAACGGTGGGCAGTGGCGAATTTAATCGTCTGCGCGTCGGTATTGGTCATCCGGGTGATAAGCGGAGAGTTGCAGATTATGTGTTATCTGCGGCTTCTGTGAGTGATGCGGAGCATATTGAGTCAGGTTTTGAACGTATTCGTCTGAATTCAGAATTATTGGTGCAGATGCGCTTTGATCAGTTAAAAAATAAAATTCATTAGTCGTTTCAAGTTAATTTTGTACGTCCTCGTTGGATTGGGGATAAATTTGTTGCGGTTAATTCAGTGAAATTGATTGACACTTTGTTTGTATTAGAGCAAAATGTCGTACTTTTGTACTGGAGGGGTTCCCGAGTGGCCAAAGGGATCAGACTGTAAATCTGACGGCTCCGCCTTCGGAGGTTCGAATCCTCCCCCCTCCACCACATCGTATTGCTAAGTTAAAAGTGCGGGTGTAGTTCAATGGTAGAACTCCAGCCTTCCAAGCTGATCACGTGGGTTCGATTCCCATCACCCGCTCCATCATTAGCTTGTTATGTGGATATAGTAGTTACGGTGGGCCAGTTTCTGCCCATATAGCTCAGCGGTAGAGCACTTCCTTGGTAAGGAAGAGGTCACCGGTTCAAGTCCGGTTATGGGCTCCAAGAATTTAGTAAATAATTATATTTGGTTTTGTAGAGGTTTAGTAAGATGGCTAAAGAAAAATTTGAACGTACCAAACCCCATGTCAACGTAGGCACGATTGGCCACGTAGATCATGGTAAGAC
>CAJVZC010000015.1 GCA_913019935.1 uncultured Methylococcales bacterium
AGTATTGATGAGAGTGCTACTTTTAAGGTAAAGCACATTAAAGTCTTACCGGGTGCAAAATTATCGTTGCAGTTACATCACCAACGTGCCGAGCATTGGGTGGTCGTCTCTGGGGTCGCAACCGTTACCCGTGGGGATGAGGTTTTCACCATCAATGTAAATGAGTCAACGTATATCCCGTTAGGCATTAAGCATTCACTGGCTAACACCGGTCGTGAATTATTGGAAATTATCGAAGTTCAAAGTGGTAACTATCTGGGTGAGGACGATATTGTACGTTTTGAAGATCAATATGGTCGGGTTAACGCAACGGTTGAAACCTAGCTAATAGAGGCGTTATCTTTTACACAGTAATACTGGCTGAATTGAAAAGCATTGGAATCATGCGCTTTGGGTTTAGCCGGTTAAAATAGATGGGTGGGTCTTTGATAACTTGATTGAAGGTTATCATTTTAATTCAGTATAGCTTTGGTCTATTTGAAAATCTTTCGAATAAATTGAACTTTTTTTCTGCCTTGTTAGCATAATAGCTCATGTAGAATTGCGCACACTCCCTTTTTACAATCGTTTTAAGGCGTAACCCGAGTTGTAACTGGTTGCGCCTTTTTTTATTGTTTAAGTTTAATATGCTTGGGTTAAGAGTATCGTTACGTCAGTGTTGTAAGGGTAGCGTTTTTATTATCGACACTACCTTATTTTAGGGGCATTAACCTCAGGTTGACAGTAGCTTTTTAGGCCATTTTTTGTGTTTATGTAGAATATTTTGAACCACTAAATTTGAACTATAAGTATGGGTGTTGATCCAAGTATTAAGCGCACTAGGCTGATTTATAAATATTGAGAGTTTCACTTCATAATGGGAGGGATTTGTTATGAATGGACGGAAATATGAAGATCAATGGTCCGAGATGGATAAGACCACTTACGACTGGTCAATAAAGGCCTTTCGTACGCTTAGAAAGATGTTGAAAGTCAATATTAAACTTCATGCGGATAGTGACCAAATTCAGCAAGGGAGTATCTTCCTATTTAATCACTTTTCACGTATTGAAACATTTATCCCCCAGTACCTTATTCATGAAACCACAGGCGATTATAGTTGTTCGATAGCCTCGAGTGAATTTTTTAACGATGACAGTATTTTTTCAACCTATTTAGAAAAATTAGGGGTTGTGCCGCATGATCACCAACGGTTATTTCCTCTATTGGCTAAACAGATATTACACGGAAAAAAAGTTATTATTTTCCCCGAGGGAGGGATGGTTAAAGATCACCGTGTTATGGATGATTCTGGGGCCTTTCAGATGCTTGACCAAATGTCTGGCGTTATTCGTAAACAACATACCGGCGCTGCGGTTTTGGCTCAAGGCATTGAAGCGTTTAAAGCCACCGTTAGAAATGCTTATCGTAAAAAAAATGTCAGTAAATTAATCTATTGGCAAGAAACATTAGAGTTTGAAAATATCGATGCGTTACTTATGTCCGTAGCTAAGCCAACCTTAATAGTCCCTTCTAATATAACGTTTTATCCGATTCGGTCCTCTGAAAACCTATTGTTAAAAGCGGTTGAATTTATTTCGGGTGGATTAACGCTAAAACAAACAGAGGAGTTATTAGTGGAAGGTAATATTATTTCCAGAGATACTGATATGGATGTCACGATGGGTCAAATGGTTGACCCTTATCAGGTTTGGCACCCATGGAATCACAGTCTATTGGAATGGGTTGCTTCTGAATTTAATTCACTTGACGATGTGTTTGCACTGCATCAAAAACCAGAGAACTTCAAACAAAAAGTATTAGGCCAGTATTTCAGAAAAAATGCTAAGACAACGCGCAATCAATATATGAAAATAATCTACGTCAATGTGACTGTTAACTTAAGTCATTTGGCGGCGACACTGATTATTTATTGTTATCAGAAAGGTCAATTTGAAGTTAAAAAAGAACAGTTCTATAGGGCCTTATATCTGAGTATTAAAGCACTACAGAAACACGACGGTTTACACTTACATACCAGTTTACTGAATACTGAAGAATATCAACAATTACTCAGCGGAGAAGATGTCCGATTACTGCATTTCTTTGAAGTTGCAATAAGACAGAACTTAATCGAAGAAGACGACACAACTTATTTTTTAAAGGAAAAATTAAATGCCTCCCATGATTTATTAACTATCCGAATGGAGAACCTGATCGCTGTTTATTATAATGAAATTGCACCGATTACTACGGTTGTAAAAGCGGTTAGAAAAGCATTTGAAGAGGCAAAAAATATTTCTAATAAGCAATTAGCCTTGGCTTTATTTGATGATCACTGTGTATCCTGGCAATGGGATAAGCATTATTTTTCTAAGCCACAATTTGATGATATTAATCAATATGAAAACATCGAGGCCAATGTCAGTCCTTTTTTATTGATGCCTAAGCATAAAAACGGTTGTGGTGTTTTATTGGTTCATGGTTTATTGGCTTCACCCGCGGAAGTCCGTGGTTTAGGTGAGCATCTCTATAAACAAGGCTATACGGTTTTAGGTGTTTGTATTAAAGGTCATGGAACGTCACCTCATGATTTAAGAACGCGAACGGCTGAAGATTGGTTTGAATCAGTGACTCAAGCGCATGATATTTTAGACTATTTAGTCAATCAAATTGTAGTCATTGGCTTTTCAACGGGAGGTGCTTTGGCACTCAAATTGGCAGCTGAACATAAACCGCATGTTATTGCTGTCGTCGCTGTTTCTGTACCCGTTCATTTTGTAAATTCAGAGATGATGCTAGCTTCTTTATTACACGGGACTAATCAGTTAGTTAGCTGGGTTTCAAGTCTTGAAGGAGTTAAACCTTTTATACCTAATGAACCCGAGAATGTGTTGGTGAATTATCGTTCGATTCCCGTGCGTAGTTTGTATGAATTGAGGCGTTTGATTCATGAGTTATTAATCGTACTGGCGCAAATAAAGATCCCCGTCTTACTGATCTATTCCAAAAATGATCCTATTGTCGCCATAAAAAGTGCAGATATTGTTTTAAAAAAATTAATAACCGATGAGAAGGCATTACATATTCTTGATGCTGGTCATCACGGGATTTTGTATCAAAACAGCGATAATATTTGGAATCGGATTGAAGATTTTGTACACGATGCCTGGGTTTATAAAGACCGTCATAATTCAGAAGAAATGACCACGGTAACGGAGTTGAAGAAGGTCGTGTGATGGTTAAGCCCTGGTTAGCACATTATCCCCATGGAGTTCCAGAATTTATTAAGCCTCTGGAGTATACCTCCTTGGTAGATTTTTTAGAGCAAATAACCCAGCAATATAAAGGCCTTACCGCATTCTCTCATATGGGTTTGAACCTTGATTATGGTGATCTTGAAAAAAACAGCCGTTATTTTGCTCACTATTTATTGTCATTAAACTTAGAAAGCCACTCGCGCGTTGCAATCATACTGCCTAATTGTTTGCAATACCCCGTTGTGTTGTTTGGGATTCTAAGGGCAGGGCATATTGTCGTTAATACGAACCCGCTCTATAGTGCAAGAGAATTAAAAAATCAATTGAATGATTCCGGTGCAACAGTCGTGGTTTTATTTGAGAGTATAGGGCATCTCTTTGAGGGTATTGTTTCAAAGACGTCGGTAAAACATGTGGTCATTACCAAAATGGGTGATTTTTTTTCTTGGCCTAAATCAAGGGCGATTAATTTTACCCTTAAATATATTAAAAAGAAGGTTCCGGATTTTAATTTACCAACAGCTGTTTTTTTAAATGACGCACTTATTTCAGGTAAACAACGGGTATTTGATAGGCCGACCGTTGGTTTAAACGATATTGCATTTTTACAATATACCGGCGGGACAACGGGTGTCTCAAAAGGCGCTATGCTAAGTCATGCCAATATGCTCAGTAACCTGGAACAGATTTACCTTTGGATTACCCAACAAAATAAGAGTGAAAAGGGATTAATTACCGGAACTGAAATTGTTATTACGGCATTGCCGCTCTATCATATCTTTGCATTAACCGCGAATTTATTGTGTTTCCTGAAATTAGGTGCTGAGAATGTTTTAATCAGTGATCCACGTGATATTTCTTTTTTGATAAAAAGTATTAAGGCGAAAAAATTTACTTGTATTACCGGTGTTAATACCTTATTTGATTCGCTTTTACAGGCCCCTGATTTTAAACAAATTGATTTTTCGGCTTTAAAACTAAGTGTCGCTGGAGGCATGGCAACACGGGAGCATATCGCGCGACAATGGAAAAAACACACGGGTTGTATTTTAGTCGAATCCTATGGGCTTACTGAAGCATCACCTGCGGTCACTATTAATCCATTAAAGGGACCTGTTTTTTCAAACAGCATTGGTCAACCGTTGCCTTCTACCGAATGTGAGATTCGTGATGAAAATAACCAGCTTGTCCCCATCGGTGACATAGGTGAATTATTTATCCGTGGGCCACAAGTTATGATGGGCTTTTGGCACCATTCTGATGAAACGAAATGGGCGCGTTCTGAACACGGTTGGCTTAAGTCCGGTGATATTGCCAAGTTTGATACCCGAGGTTTTTTGTATTTAGTCGACCGTTTAAAAGATATGATTTTAGTTTCTGGTTTTAATGTTTATCCGAATGAAATTGAGTCAGTGATCTGTGCACATCCACAAGTGAGTGAATGTGGTGTTATAGGAATACCGAACCAACATTCTGGTGAAGCCGTTAAGATTTTTGTTGTTAGGAATGATCCCTCACTTGATAAAGATCAGTTAATGGATTATTGCCACCATCATTTAACGGATTACAAGTTGCCCCGAGCGATTGAGTTTAAATCATCGTTGCCGAAAACGGCTGTCGGGAAAATTTTACGTCGCAGTTTGAGTCCTTAATAAAAGGAGAAACAGGTATGAGTAAAGCAATTATTGCGGGCTACTGTAGATCACCTTTTACACCAGCATTCAAAGGTCAATTAGCGGTTATTAGAGCAGATGATCTGATTGCACAAGTAGTCATAGGGTTGGTCGACAAGACAGCTGTGAATGTCGCTGATATTGAAGACTTGATTTTAGGGTGTGCTTTTCCTGAGGGCGAGCAGGGGCTTAATTTAGGGCGTATTGTTGTACATTTGGCTAAATTGCCGCATTCAGTCTCTGGGGCGACAATTAATCGTTTTTGTGGTTCTTCAATGCAGGCTATCCATATTGCGGCAGGGGCTATTGAAATGAATGCTGGCGAGGTGTTTATTTGTGCCGGTGTTGAGTCGATGACCCGTATTCCAATGGGTGGATTTAATTGTCTCCCTAATCCTACGCTTTATGAGCGTTACCCTGAAGCTTATATGGGTATGGGGGAAACCGCTGAGAATTTAGCAGCGGCCTATCAGATTCCACGCCAGACTCAAGAACAATTTGCCGTAAAAAGTCATGCAAAAGCGACTATCGCACAACAAAAAGGATTTTTTCAAGATGAAATAATTCCCATTACGACAACGCCACAGGCCATACCTATTAAGCAAGATGGTTGTATTCGCCCTGACACCACTGAAAGTATATTGTCCGAATTACCCTTGGCTTTTCTTGAAAAGGGAAGTGTTACGGCGGGGACGGCTTCTCCTTTGACCGATGGCGCGGCGGCCGTACTGGTTTGCAGTGAACAGTATGCTGACCAAAATCATTTACCTAAAATGGCCCGCATTAGAAGTACAGCTGTTTCAGGGTGTGCCCCTGAGATCATGGGGATTGGCCCTGTCGGCGCCACAAAAAAAGCACTCCAACGTGCGGGGTTAGAATCGCATGATTTGGGGGTTGTGGAATTAAATGAGGCCTTTGCATCACAATCATTAGCTGTATTAGAACATTTATCAATTCCGGAAAATATTTTAAATATTGATGGCGGTGCCATTGCATTGGGTCATCCCCTAGGCGCAACCGGGGCCCGTATAACAGGAAAAGCGGCCAGTCTATTGCAACGTGAAAATAAGCGTTATGCCTTGGCAACCCAATGTATTGGGGGTGGGCAGGGAATTGCAACCATTTTGGAGGCAATCTAATGGTTATTTCAAAAGTAGCCGTAATTGGCGCAGGTGTCATGGGAGCAAGTATTGCCGCGCATATGAGTAATGCGGGCATTTCTGTGTATTTGTTGGATGTGGTGTTAAAAAATAACCGCAATAGAAACCAGATTGCCGAGACAGCGATTAAACAATTAACATCAGTTCAACCTGCAGCATTTATGAGGCCGGCAAATGCTCGGTTAATTATTCCGGGGAATATAGAAGATCATTTAGATAAAGTGGCAGAAGTCGATTGGGTTATTGAAGCGGTTGTTGAAGATCCTGTCATTAAAAAAAATCTTTACCAGAAATTAAATTTGCTTTGTGTACCGGATACGGTAATTTCATCAAACACCTCAACATTGCCACTGTCGGTATTGATTGAGGGTCTACCTGAAACATTCACACGACGATTTTTTATCAGTCATTTTTTTAATCCACCCCGTTATATGCCATTACTGGAAGTTGTTCTGGGTTCAATGACGGAACCGGAGAGGGTAAAACCGGTTTTAAAATTTGCAGATTATCAACTGGGTAAAGGTCTTGTCTATTGCAAAGATACCCCCGGATTTATTGCTAACCGTATTGGTGTTTATTGGTTACAGTGCGGCATGACCCATGCAATGGCGATGGGACTGACAATTGAACAAGCCGATGCGGCGCTACAACCGTTTGGAATACCTAAAACAGGCATATTTGCGCTTCTCGATCTTGTGGGGCTGGATTTGATGCCAGCTATTATGGTCAGTATGAAAAAAGCCTTGCCAGAGTCAGATGCTTTTCAGCAGATGAGTCATATACCGGAGTTGGTCAATGAAATGATTGCTAAAGGGTATACCGGGCGTAAGGGCAAAGGGGGATTTTATCGGTTAAATACGGCGGGTGGTAAGCGTATTAAAGAGTCTATTGATTTGAAAACTGGGGATTATCACACTAGCCTTAAATCGTTGGATACTGATGATTCAGAGAGGTCCCGTGCATCACTTCAGGCGCTATTATTAGATGATGATGTTATCGGAGATTATCGTTGGCAAGTGCTGTCCAAAACACTGTGTTACTGTGCTGAAATTTTCTCAGACATTGCCCATAATATTACTGATATTGATAAGGCGATGGTTTTGGGGTATCACTGGCAATGGGGGCCTTTTGAATTACTGGATGAATTACACATCGATTGGTTTGTTAAGCGTCTTGAATCAGAAGGCAGAGCGGTTCCTGAACTACTTAAACAAAAACTGGCTTTATATGATCGTTCTAAAAGAACGACCAGTTACCTCATATCATCTGGCCAGTATAAGGCCATGATAACGCCACCCGGGGTATTAAGCTTAAGCGATGCTAAACAACAAAATAGTGCTGTTTTAGAAAATAGTTCGGCGAGTTTATGGGATTTAGGTGATGGTGTTGTTTGTTTAGAATTTCATAGCAAAATGAATGCACTGGATTTTGATACGCTTTCCTTAATACGACAAAGTATCGATAAAATAAGACAGGAATTTGTTGCTTTAGTCATCTATAACGAGGCAGATAACTTTTCTGTCGGCGCTAATTTAACACTCTTGACGACAGCGATTAAGCGTCAATCCTGGCATGAAATTGAAGTGATGATAACTGAAGGGCAAAAAACTTTCGGTGCGCTTAAATATGCGCCTTTCCCTGTCGTTGGAGCACCTTCTGGATTAGCGCTAGGAGGGGGCTGTGAAGTGTTATTACATTGTGATGCGATAGAAGCACACAGTGAACTTTATATGGGTCTGGTTGAAGTGGGTGTTGGCTTAATTCCTGGGTGGGGTGGTTGTAAAGAATATTTACACCGGTGTTTGCATAAAACCAGAAAGACAATGGGACCTATGCCTGCGATTATTAAGGGCTTTAATACCGTTGCTATGGCCGAGGTTTCAAGGTCTGCAATTGAGGCTCAAGAGCGTCTATTTTTGTCGTCAACAGATGGTATTACACCCAATAGGCAGCGGCTATTAAATAATGCCAAGGTTAAAGCCCTGGCTCTGATTGAGGGTTATCAGCCATCTGAACAGCCGGTATTTTCATTGCCTGGATTAAGCGCCAAGGTTACTCTTGGCATAGCTCTAAGAGGTTTTCAATTAGTGGGTAAAGCCAGTCATTATGATGTGGTTATCGGCAATCAATTAGCAAAAGTTTTCACCGGAGACGATTGCGATATCACCGGAATAGTTACAGAAGAACAGGTTTTAGATTTAGAAATGAAAGGCTTTATGGCATTGGTTAAACAGGGTGAAACGCAATCACGATTAGAACATATGTTAAGTGTCGGTAAACCGTTAAGAAATTAAAGGATTAAAGGATAACGTATGACATAACTTACGTTTAAGTTGATTGACTCAATACAACGCTCAGTAAGGATTTTTGATAACGCTTAACTGGGCTAAGGCGGCACAATGAAAATTCTTACTATTTCAGACGTTCAGGAAATTATAACCATTTTAGGGTTAGAAAGTTTTTTGTGGCGTTTAGTGGCGAATTTAGAAACAGATTTTCGTCGGTGGCCTGAATTTAAAAAATCAGTTCGGCAGGCGACGCATTACCCACATGGGGTAATTGAATTGATGCCCTGTTCAGATCAAGAGTTTTATACCTTTAAATATGTTAATGGGCATCCTGGAAATACCGACTACGGGAAACTAAATGTTGTTGCTATGGGTCAATTAAGTTCAGTGGCAACAGGTTATCCCTTAATGATAAGTGAGATGACGTTATTGACCGCACTCAGGACAGCAGCAACAGGGGGAGTGGCGGCAAAATATTTAGCGCGAAATGATTCTCAGTCATTGGCAATTATTGGTAATGGGGTGCAATCTGAATTTCAGACCATCGTTTTAGCGCAGTTATTCCCGGTGCGAGAAGTACGGTACTATGACACTGATGACAAGGCTATGACCAAGTTTGCAACTAATCTCTCAGGGTATTCTTTTGCGCTTAAGCCGTGTCGAAATATTGCTGAAACGATTCATGGTGCAGCTATGATTGTGACGGCAACGGCAGCTAAAAAAAAACAATGTTTATTTACACTCGATCAGTTAGCACCAGGGACTTATATACAGGGAATTGGCGGCGACTGCCCTGGGAAAACAGAATTGAGTCGTCAATTAATGCAGAATGCAAAAGTCGTGGTAGAACATATACCGCAAAGCATAGTGGAAGGGGATATTCAGCAGTGTAATGTTACTGATATTTATGCTGAATTATGGCAGTTGGTTTGTCAGGTTAAGACCGGGCGTGAAAATGATACTGAAATAACAGTATTTGATTCTGTTGGTTTTGCTTTAGAGGATTTTTCAATACTTAAGATGATGTACGAGTTAGCCCATGAATATCAGCTTGGAACTGATTTTGAATTATTACCCGAACTTGATGACCCGAAGAATCTTTATGGGATTTTACATGGGTAGAAGGTGGAAATTATTTTTTCCATCAGCGCTAAGGTTTTATTGTTTTGGTCACTTTGTGGATGATATTCACTGAGTTCTAAGCCTACTACTTTAGGGCAATGACAGATAAGTTTAAGGGCATTAATAAGTTCCTGAGCTTTAATACCGTGTGCAACGGGTGTGGCAACGCCGGGTGCTTCTAAGGGGTCGATAAAGTCCAGATCAATACTGATTCCAATAACCTCTGTTGTTAGACTAAGCTGTTGCACCACGGATAATAAGTTTTTTGAAAAATCGTTAATGCCATCTGAAAAAATAATTTTAATACCCCGTGTTTTAAGTAACGTATATTCTTGCGCTTCAAAACTACGTATTCCCATTAAAACTAAGTGCTCTGGTTTTATAAATTTATTACCCGGATAGAGGTGGGTCAATTGCTTGTCGGTCGTACCTAATAAGGCAGCAATAGGCATTCCATGAATGTTTTGTGTGGGTGAAGTACTAAATGTATGTGCATCCATATGTGCATCTAACCAAATTAAGCCGAAGCGTTGGTTTTTCTTTAGGCTTTGTAAGACACCAGACCAGATACCCATAGCACAAGAATGATCACCACCTATGGCTAGAAATGGGGTGGCGGATTGAGCCCAATAGCGTGTATATTGACTGATTATTTGATTAAGACGTTGAAGTTTTTCATCTTTTGTACCATTTCTTTTGGGATAGACCATATGCCACTGTAACTGAGGTTGTTTTAATTCAGTTGCATAATAACGAAGATGATCTCGTATTAATTCTGCAGCATTACTATGCGAGTTATAAGGTCCGCCAAGACTTGATGCAATACCGAGTGCTTGAATGATAGCCATGATCGGAAAAGGGCGTTTTAATATTAATTAAAGGATTGAAAGTTTTTTTGGGTCAGATGCTTTTTTATGGGTGTTGTGTGCGTGAAACTCACCAGACCAAATAATTTCCCCCTGCTTATTCCATATTCGCCAGTAACCTACTCGAAGTCCTTGATAAAAATGACCGGTTCTGGCGATGACATTATTGTCATGATAAAAAGTCCATTCCCCTGTTTCTTGATGGTCTTGATATTGCCCCGTGACTTGAAGGCAGCCGTTTTGATACCAGGCCTGATAACAACCTTGAACATGACCATGATTCAAGGTTGTTTGTGATTGTTTCATCTTGTTTTTATGATAGGTGATGATCACCCCAGAAAACGGTTTTTGATTAAAGTAATAAAGATCATCAGTGCAACAATGTTCTAGTTGATTAAAATCAGTTAAAACCGGTATGAATTTCATCAGTCACCTCTTATAAAGTAGACTCGCCAGTCACCCCATAATTCCATGAATACTTTAATCTTAAGGTCTGAAGGAAAGGCCAAAATGGGATGGCTTTTTAGAGCTTATTTTTGAGTCAGTAAATCAATATTTCCTCCAATGGCTGAAGTGTTGATTGAAAGGGTTTTTTCGATGGTAAAGCGATCAAGGTATAAAGGGCCCCCAGCTTTGGGTCCCGTTCCTGAAAGACCTATGCCGCCAAAAGGTTGCGTGCCGACAGCGGCACCAATTATATTGCGATTAACATAGGTATTACCAACATGTGTATGTTGGATAATCTGATCAATGGTTGATTCAATTCTACTGTGGATGCCTAGTGTAAGCCCATAACCTGTTTCGTTGATTTCTGTAATGACGTGATCTAATCGTTCTGATTGATAGCGTATGATATGGAGAACAGGCCCAAAGACTTCTCTTTTTAATTGTTTTAATGACTTTATTTCAATTAGGCAAGGACCCAAAAAATGTCCTTTGTGTAGCTGTTCAGGAACGGCAATTTGATAAAGGAGTGTTGCCTGTTGTTGTATCTGTTTAATGTGTTTGGATAATGTAATGAATGCTTTATTTGAAATAACCGGCCCAATATCAGTCTGAAATTGCATGGGGTTACCTACGGTGAGTGTTTTCATATGGCCTATTAATAAGGCAATCATGTTGTCCGCAATTTCTTCTTGCAAAAATAAGACTCGAAGCGCTGAGCAACGTTGTCCTGCGCTATTAAATGCAGAATTAATGGCATCATGTGTGACTTGTTCAGGGAGTGCTGAACTGTCAGCTATCATGACATTTTGTCCGCCAGTTTCAGCGATAAAAGGGATGATTTTTTTGTGCTGATTCGCAAGTTGTTGGTTAATGATTTGAGCAGTGTCAGTTGATCCGGTGAAGGCAACACCAGCAATATGCGGGTCTTGAAATAACTGTTGACCAATCGAACCACCAGGTCCTGGTAAGAAGTGTAATACAGATTTTGGAATACCGGCGTCATGAAGGATATCGATACATTTCATTGCTGTCAGTGAGGTTAATTGTGTCGGTTTGGCAATGACGGTATTACCCGTCACTAATGCCGCAGTGATTTGACCCATAAAAATTGCAATAGGGAAATTCCATGGACTAATACAGATAAAAACACCCCGACCCATTTGCGATAAGCTATTGGTTTCTCCTGTGGGGCCGGCGAGTGAAACTGGGGCGTCCAATTTTTCACGGGCTATTTGAGCATAATAACGACAAAAATCAACGGCTTCTCTAATTTCATTAAGGGCATCAACTACTGTTCGCCCGCCTTCGCGAATACAGATTGATAGCAATTCAATACGGTTTTGTTCGAGTAACGTAGCGGCTTTTAAAAGGTAATTTACTTTTTCTTCGATGGAGACTTTTTGCCACTGAAAACAGGCCTTAGAGGCATACTTTATGGCTGCTGTTATAGCGAGAGAATTACTATAAGTGACCTGGCCAACGGTATCGTTTGAATCGGCTGGATTGAGTACAGTGTTGTTCAGGCCATCGTAGTATTGACCGTTAATTAAGGGTGCTGCTGTGTATTGAGTCTTTGCAATTGCTTTTAATTGCAGTTGAAGGGTATTAATAACGTCAATATCATTTAAATTTAAGCCCTGTGAGTTTTTCCGTTTTTCTCCAAATAATTTGGGAGGAGGGTGTAGTTTCGTACTAACAGGGAATGGCTGTGTTTTTAATGTAGCAATAGGGTCAGCGATAGCATCATCAACCGGGATGTCAGGGTTCTCCAAAAGACTGATAAATGATGTATTAGCGCCATTTTCAAGTAGTCTTCTCACCAAGTAAGGTAAAAGATCTTTATAAGAGCCTACAGGAGCATAGATTCGACAAGGTATTGGCCACCGTTTAACGGTCATGATTTCATCGTACAGTTGTTCACCCATTCCGTATAAACGTTGGAATTCATAGTGGGTATGCTTTTTCGCTAATGAATGAATTGCAGCGATGGTATGGGCATTATGGGTGGCAAACTGAGGATAAAAAACCTTAGGTTGCGATAAAATAAGTTGTGCGCAGGCCAGATAAGAACAGTCGGTCATTATCTTCTCAGTGTAAACAGGATAATCAATCAGGCCTTGTTGCTGAGCTTGCTTGATCTCATAATCCCAATAGGCACCTTTCACAAGGCGGATGGGGATCATTTTATGCCGGTGGCGGGATAGAGCGCTGAGCCAGTGAATGGTCGCAATAGAGCGTTTCTGATAAGCCTGAACGGCAAGACCAAGTCCCTGATAGTTTTTCAGGTCAGGATGGTTGAAAACGTTTGCAAATATTGTCAGTGACATCATTAATCGTTCCGATTCTTCAGCATCAATAGTTAATGTGATTTGTGCCTGTTTTGCTTTATGGGTAAGGGTGAGTAACTGCTGAGTGAGTGATCTAATAGCTTGAGGGTAATGGCTAGGTTCATAACGGGGATAAAGTGCGGAAAGTTTAATGGAGATGTTTGGGCTCCTCATGAGGCTGGCGTTACTGGGTTGCTGATTGAGTTGTTCGATAGCATCGAGATAGTCTTGATAATAGCGATTGGCATCGAGGGTTGTTAAGGCCGCTTCACCGAGTCGGTCAAATGAATACAAGTAGTTTTTATGTCGTTGGCAGTAATTAAGTGCTGCGTTCATAGATTGAGCCAGAATAAATCGATAAGCTAAAAGGCGCATGGCCTTTTTTATAGCGGCATGGATTAATGGACTCCCTAAGCGTATGGTTAGATTATTCAATATGGGTAACCACTGTGTCACTGTGGCTAGTCTTTGTTCCTCAAATCGGCCGCTGAGTGATAATGCTTGTGTTGCACAATTGACTAAAAATGATGGGCTATGGTTAAGATGCTTGTGCCACTCAGCACGGGTCAGTTTTTCTCTAATCAGAAGATCTTGGGTTGCTGGATCAGGAATACGTAACAAGGCTTCGGCCATGGCCATTAAAATAATACCCTCTTGGGAATTGAGTTGGTATTCATGTAAAAAGGCTTCGGTAACCTTTTGTTGTTTTGTTTTACTTCGTATGGCGGTCACTAGAGCTTCGGCCGATTTATTTATTGATAATAGATCGTAATTATTTAAATAGCTTGAAAATGCTTTGATCGATTGACTTTCATCACAGAGATACTGTTGACCGATAACGCTATAGTATTCTGAAGGGGTGTGTGGTGCCATAGTTGTTTAATGAAGAATTGCGTTGTGGGTCAGCGTCAGTCGTAATTATTATTTTTGAAGTAAGGCTCTTTTGAATGCAGGTCGTTGAGAGAGCGTTTGATGATAATGACTTAAGGCTTCAAAGTTGCTAATTAATTCAGGAAACCAGTCTAAGGTTGAGGCGATCATAATGTCAGCAGCAGAAAAATGATCACCAAGAATATACGTTTTATTGTGTAAGGAATGTTCTAATACGGCAGCAATGCGTTCAAAGCGTTTTTTGCTGTCATCAATCACTGATTGGCGGCGCTTAGAGACGTCCAGTAATTGGGTATGTAAGAAAATATTAACTAAAGGGGGTTCCATGGTTCCCGGTACAAAAAACATCCATTGATAATAATAGCCTCGGTTAGGTGCGATTATTTGAGGGGCTAAGTTATGATGGGTGTACTTATCGGCGAGGTACAGGCAAATGGCCCCCGCCTCATATAAAGTCATATCATCATCAATTAAGGTCGGTACAGTACCGAGAGGGTTAATGTTTAAGTAGGCTGGCTGTTGACCTTGATTATTAAAAACATCGGTAAAAGTGATTTCATAGGAGACCGCTAACTCCTCGAGTAACCATAACGGTCTAAATGATCGTGTACCAGGGCAATGATAGAGTCTCATAATTTAATGCCTTAAAAATTTAGGGTGTCATTTTGATTATTGGGTCTTAGAGTTTGGGCCAGTTAATTGTTCTGGATTAAAACAATCAACACTAATTGCTATCGATCTTGCATCCTCAGCAGCAATGACTAGATGGGCTTCTTCTTTTGAAATAATGTTCTCAGATAGTGCTTGTTCTACAATTGATTTTAAAGTGCCATGTTTTAATTTTTTAAATCGCTGTGCTCGAAGAATTTTCTTTTCTGGGACTTCAGCTTTAATTACGGCACTCAATGCATTTTCTATTCTGCCGGTGGCATCATGAGGTTGATGGTTGATATATATACCCTCAGTGAGTCTGTTTCGACTGTCATTATCTGATAATAAAAGATCTGAAACCGAATGCGTTAAGTGGTTATCGGGTGGACGATAGTCTCTTAACAACAGGTGTTTTAGAAACCATGAAATAATGGGAGAAGGAATTTGATTGATAAGGGACAAAAAGGCCTGATTTGTTTTAAAGGTCGTTTGCTGACAAGACCAATGCATTAACGGTAGGTCTTCTTTGAGCTGACCTTGGTCATGGAAATGTTTAAGTACAGCCGAGCCTAAATAAAGGTTACTTAAGGCATCAGCAAAAAGACCTGAGATTATTTCTCGGCGTTTTAATGATTCGCCGAGTGACAATAAAGCAATATCGGTAAACAAGATGAATAGACAGCTTTGGCGGGTCATTCGTTGGTAGTATTTGCGTGTTGATTGTTTGCCTGGGACTTTAAGGAATCGAGCGTTACTGATGGCATACCAGAGGGTGGCCACTATATTGTGTAAAATAAAACCTATATGTTGAAAGAAAAGGGTGTCAAATTTTTGTATTGTTTTAGGGCCTTCATGATCCTGTAGTAAGTGCAGTTCTTGTTGAATATAAGGGTGCGAAACAATAGCGCCTTGACCAAAAATAATTAGCGTCCGAGTTAAAATGTTCGCACCTTCTACGGTGATACTAATTGGTATCGATTGATAAATTCTACCCATAATATTGGTAGGCCCTAAACAGATACCCGCGCCGCCTTGGATATCCATACCGTCATTGACAATGCGACGCATTCGTTCAGTTAATTCATATTTAACAATGGCAGAAATGATAGTGGGTTTGTAACCATTATCTAACGCTGAAAGGGTAAGGTGACGTGCCGCATCCATAATATAAGTTTCGCCGGCCATGTGGCTCAGTCGTTCTTTGATACCTTCGAAGTCACCGATAGGAATGTTAAATTGCTTACGAATGCGGGCATAGGCCCCAATATTGCGGCAAGTATATTTAGCGGCACCCACACTTAATGACGGTAAGGAAATACTGCGACCAATAGCTAAACATTCCATAAGCATTTTCCATCCATTTCCGGCTTGTTCAACACCACCAATAATATGGTCAATGGGAACAAAGACATCGTGGCCCCAGTTAGGCCCATTTTGGAATGCAGCATCTAACGGAAAATGACGTTTGCCAATGGAGATGCCAGGTAAGTCAGAGGGTAATAGCGCTACGGTGATGCCAATATTTTCATGATCGCCTATTAATTTATCTGGGTCATAGAGTTTGAAAGCCAATCCAATGAGAGTAGCAATTGGGCCCAGTGTGATATAGCGTTTTTCCCAATTTAATTTAATGCCAAGAATATTTTTCTTGCCTTGATAGGATCCATAACAAATAACACCATGATCTGGCATAGACCCAGCATCACTGCCAGCATGAGGCCCGGTTAGCGCAAAACAGGGGAGTTCTTGGCCAGTCGCTAAGCGAGGAAGGAAATAATTTTTTTGTTGTTCAGTCCCATAATTCAGTAGTAGCTTGGCAGGTCCGAGTGAATTAGGAACCATGACTGAGACGGCAGCAGAGGCACAACGACTAGAGAGTTTCATGACGATTGCAGAATGTGCGTAATGAGAAAACTCTAGACCGTGGTATTTTTTGGGAATAATAAGGCCACAGAATTTATTTTTTTTAATAAATTTCCAGATTTCTTCTGATAGATCTCGTTGGATGAATGTGATTTCCCAATCATCAAGTAAACGGCAGAGTTGTTCGGTGGGACCATCTAAGAAGGCTTGTTCTTCTTCGGTTAAAAAGCATTTTTTTTGTTGTTGCAACAAGTCCCAATTAGGGTTGCCAGAAAACAATTCAGCATCCCAGTGTGTATCACTGGCATTTAATGCAACTTGTTCCGTATTGGAGATGGTAGGTAACGTTTTCTTTAGATAGCGGTATAAATGGCGGGTTAATAGTTGTTGTCTGAGCGGTTTTATGACAAGCAAGACTGACAGCATTAAGGTCAGAAAAATAAAAACAAAATCCAGTTGAGAGAGCTTAAAAAAAGAACTATAAAATACTAAAAGTGTAATTAGTATAAAAACCGAAGTTAATAGTTTTTTTACTTTTTTATGCCAATAACTCAACCCTAGTGCAGCAAGGATAACGATCAGTAGAATAGCCACTATCACCCCTCCATTTAATCCGGACAACGATAATTGCAAACTTCTCGGTACTATCGCTTAGACTTAAAAGTAATCTTGTTGTTCAAAATTAAATGGGTGGGTTTTTATACACTGGAGCCTATAAGCGAAAGAGTAAATCGATTAAAGACGATTTTTAACGTCATTAATGTTACTCGAAGCACAGGTTAATTTTATCATCGCTTATGCAAATCATCAGGGGTGGGCGGGGTAATAACGGCGAGCTAATTCCAGAAGAACGGGCTAATGGGATCCGCATCAAATGAAACTATCATTGCATTTATAGCGATGCTTAACACGCGTTATATCCAATAAGTTGAGCGCATGGTTATTGCGTGATTAATAAGCGTATAGCATCTAATTTAAGTTCTGATGACGCAATACATTGGCCGGAAAAAGTTTTAGATTCGGTAAGATAACTAATTTCTTCAGGCCTGATGCTAGGGTTAGAACGTTGCAGCCTTACCAGTCTGTTTATTTCATGATTCAGACTTTTCTCCATAGCCTGATGGGCTTTTTGGCAATGCTGGTGTAATTGTTGCTCGGCTTCAGTATGAGCATATTGAATAAGGTGCTCAATTAATTTTCGTTGACTGGTAACAAATGAATTGAACTTTCTGGGTTCAACGGGAGGATGGACTTCGATTAAGCTGTTGTGGGATATTCTTTTAGAAATATTATTTTGTTTTTGATCAATTAATATTCTGATCGGTGTTGGCGGTAGAAACCGACTGATTTGTAATTCTTTGGGTGCGCTGCATTCGATAATAAAAAGTGTTTCAATGAGAAATTGATTCGGGGCTAACGTCGGATGTTTGACGATGCTGATGGTGGCATTACCGGTATCACTTGATAAGACTAAATCCATAGCGGCTGTTGTCATCGGGTGTTCCCAACTTAAGAATTGTCTATCTTCACGAATTAATGCTTGTGCGCGTTGTGTGGTAACGGTTAAGCCGTCTTCAGGAAGTTCTGGGAAATGGGCGATGCGCAAGTGATTGCCGGGGGTAATGATATAGCAATCAGGGGAATGAAATTCTGTGTTAACGCCATAACAATCAAATAAGGTCTCCATATAGGGCCATAAGTTGTTTTGTTGTTCTAGGTCGACAATCTCAGCAACGATGGCATGTGCTTGTTGTTCTCGACAAGAATTGATTTCGAGTAATTGGTCACGTCCGTGTTGTGATTCCATTTCAATGGTTTTGCGCAATTTTTTTGTTTCGGTAATGACACGGTCTAATTCCTCAGTTGAGAAATTAGTCATAAGGTTTTTTAGTGTGTTATGTAACCGCTGGAATATTTGGGCACCTGTAGAACAGTTCTGTTCAAAGGCATTGAGGCCATCGTTATACCAGCTATAAAGGACATGTTGTGGACTATGGATCAGGTAGGGGATATGTATTTGAATAATATGATTCTGTCCAATACGATCTAAGCGGCCAATACGTTGTTGTAATAAATCCGGATTATCAGGTAAATCCAATAAGATTAAATGTTTAGCAAATTGAAAGTTACGGCCCTCACTGCCAATTTCAGAGCACAGTAAAATATTGGCGTGGCTGTCAGGATCCGAGAAATAGGCAGCAGCGCGGTCACGCTCAATTATACTGAGCTGTTCATGGAAAATGGCGAGTTTGATGCCTTTGCGGTTTTTTAATTGATCCCCGAGTGTAATAGCTGTTTCAGCCTGATGGCAGATCAGGAGTACTTTCTCTGAGGCCAGCGTTTTGAGTTTATCAACGAGCCAGATGAAATAAGGGTTTTTTTCATGACTTAAATCATCCCGGTAAGGTTTTTGTTCTGGAAGATCGTTTAGTGGGTAGGCGTGGCACTGGCGTAAAGGGAATCCACCGATAGTGTGGCGCGAGTTTCTGAACAAAATACGACTGGTTCCATGGTGGTCTAAAAGAATGTTGAGTAATTCTTTTTGAGCGTCTGCATCATGGTTATTTGCCTGAGTGACAAGTATTTCAGTTTGGTCTTGTTTTAAAAGTGGTTGTAGTTGTTGAATTAAGTCTTCCGGTAGTGACTGTCCTGCAAGTAAGTGAGTTGCAGCATCAGCGACCGGCTGAAAGAATTCTTTTTCTTGAATAAATTCATTCAGGGAAAAAAAGCGGTTAGGGTCCAGTAGTCGTAATTGGGCAAAGTGACTTTGAATGCCCAGTTGTTCGGGTGTGGCTGTCAGCAATAAAACATTAGTTGTTTTTTGGCTGAGTTTATCGACTAATTGGTATTCAGAGCTACTTTCGGTTTCACTCCACTGTAAATGATGTGCTTCGTCAACGACCAGAGTGTGCCAGTCAGTCGACAGTACTTGTTGTTGGCGTTGAGGATTGTCGGTAAATAATTTTGGACTACATAAGATTAATTGTGTACTCAGGAAGGGGTTTTGATCTGGAAACTCAAGACAGCGTTCTTCATCAAATAAGCTGAATTTTAGATTAAAACGACGTAGCATTTCAACCAGCCACTGGTGTAATAAGGGTTCAGGGACTATGACTAAGGTTCGTCCGGATCGACCAGTGAGTAGGCGGTGGTTAAGAATAAGCCCGGCTTCAATTGTTTTACCAAGTCCCACCTCATCAGCAAGAATAATACGAAAACTGCCACGGTTTGCAACCTCATGGGCAATGTAGAGTTGGTGTGGCATTAACGAGGTGCGACCCGCAATGAGCCCTCGGGCTGTTAGTTGTTGTAGGCGGTTACTGTGTCGTAATGTTTCATAGCGCAATTCAAACCATTTTCCGGTGTCTATTTGATAAGTAAATAGCCGGTCTTGGGGCTTGTTAAATTGTAAGTAGTGACTGAGAGATGTTTCTTTTACGGTGACCTTTTCTTGTTGTTTATTCAAACAATGATAATACAGAATGTTTTCAATGGTTTGAACTTTTTGGACGCTAAGTGATTGTTGATCAATCGTTTTAATCGTATCCCCACAGACGTATTGGACGCGTGTTAACGGTGCATTGAGTCGGGCGTATATGCGTTGTTCTTGGACAGCGACAAATGATACGGTAATGCGCTGGGCGGTTACATCAAGAATGATGCCGAGACCAAGTTCGGGCTCGGCATGGCTAATCCAACGTTGCTCGGGGTAGCAGTTTTCCATGGTGTTTTTGAGTGTTGTGAAATGGAGCTATTATCCTATAAAAATAAAAAGTGGTGGTTAATTGTTTAAGCCTTTAGCGTTAAGAAAATAAGTTCTGAAATTCACGGCAGTGTTTTGTTGGCAGTTTTATTTTGAGCGTAATTATTTCGGTAAATGATTGTTCAATGATGGTGCCGTTAACTTGTTTTAGTTGGTATTTAAAGTTGTCCAGTTGGTCATAGGGAAGGGTAAAGGATAGCGATTCATATTCAATAAACTCAATGAGTTGAGCATTAGCAATGGCACCTTTCGCCATGTTTCCGTAGGCACGACTTAGTCCCCCGGCACCTAATTTGATGCCGCCAAAATAACGGACAACTAAGATGAGGACATTGACCAGTTGATTGCCTTCCAGATGATTTAAAATAGGTTTTCCAGCGGTACCACTGGGTTCCCCAGCATCATGGCAACGAATTAATAGTTGACCGTTATTTTTTAGGTGGTAGGCAAAGGCAATATGATTGGCATTAGGATGTTGTTGTTGAATATTTTGGTATTGGTGATTTATTTCATTGGGGGCATGACAAGGCGTAATAATCCCAATGAAATGTGATTTTTTAATTGTGTCTTCTATGATAGATTGAGTTTTGACACAATACATGGCTTACCTCTGTAAAAGAAAATTATGATACCACCAATTCATCCTGCTGAGAGAATCACCCACTGCGTGGAAAAATCTGAGTTATTGGATGCACTACGGGTTTTTTTGCCAACAGAAGCGATTCTTTTTGAACCAGAAACCCTCAAACCCTATGAATGTGATGGATTAGCGGTTTATCAGACCTTGCCGTGGGTGGTTGTGCTTCCCTCTACGGTAGAGGCTGTTCAAAACATTTTAAGGCTTTGTCATCAGTATGGTGTTCCTGTGGTTGCAAGAGGGGCAGGAACAGGACTGTCGGGAGGGGCGTTGCCGCTGGAAAATGGGGTTTTAATTTCAATGGTGAAGTTTAATAACATTCGAGCCATTGACGGTAAAAATTTAGTGGCCGTGGTTGAACCGGGTGTTACTAATTTAGCGATTTCTAAAAAAGTAGTAGCAGACGGGTTGTATTATGCGCCGGATCCGTCGTCGCAAATTGCCTGTACGATTGGCGGTAATGTTGCAGAAAATTCAGGTGGCGTGCATTGTCTTAAATACGGGTTGACGACACATAATATTCTACGATTGAAAGTGGTCACGATGACCGGTGAATTGCTGGTGATTGGCAGTCATGGTTTTGAGAGTGAGGGCTACGATCTTTTAGCTATTCTGACGGGTTCTGAGGGCATGCTGGGGATTATTGTTGAGGTTTCTGTAAAGTTACTGCCACAGGCCCCATCATGTCAGGTGATGTTAGCGGTTTTTGACTGTGTTGAGACTGCAGGTGAAGCCGTTGCCGGGATTATTGCTGCAGGTCTAATTCCAGCTGGATTGGAAATGATGGACAATACTGCTATTTGTGCGGCTGAGGATTTTTGTCATGCAGGTTACCCCGTTACCGCACAGGCAATTTTATTGTGTGAAATCGATGGAACGGTTGAGCAAGTGACCGAGCAGTCCGAGCAACTTTATGCGTTATTATTGCGTTTGGGTGCTCAAACAGTAGACATAGCGCGTGATGAATTAGAACAAGAAAAGATGTGGGCAGGCCGAAAAGCCGCTTTCCCTGCAGTAGGCCGAATTTCACCGGATTATTACTGTATGGATGGCACGATTCCGCGTTATCAATTAGGTGCAGTGTTAAAGACTATTGCTGAATTATCGATTAAATACGGCTTACCCGTGGCTAATGTGTTTCATGCCGGAGATGGAAACTTACACCCTTTGATACTCTATGATGGCAATGTACCGGGAGATTTTGAGAAGGCAGAAAAACTGGGCAGTGATATTTTATTGTTAAGTATACGCATGGGTGGCACTATAACGGGTGAGCACGGTGTGGGTGTTGAAAAGATAAATCATATGTGTGTTCAGTTTTCATTAGCAACATTAAATCAGTTTCATGCAATTAAGGAGGCTTTTGATGAAAAAGGCCTGTTAAATCCAGGGAAAGGGCTTCCGTCTTTGCGTCGTTGTGCTGAATTTGGGGCAATGCATGTGCATCAGGGCGAGTTGTCGCATAAAGATTTGCCTAGGTTTTAGTTTAATATTGTTACGAGCAGTTATATTATAATCGGATCAGTTGATATTTTGGGGTAGACGTTTTGAGCAGAAACCAGAGTACTTTTGGCGTAGTCATTAATCAGATTCAGACTTTGTTTGTGTCGTCATTAAGAATCTGGACCATTCCTATTGTTTTGATGTTAAGTGTTGCCTCTGGGTTTACCACATTTTATGGGATGTCTCATTTTATTATTCCCTGGATCGCCTTGGTGATAACCATCGCCATTCAATCTATTATTGTTATTTGTTCGTTGGAATTAGCCGGTATTCATTGGCGTGCAAATCGCTTCAGGTATTTTTCAGTCTTACTGTCTTTGGTGATTTCGCTGGTAGCATCGATCTCTTTTTCATACTTTAAATTTTATGAGGTTTCAGAGCGCGAAACGCTACAAAATAACAAATTAGTTGAAGTGCGTCAGCAAGTTGAAGATTATATTAATAGTATTGTAAGTTTGAAGACTGATATTTTTGAACAAAAACGCGCAGAACTGGATCAAGCATCAAAGGAAGTTTCAGCGGCGTATTTTGGTACCCATCCTGATATATCTAGGCATTATAAAAACCAAGTGGGGCAGGGCCCTTTTTGGAAACGCTTTAATGAACTTTACCAGAACAAGCAAGAGGAAAATAAGCGATTAGAAGAAACCTTTATTTTATTAGATGAGGGGATTAGGGCGGTGCAATCTAATTTAAATTCTTTGGGGGTGGAGCAATCCATGCCGATGGAAAAAAAGTATCAGTCGGTTCAGAGCAGCTTACAAGCCGTGCAGTTGAGTTTTCATCAGGTTGCTTTCCAAGTTGGTCATGTTATTCCACAAGCACCGGTACTCATGACTTATGGGGAGTATACGCAAGGTGTGAGGCCTTCTTTTGCTATGTGGGAGGGGTTATCTGTTTTTGCATTAGTGTGTGCAGCTATGGTCGATTTCTTTACCGTTTTGCTTTCTTATCGGCTTGAGTTTAAAGCACCTGCACCGTTGACAGAACAAGAAGAAGATTTAGTCTTCCAATGTATTCGCGAGTTTAATGAATTTAGGATTAATGAGAATGATGAACTAGAAATGATCATAGAAAAGAGTCCGATAGAGAAAGCACGGCGTTATTCGGATTGGTCTCGAATGTTTGCGGTGGGTTTTTTGTTAAGCCGAGGTTTTTTGCGCAAAATTGATCGGCGAACCGTAGAGTTTGCTCCCAACTTATACCCGCTGATTGCAGATCGTTTAGGGGTTAAATTAAAAAGGCTTGAGAATAGTAATCTGGGTTCAGGCCCTGTGGATGAGCAATCGTTATGACCGATCAATTATTTCCTTTAGATGAAATTATCGCTGGACTGACACAAGCTAAAAAAAGCTCTAATAGCACTGTTTGGGAGCCTGGTTTTTCTGCGGGAAGACAAATGGTGGTGGCTAAGCTCGGCCCTTATTTACGTTGTTATCCAAAACCGGAGAAATATGTTCAACGGTTTTATAGAAAGGCTTACCCGTTACCTATTGAGGATTGGGAGTTACATGAATCCTGTGTTTTGTTTGGTGGTTTTTGCACAGTGAATACCATTTTACAATTGCGTTTTCAGGCAAGCTATGAATTTGCACGTTTAAATATGGAGTTTATCCCACAACTGACGGCATTAATTAAGCAGAGTTATCAAGGATTGGTACTGGATATCTTGGCAGGTGAGTTACGGAAATTAGAAGATGGTCAGTGGATAGCTATTGGGTTAGAGAGCACTGAGAAAGAAGTTGAAAATGTTATTCAAGAAACATTGATGGTACAAGATATTCAATGTCGTGCAATTTGCAAATTAGAACCGTTGTTTGAGGAATTAGAAGAAGATCATGTTTTTGATCATCGATTTGTTCATCAGGCCCAGTATTTAGAAGTGATGCGTAAAAATTTTGAATTCACCGTTAAAAAGAAGGAAGAATTATTGCGTGAAGAGGAGTTGTTGCACGAAATAAAAATGGAACAAAAGCAGATGCAGTTAGATCAGTTTTCTGAAGAGGCAGATTTTAGAAGTCAGCATCAAGAACAAAATTCAGACAGTCTAAAGCGTCAGCTAGTGGAATGGGGACAACAAAAAGAAGAACAATTTGTTGTTGAAAGAGCGCTTCGTGAGCGTGAATTAAAACATGAAACGGCAATTAAGCAACTTGAAGTTAAGGCTGATTCTGATCGTTTGTCTGAAGCACAGAAAGTTGAGCATACATCTGAGCAAAATAGGCAAAAAATAGGCTTTACCCATACCGAGCGCATTAATGAAAAACAGTTAGCTTTCGATCTTAAAGAACATGAGAAGAGCCAGTTGCAATGGCTAGAAGCGGATGCAGACATTCAGGAACAAAAAATTATCCAAGAAAATCATTTTAAAGAGAAGCAACTAGAAAAAGAGATTGCCGAGCAAGAAATCAGGATGGTTGCTAAGCAGAAGTTGGATGAGAGAATGCAAATTGAGCAATTAAAGCATGACTCACGGTTACTTGATCTTGAATTGGAAGCAAAGCAAGAGGAGCAAAGAAAACGATTTGAAGTGACAAAACAATCAGATGAATTTTTACAGCGTGAAATTGAATTGTTAGTTTTGGAAAAACAACGGGCCGAGTTAGAACAACAGGTGGAGTTTATTAAAGAAGACTATAATAACTAAATAATTTTTTCTAATAACTTTTTATCCTAATTGATTATGTTTTTTTTTACTCTCCCCGTTATATCTGAGCAGGTTGTTTTTTTGAGTCCTTGGTTGCTATCTGGCATTACTTTAATGCTATTGGTGCTTCTTTATATAAGCTCACCCCTGAGTGAATACCATCTAGAGGTACCTACAAAATTACATCAAGACTCTGAGCATATCCGCAGTGTTGCCCCTTATTTTTACGATGCTTGGTATGGGCGATTGCCGTTGTGGCAGGTTTTTTGGCCTTTTTGTATTGTATTGAATATATTACTAGCCGGGGGTGATTGGTTGGTACGAAATACGGCTTTTAGTGTACCGAGTTGGGATACATTACTGCTAACATGCCTAACCACAACCCTTTGGTGGACCATAGCAACGTGGCGAATGTCTATTTATACAGGACATCGAATGTGGTCTGCGGCGGCTCGTCTGGTAACGTTAGCGGCTTTTTTAGATTTTGGCTTCCGAATATTTATTCGGATCAAATTTCCACGGGTGTTTTTTGATTGCCAAGGCATGTTCTTTGATTATTCGAGTTGTTTTTAAAAGGTTTACCCGTGTTGTTTAAATGCGTAGATAAGAAATGAGTTAGGTGTATTATGGGAAATTCGTTGAGTGATCAGTTATTAAAAGCCGGGTTAGTGAATGATGCTAAAGCTAAAAAGGTTCGATCAGAAAAACATAAAAATTTAAAGCAACAACGTAAGCATAAGATTGAAACGGTTAATGAAACCAAAGAGCAGTTTCAAAAGCAGCAACAACTAAAAGTTGAGAAAGACCGTAAACTTAATCGGCAAATCAAGGAACAGGCGGAAAAAATGGCCGTGGAGGCTCAAATTAAACAATTAATTGAGCTGAATAAATTACCGCACGAGCCAGAGGGAACGGCGTTTAACTTTTCTGATGGTACGAAGGTAAAGACACTTTATCTCTCTGATAAAGTCCGTGAACACGTAATAAAAGGGCGATTAGTGATTGTTCGCTCGGGTCAAGCCTATGAGGTAATTCCTGTCGTTGTTGCGGATAAAATAAGACAACGTGATGCCCATTTTATTGTTATTGCGAATGAGCGGGATTTGTCAGTAAATACGACAGACGATGAGGATTTATACGCTGACTATAAAATTCCTGATGATTTGATTTGGTAACTAACTGTAAAAAATGATGAGTTACAATGGCTAAAAATAAAAAAAACGCCCATCGGGCGCCTGATCAAAATAAGAAAATAGAGCAATCTATTTTTGAGATTGGCAACGATGCGGTTATGGACGCTAAGTTTTTTAAACTTCCAGAAGCCGTTCAACAACAGGCTAATGCATTATATGAGCGAATGGATAAGGAGGCCAAACAGGTTATTCCAGAATTGGAAGCCTTGAAAAATACCTA
>CAJVZC010000016.1 GCA_913019935.1 uncultured Methylococcales bacterium
TTAGCTAAAGACAACAGTGAACAATTCAAAGACTATATCTGGGGCCGACAAATACTGGATCTGGTTGAAGACTACACTAGCGATAACTATAGCCCCCAAGACTTTATCACTATTTTAAGACGCATTCCTGCCAGACTTTATTCTATAGCCTCCAGCATCAAGGCCCACCCTGAAGAAGTTCAGTTACTAGTGGGTTCTGTACGCTACAACAGCTTCGAACGCGACCGTGAAGGGGTCTGCTCAACGTTTTTAAATGGTCGGGTGACGCCCCCTGAAACATTAGCTGTTTATGTCCATGCCAACAAAAACTTCAGTTTACCTAAGGACTCTAATACGCCCGTGATTATGGTCGGCCCCGGAACCGGGCTAGCACCGTTCCGTTCATTCCTTGAAGAACGAAAAGCCACCGGTGCAAGTGGTTCCAACTGGCTGTTTTTTGGTGATCAACACCAAGCTTGTGATTATCTCTATGGCGATGAGCTTGACCAAATGAAAAGTGATGGTCTGTTAACCAATTTAGACCTTGCTTTCTCAAGAGACCAAGAAGAAAAAATTTACGTCCAGACCCGAATCCTTGCTCGCTCAAAAGAAATCTACGAGTGGCTGGAAAAAGGAGCCTACTTTTATATTTGTGGTGATGCGGAACGAATGGCCAAAGACGTACACAAAGCACTCATAGAATCTGTCAGAATTGAGGCGGGTATTGATGAACAGGCTGCTGAAAGCTATATCGATAATTTGCTTGAAAGCCGACGCTATCAACGTGATGTGTATTAAAAATCACGTAGATAGCCAACATCATCCTGTTGATAGGATTATGTTAGTAACAAGAATCAGGTAAAATAAGAGGTTAATTGTTAAATTTACCCAATCCTTTAACTAAATATTTTACTGTTATGATGTTTTTGAAAGAATTCTATTCTAGATCCAACCCAGCCATCCAGATTACAGCAGAGCAAGCAAGCCGATTCGCTAAAGAAATCGCCGGTGACTTCAACCCCCTACACGACCCTGATTCAAGACGCTTCTGCGTTCCGGGCGACTTATTGTTTGCACTGGTTTTAGAAAAATACGGCTTAAGTACGGATATGAACTTTACCTTTTCTAACATGGTCGGTCACGGTGTTAACCTTATCTTTCCCGATCAAAACAGTAACTCGATTGACATCCATGATGACAAATCAAACACCTATTTAACTGTGGGTCATGACGGCCAAAACACCTCGGACAAATCACAGGTAGAAAACTTCATCAAGAATTATGTCGCGTTTTCAGGCCTTAATTTCCCCCATGTTCTGGTTCCCCTCATGGCTGAACAAAAGACCATGATCAATACTAATCGCCCTTTAGTCATCTACGAAAGCATGTCATTCAAATTAAACCACCTTGACTTCACTGATCACCAGATCGTACCTGCCGACAATACCTTAGAAGTCAATGGTCGCCGCGGAGAAGCCCATCTACACTTTGATATTTTATCCGATGACGGTCAAATTGGACACGGTTTTAAAAAAATCCTGATCAGTGGTATTAAAGATTATGACCATGATGTCATTAATGCCTTTACTGAGAACTATCTCGCCCATAAACACACGTATCAGCAACAAATACTTGAATCAGTATCTTCCTAAACTAAAAACTAATAACGATGTCAATTACACTTGGTGAACTAGCTAGCTTAATAAATGCCGAACTGATTAACGGAAACATAGAACAACCCATTCATGGCGTTGCGACACTCGAATCAGCTCAACCAGGCGACACCTCATTTCTAACTAATTTCAAACACCTACCCAGTGCTCGTCAATCTAAAGCTTCTGCTATCATTATTGGACGCACTATCCCTGACCTTGAAATACCTCAATTAGTCTCTAAAAACCCCTATTTAAGTTGGGCCAAAACTGTCGCATTATTTCAAGCTGACCGTTCTTCACATTTACCCCCAACGATACACCCAAGCGCTAGTATCGACCCGAGCTGTCAAATTGCCGACAACACCCATATCGGTGCAAATGTTGTTATCGGTGCTAACACCACCGTCGGTTCAGATTGTAAAATACACAGCGGCGTTATTATTGAAGAGAACTGTCAACTCGGTAATAACGTAGAAATGCACCCCAACGTGGTGATTCATTTTGGCTCTCAAATTGGTCACCGATGTACTATTTGGTCTAATGCTGTTATCGGTAGCTATGGCTTCGGAAATGCCAAAGATGGGGCCCGATTTGTTCGAATCCACCAATTAGGTAATGCCATTTTAGAAGATGATGTAGACATCGGTTCAGGTGCAACGGTTGATCGAGGCGCTGTTGATAATACCGTTATTAAACGGGGTGCAAAAATTGATAACCTAGTCATGATCGCTCACAACGTTATCATTGGTGAAGATACTGCAATTGCCGCCCAAACGGGCATCTCTGGCAGCACCAAAATTGGCAACCAAGTTCTTATTGCCGGTCAAGTCGGATTTGTCGGACATATCGAAATTGGCGATCAATCCTTTGTCGGTGCACAAGCCGGTGTCTCTAAATCTTTTCCACCCGGCAGTAAAATAACGGGTTACCCGGCACGTAACTTAATGGATGTTAGACGCAGTGATACCGCTATCACACACTTGCCTGAACTGATAAAAAAAGTAAAACTACTCGAACAAGAGCTCAATAAATTAACCGACAAGAGCTAAGAACTTTTTAAAAATCCCATAATCTCTCGAGCCTCTTTGCAGAAACGGGGTAGGCTGTTTTTAGATGTTGTGCAAACAAGGATACTCTAAACTCCTCTAAGCACCACCTGAAATTCTCTACTCCCGGTAGCACCGGTCCTTGCTTAGCTCTTTTGATAACACTGGCCCAATAACGCTGTTGAAACCGGCTAATCTCTTGCAGTCTTTGTTGATCTTTCTGACTGTTTTCTGCCCTCTTCTCAAGGCGATAAGCCACTGCACTCAAATAACGCGGATACGCCAAAAGATTTTGAAAAGGCGTATCACGGAGAAACCCTTTAAAAACCAAACCATTCAAATGAGATTTTATTTCTTCGGCGACCTCAGACGGCAACCGTTGTTTTTCTAATTGTCTTGAAATCTGTAAATAACTTTTTAATATCTCTTGAACCAATACTGTAGCTTGAATAGAAAATGCAGATAAAGTCGATTTTTTCTTTATGGCTTGTTCAAATTCCACTGAACTATTAATCGTCGACTCCCCAACAAAAACCTCCCTAAAACAAAGAAATAGGAAATCCTCTTTAAGTGATTGTACGGCTATATTTCCAGCAAAATAGGGGTGTTCTCGTAATTGTTGATAGGCCAGTTCTACATCTGCCCCCAACGACAAATTCTTTACTAAATATTTACGCTCTTTTTTTAATGTTAATTGAAACAGGCGAACCAAACCGATTTGGTGACATTGTTGTGCTTTAAATTCAGTTTCTAGCAACCTCAAGCCAACAGTTTCCCCCTCATCAATAAGCGCAGGATAACCTAAATAATCTTGACCCTCTTTCTGAAAACGATAGTGCTTTGGAATGGCATCAAAACCCCATTGTATATAGCCTGTCAAATTCAATTCATCTTGTGCTATTTGCTCAAAACTTATCACTGAATCTGTTTTAAAAGACTGTTGCAGCTCGTGTAAATCACGCCCCGTAGCAATGAGTTGCCCGTCATCTCCAAAAACCTTGAAATTCATCACCAAATGATCTGCAATGACTTCAGGGGCCCATAAATTCAGAGGGACTGACTCTCCTGTTAGCCGCCGCAAGCGATCACTCAACCACTGCCTCATATTACCCTGATAGTCGGGCTCAATTTCTAAGCACCGATCAATGGTTTGCGGAACCGGTACAAATTTTTTACGCCACTGCTTAGGAAGCGCTTTCATCAAAGCACATAACTTTTCATACCGTAAACCAGGGACTAACCACTCAAAGGGCTCACTCACTAATTGGTTAAGCTGTTGAATCGGTAATTGTGCGGTCACGCCATCATCGGGGTCTCCGGGTTCAAACTTATACTGCAACTTAATTCGACTTTGACCCACAACTATTTCATCCGGAAATTCCTCGTCATCAACAGTCAAGTTTTGTTCTCGGGCAATATCTTCTTTGATCAAAAACAATAATTTGGGTTGTGCCTTTTCAGCCGTTTTACGCCATTTTTCAAAGGTCACACCATTGACTACCGATGCCGCTATCTTTTGATCATAAAAATCAAAAAGCCATTCTTCGCCTTCTATCAAATCGACTCGACGACCTTTATGCTGAATATAATCTAACTCTTCCAATAACCGTTGGTTCTCCTTAAAAAAAAGCGCTGATGTTTGATACTCTTGATAAACCAAACCAAACCGAATAAACATGATCCGAGCCGATTCCGGGTCTATATGCTCATAAGGAATTTTACGTTTTGTTTGGAGCGTTAACCCATACAATGCCGTACGCTCAAAAATTGCACAACGCCCGGATTTTTTCTCCCAATGAGGCTCATAATGTGTGCGCTTTATTAAATGTTGTGCGTTCGCTTCAATCCATTCTGGTTCAATTTTGGCAACATTACGCGCATAAACTTTACTGGTCTCAACATGCTCAGCTGCCACTATCCACTTAGGCCGTAATTTGTACTGCCCTGATCCTGGAAAAATAAAAAACTTATGGTTTCGCGCCCCAAGGTATTCATACTGTTCATGCTTAAAGCCAATATTGGATAAAAGCCCCGTTAATAACGCCTGATGAATGTCCTGATAACTGGCTGGGGTCTGATTTTTCTTAAATTTCAACTCATTTTTAATCACCAAATTAACCTGCTGGTGAACATCTTGCCATTCTCGCATCCGCACATAGGACAGAAAATTTTCACGACAATATTTCCTTAGCCGATTATTTGAAAGTTCGGCTTTTTTAGCTTCAAACTTTTCCCATAACTTAAAGAAACTAAGAAAATCAGAATTCTCCGCTTTATAGGCTTCATGTTTTGATTCTGCCAAATGCATTTTATCAATCGGCTTCTCACGCGGATCTTGTACGCTAAGCCCTGACACTATAATGCTGATTTCTGTTAAACAACGGTAGTGATGAGCGGCGATTAAGGTTCTAGCTAATTTAGGATCTAAGGGCACCCGCGCTATTTGCTTCCCTAAAGCTGTCATCTGCTCTTTTAGATCTAAAGCATTAATCTCATGAAGTACCTTAACCCCATCACGAATCATCTTATTATCGGGACGTTCTAAAAAGGGAAAATCTTTAATATCACCTAGATTTAACGTAGTCATCTGCAAAATAACGGATGCTAAATTGGTTCTCAAAATCTCAGGCTCGGTAAATTCGGGTTTATTTAAATAATCGTCTTCAGAATACAATCGAATACAGATGCCGGGCGCAACGCGACCACAACGCCCTGCCCGTTGATTAGCACTGGCTCTAGAAATAGCTTCTATCGGTAACCGCTGAATTTTACTACGCTGACTATAACGACTAATTCGGGCAAAACCCACGTCAATAACACTGCGAATACCGGGAACGGTTAAGGATGTTTCAGCGACATTAGTTGCTAAGACAATACGCGGTCTGGTTGCCGGTTTAAAAATACGCTCCTGCTCACTAATACTTAATTTGGAATATAACGGCAAAATATCAAAAAACTGACCTTGCGACTTTTGCAAGGACTCTGCAGTTTCTCTAATATCTCGTTCACCGGTTAAAAAGATCAAGATATCGCCCCGCATATCTCGGTACAATTCTTGAACTGCTGCCACAATAGCCGACTGTGTATCTACTACGGCCCCGCTCTCATCGGTGCTATCTTCAATCGGTTGATAGCGCTGCTCTACGGGATAAGTTCGACCTGAAACTTCAATAATCGGTGCATTATTAAAATGCTTTGAAAACCGTTGAGGATCAATGGTCGCAGAAGTAATGATTAACTTTAAATCCGGGCGTCTAGGTAATAACCATTTTAAATAACCCAATAAAAAATCAATATTTAAACTGCGCTCATGTGCTTCATCAATAATCAAGGTGTCATACGTTGATAAAAATCGGTCAGACTGTATTTCTGCTAATAAAATACCATCAGTCATGACTTTGACCAACGATCGCTCCTGCGTTTTATCATGAAACCTAACTTTATAGCCGACGGATTGACCCATCGTTTCACCCAATTCTTCAACAATCCGATTAGCCACCGTACGCGCAGCAATACGTCTCGGTTGGGTATGCCCGATGAAACCGGCGCAACCCCGTCCGACGGACAAACATATTTTCGGTAACTGAGTCGTTTTACCCGAACCGGTTTCGCCGCAAACAATAACAACTTGATGCGCGCGAATGAGTTCTGCAATTTCATTTTTTCTTTCTGAAACCGGTAAATCTGGAAATGTTAAGGTCGGTACTGATGCTTGACGAGACGCTTTTTTTTGCAATGAGCGCGTTACCTTGTCGGCTAATTGTGAAAACTTCTCATCACACATTTTTCCTTGCCGCTGATCGTTGACTAACCGCTCCAATTCACGCTTCAACTGAAACCTATCCCGACTTAGACATACAGCAATTTTCCTCTTAAGTTTTTTAATTTGCACCTGCGAACTTACTGCACTCGTTGTCACCATAAGCTAAAAAAACCTTTGCGAAAAATAATCCTTAAAAACCACATCTATTAAACCTCATTAACGCTACACTACTACCCTGCCCGTTTTGAACAACATCAATTCCTGTCGGTACCCGTAAACTTAATTATGGCCTCAAAACTCACACTGCTGTTCCCTATTTTTGCCATCCTCGGTTCCCTTATTGCTTTTTTCTACCCTACCGAACTGTCCACATTAAAACCCTTGATCATTCCATTACTGGCTTTGGTCATGTTTACTATGGGACTTACACTAACCCTGAATGATTTTAAAGCGGCTACGAAACAGCCTAAACTCATCGGCCTGGCATTATTCATCCAATTTTTCTTCATGCCCTTATTTGCCTGGATAATCGCCGCCAGTCTATCATTACCGACTGAGCTATTCATTGGCCTTATTTTGGTCGGTAGTAGCGCCGGTGGAACAGCGTCCAACGTCATTTGTTTTTTAGCCAAGGGTAATGTGGCCTTATCTATCCTAATGACGCTCAGTTCTACCCTTTGTGCCACAGCGCTTATGCCGGTACTCACTTATCTGTATCTGGATCAGAGCATACCCGTTCCCATTAGCGCCATGATACAAAGCATTATACAAATTGTCTTTTTACCCGTTCTGACCGGTACGTTGGTCAATACTTGGTTGGCCACTTATTTACACTCGGTACAACGTCTTTTACCGATTATCTCTAGCCTAGCAATAATCACTATTATTGCCATTATCGTTGCATTAAACCATGACAATCTTTTAATGATCTCTATGCCTGTCATTATAGCGGTTATGTTGCACAATATTTTAGGCCTCACAATAGGCTATCAAATCCCAAAACTCTTACACTACGATCAACGTACTTGTCGCACACTCGCCATTGAGGTTGGTATGCAAAATTCAGGGCTCAGTGTTGCTTTAGCTATTAAATACTTTTCCATCACCGCCGCTTTACCCGGGGCACTATTCAGTATTTGGCACAATATTTCGGGTTCTATCTTAGCCAGTTTCTGGCAAGGCAGCCAGCCCGACTCACCTCAAAATAAATGATCTTTATTAAAAAAGGCCCACTAATACTTCAGTAGACCTTTCTCAAAACCACACCGTAAAAATCGACTACATGGACTTAGGCTACGAAATTTCTCGCTGCAAAATCCCAGTTTACCAAGGCCCAAAATGCTTTTAAGTATTGTGGCCGTGCATTACGGTAATCGATATAATAAGCATGCTCCCAAACATCACATGTTAGCAAGGGTGTTTGGCCGTCAGTTAACGGACATCCCGCATTACTACTACTCACTAAGGCTAAACTACCGTCTGAATTTTTAACTAACCAAGCCCACCCTGAACCAAAAGTCGTAACCGCACATTTTTCAAATTCTGCCTTGAAATTGTCTATAGAACCAAAGGTCTCGGTTATTGCATTAGCAAGTGCACCCGTTGGGTTACCGCCACCATTAGGAGACAAACTATTCCAGTAAAAAGTATGGTTCCAAATTTGTGCAGCATTATTAAAAACTCCGCCAGTAGAACGCTCCACAACCCGCTCAAGAGACTGTCCTTCAAACTCAGTTCCAGCCACTAAATTATTCAAATTAGTCACATATGTCTGATGATGCTTACCATAGTGAAACTCAAGTGTTTCTTGTGAAATATGTGGCGCTAGCGCATCCATTGCATACGGTAATTGTGGTAATTCAAAAGCCATAAAAATAATCTCCTCATCAAGGTAAGTAAAAAATTAATTCATTGCAAAAACAGCAATGAATGTAATAAAAAGTTGTGGATGATACTAAGATTCCCCTCTTTAATCAATAAGGATCTCATGACATTACTTGTTAGCTAATTTATAATCGTCGTTATTTAAATTAAGTAACCTATGAGCGAAAATAAAAACAAGCCAATGGCTTTAACCATTGAAACAGGGAAACGCTATTGTTGGTGTAGTTGTGGTCTAAGTAAAAAAAAGGCTATTTGTGACGGTACCCATAAAACAGCTGATACCGACAAGCGCTCCCTCTCTTTTATAGCCGAGGAAAATAAAACGGTTTTTCTCTGTGGCTGTACTCAAACCAAAACACCACCATTTTGCGATGGCAGCCATCAATTTTTATAACAATAAATGTAACGTTATGACTCCTGTTACTTCAATAAATTGCCCTCATTAATCTCATGGCCATTGAAATAGAACATAAATTCCTTCTCGCTAACAACCGATGGCGTTCAGCTGTCATTCGCTCAACGCGCTATAAACAAGGTTACTTAGCGAGCAACAGTAGCGTTTCAATTCGTATTCGCATTTCCGATACAGAGGCTTGGATTAACATAAAAAAAGCGGTTATCGGCAATCAGCGCGATGAATATGAATACACTATCCCGTTGTCTGAAGCCGAAGAAATAATCAATAACCTCTGTCAAAAACCGCTTATAGATAAAACACGCCACCTCGTACCCTACCAGCAACACACCTGGGAAATTGATGAGTTCTACGGTGATAATCACGGTCTTATTGTTGCTGAAATTGAACTTAACGCCAGCGATGAAGTTTTTGAAAAACCTGACTGGCTCGGAAAAGAAGTCACTTTGGAACATAAATACTATAACAATCAATTAGCTAAGAAACCTTTTTTATCTTGGTGAAATAAACTGTTGTTTTATGACAACTGTTGTTGTGTTTTTGCTAAAAATGATTGCTTTAAGGAAACCCCCGCGCTATAGTTATTATCAATCAATAACTTAACTGCCTATAATGCGAAAAATACTTACCCTTGCTTTACTGCTCTTGTCTTCTCAGCTGACAGCCGGTAACTATGACACCAGCATCACTGAGATCGAACGATCTTGGGCTCAAACGTACTACGACACAGACAAAGACCAGCAACCCCATCAATATAAGCAATTACTTCTTCACATCAATCGCCTTAACGCAACCTATCCAGACCATGCAGAGCTTTTGATCTGGCAAGCCATTACACTGGCGACCCATGCCGAACAAGAAAATGGTTTTAACGCACTCTCATCCATACACAAAGCAAAAGATTTACTACTCAAAGCCATTTCGATCAACCCTCAAGCCATGGATGGGTCAGCTTTTGTCACACTCGGTAGCCTTTATTCCATGGTTCCCGGGTGGCCAATCGCTTTTGGTAGCGATGAAAAAGCCGAACAAGCCCTTAAAAAAGCACTGTCAATCAATCCACAAGGCATTGATAGTAACTACTTCTACGGGGAATTCTTACTGAGTCACAACCAACCTCACCAAGCACGTAATTTTTTTCAAACGGCGATCAATGCGCCGATTCGTAAAACGCAAGAATTTGCAGATACCCAATTAAAAAATGAAGCCAGACTCGGCCTTGCTAGCGCCAGTGCTAACGCCCGAAAAATTAGCGGTAAGAAAGGATTCTTGGCCGACCTCTTTCATGCTGTTGTTTATGCCACAAACAGCCCACCCCCTAAAACTCACTAATTCTTATTTAATCTTCTATTATCCCTAGTATGATGGCAATTCAATAGACCCTAATAATTGCTTGCGCTGTACTGAATCTAGTTCACCCAAAGTCTTAACAACCAGCTCTTCGGTCAGGTGAGGCGCCAACATTTCAATAAAACTAAAAATAAACGGCCGAATATACTTATCTTTTCTAATCGCAACATGCGAATAACTCGTACCAAACAAATCCCTCGCATCCATAGCAACTAAATCCCTATCTTCTTCAAAACTATAAGCCATATTGGCAATAACCCCGACCCCCATCCCTAAGCGTACATACGTTTTAATAACATCTGAATCCACTGCCGTTAATACAATATTGGATTCAAGATTTTCGCGCTCAAAAGCCTCATCAATTCGACTCCTGCCGGTATACCCTACGCCATAAGTTATTAGTGGGTACTCACTTAATTCGGCTAAGCTTAATGTTGCCTTTCGCGTTAGTGGGTGCTGATAGGGCGTGACCACAGATCGATTCCATTGATAACACGGCAATGTAATCAACCCATTTTCTTCACCTACTGCTTCTGTTGCAATGGCTAAATCAACCTCACCCTCTAAGGCCAGTTTCGCCACCTCTTTAGGAGACCCCTGATGAACGGCTAATTTAACCTCTGGATAGATTGATCGAAAACGATTAATTATTTGTGGCAGCACATAACGTGCTTGGGTATGCGTGGTGGCAACAGATAACGAACCTTGATGACCCGAACGGTGATGGGATAGCTGATAGACATCGTCAATTTTATTCATCACAGATAAGGCATATTGATACACCTCATAACCAGTTTCAGTCAGCCCTGTTAATCGCTTCCCATGCCTAATAAATAAATTAAGATTAAGTTCTGCCTCAAATTGTTGTATTTGCTTACTAATCGCCGGCTGCGTTAAGGACAAGCTTTCACTTGCCATAGAGATACTAAAATTATTCTTAACCACAGCGACCAAAGCCTTAAAATGACTTATCTTCACTATATTCCAAAATATTATAATAAGATAATATATTATCACTTATTATTATAACTTTAATGTTTTATAGTAGCGCTATCTTAAAATCTAATAGGCTAGATCTCTGTGGACATTATTGATATCAGTGCTGGAGCACTTGTCGGCTTTATTGTGGGTCTTACCGGTGTTGGCGGCGGATCCCTGATGACCCCCATACTGGTTCTCGGGTATGGTATCAATCCAGCAGTTGCCGTTGGGACTGACCTCATATACGCAGCGATCACCAAGTGTACTGGGGTAGCATTCCATCATCGCCATAAAACAATTGACTGGCGAGTGGTCAAATATTTACTCACCGGAAGTATCCCCAGCTCTTTAGCGACTATTGCTTATTTTAGTGTCAACCATGAGCAGCAAAAAGCCATGGAAGGGATGATCATGAGCACCTTAAGTGTCATGCTAATACTAACAGCTGTATTGGTAGTACTTAAAGATAAAATTTCAACACGTGGCGAACAAGCCGTAGGGAAAGGATTCCGCACCCATATCCGTCATAACCGGCCAGCAATCACAATTTTTTCAGGCGCTATATTAGGTATTGTTGTCACCCTATCTTCTGTGGGTGCCGGTGCTATCGGAACAGCAATATTATTTATTCTACACCCAAAAAAGAGTGCCATCAAAATTGTAGGTACTGACGTTGCTCATGCCGTCCCGCTAACTTTAATTGCGGGTGCTGGGCATCTGCATCTTGGCAGTGTTGACTTAAACTTACTTTATGGGCTTTTAATAGGCGGTATTCCCGCTGTATACGCCGGCAGCTTCCTTGGAAAGAAACTTTCGGACCGCATCCTACGCCCTACAATTGCCTTAATACTATTTTTAATGGGCTTTAAATTAGCCTTCAACTAAGCGAAGAAGTTTTGTTTAAAGGCTCATTCTGCTATTATGAACAATTTAACAACTAATTATTTTTAGGAATTAATTTATGACCTTTGTCGTCACCGAAAACTGCATTAAATGTAAATTTACCGATTGTGTTGACGTCTGTCCTGTCGACTGCTTTCATGTTGGACCTAATTTCTTGGTTATTGATCCCGATGAATGCATTGACTGCACTTTATGCGAACCAGAGTGTCCAGCAGAAGCCATCTTCTCTGAGGATGAAATTCCTGAAGGGCAAGAAATATTTATTGAACTCAACGCAGAATTATCTCAAACATGGCCAGTTATAACAGATGTCACGGATCCCTTAGAAGATGCAGATGACTGGAATGGAAAAGAAGGCAAGCTAGATCTATTAGAAAAATAGACGCCACTTATTAATACGCATAAAAAAGCCGGACATAAAGTCCGGCTTTTTTATGTTTTTAACTCGCTATTAAGTCTCGTCAGCTTCCGCTTCCGGCTCTACACGATCAACTAATTCAACATAAGCCATTGGCGCTGAATCACCCGTTCTAAAACCGCATTTTAAAACACGTAAATAGCCACCTGGTCTTTCTTGGTAGCGTGGGCCTAATTCAGCGAAAAGCTTAGCCACTGAATCTTTATCACGTAACCGTGAAAACGCTAAACGACGTTTCGCAATAGAATCACTTTTCGCCAATGTAATCAGAGGTTCAGCATATCCTCTTAATTCCTTTGCTTTTGGCAATGTCGTTTTAATGATTTCATGCTTTATTAAGGAATTCACCATATTGCTAAAAAGCGCTTTACGATGACTACTATTCCTATTTAATTTTCTACCTGTTTTACGATGTCTCATTTCGACGCAAACCTTATTATTTTAAATATTATCGTCAATACGACGCGCTAATCCTTCAGGAGGCCAATTTTCAAGACGCATGCCTAAGGTTAAACCCTTAGTACCTAATACATCTTTAATCTCAGTCAAAGATTTCTTGCCTAAATTCGGTGTTTTAAGTAATTCATTTTCAGTACGTTGGATCAAATCACCAATGTAGAAAACATTTTCAGCTTTTAAACAATTAGCTGATCGAACGGTAAGTTCCAAATCGTCGACAGGACGCATAAGAACTGGATCATACTGCTCTTCCGGCTCAACATCCTCAACCACTTCAAGTTCTGATACTTTATCAAAATCAACAAAAACTGAAAGTTGATCATGTAAAACTGTTGCTGCCATCTTAATGGTTTCTTCTGGATCAACAGTACCGTTAGTTTCTAGCTCAATGACTAATTTATCTAAACCTGCACGTTGGTCAACACGCGTTTTTTCAACCGCATAAGCAACATTACGTATCGGGCTAAATGCTGAGTCAATTTGAATAGCATTAACTGACGAGGAAATGTCGCCAAGTTTCTTTCTATCCGCGGCAGACTCATAACCACGACCTGATTTCACAACAATCTTTAACTCAAAATCTATATCCTGAGTAATATTCGCAATGACCATCTCAGGATTAAAAATCGTAACATCATGTGACAAGGCGATATCACCGGCTAGTACCTCACCGGGGCCTTGCTTAGAAATAACCAACTCAACTTCTGTTTTCTCATGCAGATCAATTGCTAAATTCTTAAGATTAAGAATGATGTCAATTACATCTTCCTGCACCCCTTCAAGTGAGGAGTACTCATGCTGAACACCTGCAATTTCAATTTCGGTAACGGCATAACCAGGTATAGTCGACAAAATGACACGCCTTAACGCATTCCCTAGGGTATGACCATAGCCACGCTCAAGCGGCTCAATAACAACCTTCGATTCGTTCGGACTAATAGTTTCAACTTGTACCATACCGGGTCTTAATAATCCGGTTAAAGGATTTTGCATATATGCAACCTCAATAATTCAATTATTTAGAATAAAGCTCTACAACTAGCAACTCATTCATATCACTACCCAAATCAACACGCTCTGGCAAAGATTTGAAAGTACCTGACATCGCTTTAACATCAATGTCCATCCAAATAGGTAGACCGTATTGTTCAGCAACTGTTAGCGCATCAATTATACGAAGTTGTTTTTTAGACTTTTCACGAACAGAAACAACATCACCTGGTTGAACATTAGCTGATGGGATGTTATTAATTTTACCGTTAAGTTCAATAGACTTATGCGAAACAAGCTGTCTTGCTTCAGCACGAGTTGAAGCATAACCCATTCTATAAACTACATTATCGAGCCGTGTTTCTAATAAATTCAATAAGTTCTCACCTGTAGAACCTTTTTGTAATGCAGCACTTTTATAGTAGTTTCTAAACTGTTTTTCTAAAACCCCATAAATTCTGCGCATTCTTTGTTTAGCGCGTAACTGTAAAGCATAGTTTGATGCTCTATTTCTTCTAACGCCATGCTGACCAGGAGGGGTATCCAGTTTACATTTCCCTTCTAGCGACTTACCACGGCTCTTAAGAAATAAGTCGGTGCCTTCACGTCGACTTAGTTTACAGGTTGGTCCTAAATATCTTGCCATTTCTAAATTACTCCAAATTCTTTATACGCGACGTTTCTTTGGCGGACGACAGCCATTATGTGGAATCGGTGTTACATCAACTATACTGTTGATCTTAAAACCGATAGCATTCAATGACCGTATAGTAGAATCACGACCAGGACCGGGGCCCTTAATCATAACATCGAGGTTCTTTACCCCGTATTCCTTAGCTATTTCGCCTGCTTTCTCTGCTGCAACCTGTGCGGCAAACGGTGTACTTTTACGTGAACCTCTAAATCCAGAACCACCTGCTGTAGCCCAAGATAAAGCGTTTCCTTTACGGTCTGTAATAGTAATAATGGTATTGTTAAAAGAGGCATGTACGTGAGCTATACCATCAGCGACTTCTCTTTTAATTCTTTTTTTATTACGGCTCGGAGCTGCCATATTCTATCCTCTTAACTGAATTTATCTACGAATGGGTTTTGTTGGACCCTTTCGTGTTCTTGCGTTGGTTTTAGTTCTTTGTCCACGTAAGGGCAATCCACGTCTATGACGAATGCCTCGAAAACAACCTAAATCCATTAAACGCTTAATATTCATAGTAACTTCACGACGAAGATCACCTTCTACAGTCATCTTTGAAACTACTGTACGTATTGACTCTAACTGCTCTTCTGTCAATTCACGGATTTTAGTGTCCGTTTTAATCTTGACTTCATTACAAATTTGAGTTGCTGTTGTACGACCAACACCATAAATTGCTGTCAACGCTATGACGGCATGCTTATGATCTGATATATTTATTCCGGCAATACGTGCCATCTAACCTATCTCCTATTACGAACTCTCAAGTTAAGCAGAAAATTATACCATTTCCACTAATTTAGCTCAATGAAAAACTAGCCCTGGCGTTGTTTATGACGTCCATCTTTACAAATAACACGAACAATACCAAACCGCTTAATAATCTTACAGTTTTTACAAATTTTCTTGACGGAAGCTCTTACTTTCATCAGCCTATCCTATTTTCTAAATAAATTTATTTTTTAAAATTCGCTTTTTTCATAACGCCTTCATATTGCTGAGACATCATTAGCGTTTGTGTTTGCGACATGAAGTCCATAACTACAACAACGATAATCAATAATGATGTACCGCCAAAATAGAAAGGAACATTCCAGTAAACGATCAGGAATTCAGGCAACAAACAAACCCCTGTAATATACACCGCCCCGACTAAAGTTAACCGTGTTAATACCTTGTCTACAAAAATTGTTGTCTGATGACCCGGTCTAATACCCGGAACAAAAGCACCTGATTTCTTAAGGTTATCTGCTGTATCTCTGGCATTAAAAACTAATGCTGTATAGAAAAAACAGAAGAATATAATCGCAAGCGCATAAAACATCACATAAATCGGTTGTCCTGGCGATAACGCCATAGAGACATCCTGCAACCATCCTAATCCTTCAACATCACTGAACCACCCAGCAATTGTCGATGGAAATAAAATTATGCTTGAAGCAAAAATAGGTGGAATTACGCCAGCCATATTTAATTTTAACGGTAGAAAACTACTTTGACCTGCATACATTCTTTTACCTTGTTGACGCTTCGGGTAATTAATGACTATGCGCCGCTGTCCGCGCTCGACAAAAACAACTAAGGCTGTCACGGCCAAGGCCACAAAAAACAATGCAATAATAAAGGCACCATTTAATTCACCGGTCCGTGCTAGCTCTAGCGTGCCACCAATAGCAGCAGGCAATCCAGCAACAATACCTGCAAATATGATCAACGAAATACCGTTACCAATACCGCGTTCAGTAATTTGCTCGCCTAACCACATTAGAAACACTGTACCGGTCACTAATGTAACGGCAGTAATAAATACAAAATGAATGCCCGGGTTAACAACTACAGGTAATCCACCGGCTGTTTGACTCTGTAATGCAATTGAAACACCGATAGATTGGAATGTCGCCAAAAAGACAGTGGCATAACGGGTGTATTGCGTTATTTTTCTACGCCCTGATTCACCTTCTTTTTTAATACGCTCAACTGCAGGAACAATTACACCCATCAACTGAGTAATAATTGAAGCTGAAATATACGGCATAATACCCAAAGCAAAAATACTTAAACGCTTCAGTGCACCCCCAGAAAACATGTTAAACATGTCAAGAATAGAACCTTCTTGTGCTTTAAACATCAAGGCTAAGGCCTCAGGATCGACTCCTGGCACAGGAATGTGCGCACCGACACGATAAACAAAAAAAGCTCCTAGGACAAAAAATAATCTAGAGCGTAACTCAGAAAACCGTCCTGATGAATTTTGCATTTGCGCTGCTGTAGTATTCACTTACGCCTCTATTTTTCCGCCAGCGGATTCAATTATCGCTTTAGCTCCAGGTGTAACACCTAACCCCTGAATACTAACTGCTTCATTAAGTTCACCGGACATAATCACCTTTGCTTTCTTGGTAATAGCCGGAACCAAATTGTTTTCAATTAAAGTTTGAAGACTGATCACATCAACGTTCAAACCTTGAAGTTCTGAAAGACGAACTTCTGCATTATATTTCTTAGAACGTGAAGCAAAGCCCACTTTAGGTAAACGACGCTGTAAAGGCATTTGACCGCCTTCAAAACCAACTTTATGAAAACCGCCACTTCTGGATTTTTGTCCTTTATGACCGCGACCACATGTTTTACCTAAGGTAGAACCAATTCCTCGGCCTACTCTCTTGGCTTTCTTCTTTGATCCTGCACTCGGTTTAATAGTATTTAAATACATTACTCCGCCTCTACTCTTAACATGTAAGAGATTTTATTGATCATGCCACGATTCTCGGGTGTATCAATTATCTCAACTGTTTGATTGATTTTGCGCAAACCCAAACCTATTAAGCACGCCTTATGTTTAGGTAAACGACCAATTTTACTTTTGATCATCGTGACCTTGACTGTCTTTTGTTTAGCCATCACTATTATCCCTTAATATCATCAACAGATAGTCCGCGTTTTGCTGCCACCTGTTTTGCATCTGTCATTTCAGCCAGACCATTGATCGTCGCACGAACTACGTTAATAGGATTATTTGTACCAATACATTTTCCTAATACGTTATGAATGCCAACAGCCTCAAATACTGCACGCATCGCTCCGCCAGCTAAAATACCTGTTCCTTCTGAAGCAGGTTGCATGTAAACTTTTGCAGCACCGGTTGATGCCATAATTGAATACTGAAGCGTATCGCCTTTCAATGAAACTTGACGCATATTCTTACGTGCTTGTTCCATCGATTTTTGAATCGCATTTGGAACTTCGCGTGCTTTACTCACGCCGTATCCAACGCGTCCTTCACCATCACCAACAACTGTCAATGCAGAAAAACCAAAAACACGACCGCCTTTTACCACTTTAGCCACTCGACGGACTGAAACAAGTTTTTCTTCAAACCCATCGGTGTTTGTATTACCTTGAGAAGGTGCTGTAGCCATTCTACTAATCCCCTAAAATTGCAAACCAGATTCACGTGCAGCATCTGCTAGAGCTTTAACGCGACCATGATATTTAAAACCTGAACGATCAAAAGCAACTTCCGTAACACCGGCTGCAATTGCTTTTTCTGCTATGTGTTTTCCTACAGCTTTCGCTGCTTCTACATTACTTGTATTTTTTAACGATGACTTAACATCAGCTTGGGTTGTAGATGCACTAGCCAAGGTAGAATTACCATCAGCACTAATAACCTGAGCATAAATATGTTGTGACGTTCTATGGATCGTTAAACGATTGACAGCAAGGCGTTTTATATGACTACGGGCCTTAAGACGTCTTCTGTTTCTGGCTGCTAACTTATTCATTAATTTACCTTATTTCTTTTTAGCTTCTTTTCTTACAACATGCTCGTCTGCGTAACGAATACCTTTACCTTTATAAGGTTCCGGTGGACGATATGCTCGTATTTCTGCTGAAACTTGACCGACTTGCTGCTTATCACTGCCTTTAACAATGATTTCTGTCTGACTCGGTGCTTCAATCGTTATGCCAACTGGCATAGGGTACTCAACAGGATGAGACAATCCTAACGATAAACTCAACGCCTTACCTTTAACCTGAGCACGGTAACCAACACCGATCAAAGTCAGTTTCTTTTCAAAACCAACACTAACACCAGTAACCATATTGTTGATATTTGCTCGTGCAGTACCCGCCTGAGCAGAGGCTTTTCTATCAGCCTGATCCCAAACAACTTGTAATGCATTGTCGACAATTTCACAATTGACTGACGCATGTAAAACCTGTGTCAATTGTCCTTTTGAACCTTTGACAGTTATATTACTTCCATCCACATTGATATCAACACCAGTAGGGATGACAACAGGATTTTTCGCTATTCTTGACATTGATTTATCCTAATTTAACTGACTGTACAGATAACTTCGCCACCGTTACCAATAGCACGAGCAGCCCGATCAGTCATCACACCTTTAGAAGTTGAGATGATGGCGATACCAAGCCCACCTAATACGGATGGTATTTCGTCTTTAGACTTATAAATACGCAGCCCAGGCTTACTCACTCGAGTAACCTTTTCAATAACAGGACGCCCTTGATAGTATTTCAAAGTAATAATTAATTGCGTATGGTTAGCTGTTTTTTCAACCGCATAATCAGCAATATAACCTTCTGCTTTTAATACCTTTGCAATTGACACTTTCATTGTAGAACTCGGCATAGCAACCAATTGCTTAGTAGCTGATTGGCCGTTTCTAATCCGGGTTAACATATCCGCTACCGGGTCTGACATACTCATAAGTTTTGCTCCAACTCTTTAATATTAGGAATGATTACCAACTGGCTTTTGAAAGCCCTGGCACTTCACCACGCATGGTTGATTCCCTTAATTTATTTCGCCCTAGGCCAAATTTTCTGTAATAACCGTGCGGACGACCCGTAAGGTTACAACGATTACGCAATCTCGCACCACTGGAATCTCTTGGCAGCTTTTGCAACTTAATTTGAGCAGCATGCCGATCTTCCCGAGATGTTGCAGGGTTAAGTATCAGCGCTTTTAAAGCCTGACGCTTTTCATGAAATTGTTTAACTAATTTTTCGCGCTTATGCTCACGAGCAATCATTGATTTCTTAGCCATAACGTAGCCTTTAAGTCTTAAATGGGAAATTAAAATGCTTCAACAAGGCTAAGCCTTCTTCGTCACTTTTGGCGGTAGTCGTGATAGTAATATCCATACCGCGAATCTTATCTATTTTATCGTAATCAATTTCAGGGAAAATGATTTGCTCCTTCACACCCATAGAGTAATTACCACGCCCATCAAAACTTTTACTACTCATGCCTCTGAAATCCCTGATTCGTGGGATCGATATACTGATCAAACGATCTAGAAATTCATACATCCGATCGCTACGTAAGGTGACTTTACAACCAATCGGCATATCATCACGGATTTTAAATCCTGCAATAGATTTTCTTGACTTGGTAATGATCACTTTTTGACCTGAAATCTTTTCCATATCAGCCACTGCAGACTGTATGACTTTTTTATCAGCTACCGCATCACCCACACCCATATTTAAGGTGATCTTAGTGATTTTCGGTGCTTCCATAACGGACTTATAACCAAATTCTTTGATTAATCCAGGAATGATTTTTTCTTTATATTCTGTTTCTAAGCGTGCCATAATCGATTGTCCGAGATTTATGCGTCAACAATTTCATTGTTGGATTTAAAGAAACGCACTTTAGTGCCGTCATCAAGCGTCTTAATACCAACTTTATCAGCCTTCTTAGTCGCTTGGTTATATAAGGCCACATTAGAAATGTGTATAGGCATTGATTTTTCAATAATGCCACCTTCAATATTTTTTTGTGGATTCGGTTTTTGATGTTTCTTAACCTGGTTTACACCCGATACCAAAACTCTGTCATCACCGACCAAAAGGCTTACCACCCCTTGTTTCCCTTTATCTTTTCCAGTGAGAACTAATACGTCATCACCTTTTTTGATCTTATTCATGTTGAGACCTTATCTACTTAAAGCACTTCTGGAGCAAGCGATACTATTTTCATGAACTTTTCAGTTCTTAACTCGCGGGTGACCGGGCCGAAAATACGCGTTCCAATGGGTTGTAAATTAGCATTCAGAATTACTGCTGCGTTACCGTCAAAACGAATAACTGAGCCATCAGGTCTACGTACACCCTTACGTGTTCTGACTACTAAAGCGTTATGAACCTCACCTTTTTTTACTTTACCGCGAGGAATTGCATCTTTGATACTAACTTTAATAATGTCACCAATGTGAGCATAACGGCGATGAGATCCTCCCAGCACCTTAATACACATTACTTCTCTTGCACCACTATTGTCAGCAACGCCAAGCCTTGATTGAGTTTGAATCATGATTAATCCTGACTAATATTTTCTGTATTAATTATTTGGACGCTGTAAAACTTCCACTAAAACCCACTTTTTGTTCTTAGAAAGTGGTCTGCTGGCAGTCACGGATACAAGGTCCCCTTCCTGGCACTCATTATTTGCATCATGCGCCATTAACTTTGTTGATCGTTTAATATACTTATTATAAACAGGATGTTTCACCAGACGCTCAACACTGATCGTCACAGTCTTGTCCATCTTGTTACTAACTACTCGACCCGTAGTTGTTCGTATACTTTGGTTATTTTCACTCATGATTCTGAAGCCGTCATTTCTTTAAGAATGGTATGAATACGCGCAACATCACGACGATTCTTTTTCATTGAATCAGTTTTAGTCAGTTGACCTGTACCATTCTGCATTCTTAGGTTAAATTGTTCACGCGCTAAATCGGTTAACATTTGATTTAATTCTTGTGAATTTTTTTCACGTAGTTCGCTTGCTTTCATTACATTACCGTACGAGAAGTAAAAGTTGTTTTAACAGGAAGTTTAGCTGCTGCTAACGTAAAAGCTTCACGTGCAAGCTCCTCCGAAACCCCCTGGATTTCATAAAGCATAGTACCTGGACGAATCTGAGCTACCCAGTATTCAACACTACCTTTACCTTTACCCATTCTAACTTCTAGGGGTTTTTTGGTAATCGGTTTGTCTGGAAATACACGGATCCAAAGTTTACCGCCCCGCTTTACATGACGGGTAATTGTTCTACGGGCCGCCTCAATTTGACGAGACGTCAAGCGCCCACGTGAAGTTGATTTAAGTCCGAATTCGCCAAAGCTTACGCTTGAGCCCCTCACTGCAATACCAGTATTTCTACCTTTATGCTGCTTTCTAAATTTTGTTCTTTTTGGTTGAAGCATCGTCTTTACTTACGTTTATCTTTTTTAGAAACAGTATTTTTAGCCTGACTATCATAGCCAAAAACTTCGCCTTTGAATATCCAAACTTTAATGCCGATAATGCCATATGTAGTTAATGCTTCAGCAAAACCGTAATCAATATCTGCTCTCAAAGTATGCAACGGTACACGACCTTCCCGATACCATTCGCTTCGGGCAATTTCTGCCCCATTTAGACGTCCGCCTAAATTAATCTTTATCCCTTCAGCACCTAATCTCATCGTATTAGTTACTGAACGTTTCATTGCTCTGCGATACATAATGCGTCGCTCTAATTGCTGCGCGATACCTTCTGCAACCAATTGAGCATCTAATTCTGGCTTTCTAATCTCTTCAACATTGATTTGAACCGGAACGCCCATCATTGCAGAAACTGCTGTGCGTAACTTATCAATATCTTCGCCTTTTTTACCAATAACGATACCAGGACGGGCGGTATGAACTGTTATCTGAGCATTACCAGAAGGACGGTTAATCTGAATTCTACTCACAGATGCATGCGCAAGTTTTTCTTTAAGAAAACTTCGGACTTTCAAATCCTGATTTAACAAAACAGGATAGTCTTTTGAGTTTGCATACCACCTGGATGTCCAGTCTTTAACAATCCCTAAACGTATACCCGTTGGATGTACCTTTTGACCCATTACAATTTACCCCTACTCGAATTCAGTTACTTTAATGGTTATATGACACGAACGTTTTAAAATACGATTCGCTCTACCTTTAGCACGTGTTCGCAGGCGTTTTTGTGTTGAACCTTCATTAACGTACACAGTTGAAACCTTTAATTCATCAACATCAGCATCTTCGTTATGTTCTGCATTAGCAATTGCTGACTCAAGAATTTTTAGCATAAGACCAGCCGCTTTCTTAGGACTGAACTTTAAAACATTCAACGCTTTATCTACAGGCAATCCTCTAATCTGATCACCCACCAAGCGAGCTTTTTGAGCTGACATTGGTGCATTATTTAATCTTGCTGATATTTCCATCTTTAAAAAACCTTATTTTGATTTCTTATCGGCCAAATGACCTCTGAATGTACGCGTTGGCGCAAATTCACCTAGTTTATGACCAACCATATTCTCTGTAATTAATACAGGCATATGTTGGCGCCCATTATGAACAGCAAGGGTTAACCCAAGCATATCCGGAAGAATCATGGATCTACGCGACCATGTCTTAATGGGTTTCTTATTGTTCGACTCAACTGCATCAGTTACTTTTTTAAGTAAATGATGATCAACAAATGGTCCTTTCTTTATTGAGCGTGCCACGCTAACCTCTCTTATTTCTTCTTACGACGTCTAACAATCATATTGTCAGTACGCTTGTTTTTACGAGTTTTAAAACCTTTAGTCTGAACACCCCATGGCGACACTGGATGACGCCCTCCTGAGGTACGACCTTCTCCACCACCATGCGGATGATCCACTGGATTCATTGCTACACCACGAACGGTAGGTCTAATTCCACGTCTTCTTGATGCACCGGCATTACCGAGTGATCTCAAATTATGCTCAGAATTAGAAACTTCTCCAACCACACCCCTACATTCCGCTAATACTTTACGCATTTCACCTGAGCGTAAACGAAGCGTTACATGAGCACCTTCTTTGGCGACCAATTGAACAGAGGTTCCTGCACTTCTTGCAATTTGCGCACCTTTACCGGGTTTTAATTCAACACAATGAATCAATGAACCCAAAGGCATATTCCGCAATGGCAAGCAGTTACCGGTTTTAATTGGAGCATGCGGTCCAGAAACAATACTGTCTCCAGCCGAAAGATCCTTCGGTGCAATAATGTACTTCCGATCCCCATCATTATACAACACTAATGCAATATTAGCAGTTCTATTTGGATCATATTCTAGACGTTCCACAATTGCTGGGATTTCATCTTTAGTTCGTTTGAAATCAATAACCCGATAATGTTGCTTATGCCCACCACCGATATGTCGGGTAGTGATTCTACCTTGGTTATTTCTGCCGCCCGTTTTACTTTTCTTTTCCAATAATGCCGCGTAAGGCTTGCCTTTGTGTAAATCGTCATTTTTAACACGAATTACAAAGCGCGATCCTGGAGAGGTCGGTTTTGATTTTACAATTGCCATGAGTTCACCGTATCTATTGAGCTTATTCTTAATTTATCAGGCTGTAGCAAAATCAATATCATGACCTGGCTTCAACTTAACGTATGCCTTTTTCCAGTCTGATCTTTTGCCAAATGAGCGACCGAATCGCTTTGCCTTACCTTTAACATTAAGGACCTGAACCGAATCAACCTCAACATCAAACATTAGTTCTACTGATTTTTTAATATCAACTTTTGTTGCCCGCGTTTGTACTTTAAAAACAAACCGCTTGTTCTTTTCAGCATCTACACTTGATTTTTCAGACACAATCGGGGCTAAAATCAAACCTGCTAACTCTTGATTATTCATCCTAAACGCTCCTCTAGCTGCTTTAAAGCCTGCTCAGTCATAATCACTTTATCAGCGCCTACTAAATAAGCAGGGTTAAGATAATTAGCTGTAGTTACTGAAAGATTCGGAATATTTCTTGAAGCCAACTCAAGGTTTTCATTAATATCATGTGTAACAATCATGATCCTATTCGCATCAACATCAACTAACTTTGCAGCCAGCTCCTTAGTTTTAGGCGAGGCAGGAATAATGTCATTACTAACAACCAGACGATCTTGACGCAGTAGTTCTGAAAAAATAGACTTAACCGCTATCTTAAACATCTTCTTATTTAATTTCTGGTCATGGTTTCTAGGTTGAGCAGCAAAAGTTACCCCACCTTTACGCCACAACGGACTTCTTGAAGTACCCGCTCTAGCTCTACCGTTACCTTTCTGACGCCATGGCTTAATACCACCACCACTAACTGCTGAACGATTTTTTTGAGCTTTAGTACCTGCTCTTGCACCAGCCAAATACTTAGTCACTAATTGATGAACCAATGCTTCATTAAATGGTTGATCAAAAACAGCCTCGGATACCGCAACAGCACCGACTGAGTCTTTATCGCTAATTGCTTTAACTTCTAAAACCATAGCTTAACCTTTATTTTTTAATTTAATTGCAGGTGTTATCACAACATCACCGCCTTTAGGTCCTGGAACAGCACCCTTAACCAAGATAAGATTTCTTTCTTCATCTACAGAATGAATGGTTAGACTTTGCACGGTTGCTTTAACAGCCCCCATGTGACCAGACATTTTCTTACCTTTGAATACACGCCCTGGTGTTTGACACTGACCAATCGATCCGTTTGATCTATGCGAGATAGAGTTACCGTGGGTCGCATCCTGCATGGTAAAATTATGACGTTTCACACCACCCTGAAAGCCTTTACCAATACTGACACCACACGCATCAACCAACTGTCCTTTTTCAAACAAAGACACAGGAAGCTGCGCACCCAGTGCGTAGTCTTCTACCTCTTTCGGCTCTACACGAAACTCCCAAAGACCACGTCCGGCTAAACTTTCAGCAGCTGCATAATGCCCCGCCATTGCCTTACTTACTCTTGAAGATTTTTTCTCACCCGCGGCTACTTGCAAAGCAGTATAACCATCACGCTCAGTTGTTTTAACCTGAGTGACACGATTATTCTCTACTTGTAACACTGTAACGGGAACCGAAGAGCCATCTGCTTCGAAAACTCTCGTCATACCACATTTACGTCCAATAAGACCCATTGACATTTGTCAATTCCTCTCTACTTGCTTATTACTTAATTAAGTTGAATCTGAACATCAACACCAGCCGCTAGATCAAGCTTCATTAAAGCATCAACCGTTTTATCAGTTGGCTCTACTATATCTAGCATGCGTTTGTATGTTCTCAATTCATATTGATCACGCGCATCTTTATTCACATGCGGTGAAATCAAAACCGTGAATCGCTCTTTTTTCGTTGGTAATGGAATAGGCCCTTTAACCATAGCCCCGGTCCGTTTAGCGGTTTCCGTTATTTCACCCGCAGACTGATCGATCAATTTATGATCAAATGCTTTTAACCGTATTCTGATTGTTTGGTTTGCCATTACACTCACTCTATAATTTTAGCTACTACGCCCGCACCCACTGTGCGACCACCTTCTCTTACCGCGAAACGCAAACCATCTT
>CAJVZC010000017.1 GCA_913019935.1 uncultured Methylococcales bacterium
TTACTCAATGTAGTGACTCAAATTAAAAAAAGTGTTGAGAAATTAGGTGTTTCGGTGGAGCGTCGACCTTTTCAAGCGCATCTGACGGTTGCTAAAGGTGTGCTCAGGCCACATGTTGATTCCGTAAGCCGTATTTCTTGGCCAGTTGAAAGTTTTTGCTTACTTGAATCTATTAGTGTTTCTTCCGGGGTGCGGTATGCCATTATTCAAAGATGGGACTTTTAATCGTGGGGAGTAGTTGTTTTGTCTGCAGCCTGGGAAGACGGGCTCTTTGTGGCCATTTTCCCGTTGCATTTAACTGATCAGGAGAAAAAAGATTTAGTTGCATTCATGCAGGCACTTACTGTACTCAGGTTAATGAATAGAACCAGATCTTTTCAGTACATGAGGGTGTGGGACAATCGGGTATCCATTATAATGGTTATGGGAAGTCTGGTTTTTGCATCATTAGTTTCAGCAAACCCTGCTGAGGTTACGAAGGTGCATGCAGAACGTTATGCTTCGGGTCCTTTTTAGTTTCGTAGTCACCGTCCATCACCCTGATGAGGGATGGGATTATTATGCCGATGGTTTTGAAGTTCTGGAGCTAAGGGCGAGCGGTTAACGCGACGCATTCATAGGTATCCCCATATGTGGACGAACAACCCTTTACCCGTATTAGAGGTAGCGTAAGGCTGCCTAAGACTGTGCAGGCCATCACTGTTAGAGCAAGGTGTTCTGTCGATGGCTTTATCGGTAAAAATATTGGCGTTGTGTTACCGACCCATTAGTCATAGGTTATTTTCTTAGAAGGAAGTTAGAGTTGAAGTCAAATATTTTTTTAATGGTTGTTTGGGTGGGTGTGTTCAATATATCTTTTGCATCGGCTGCTGAAGAAGATTTTTACGGGTGGCAATCCTTTACTTTAGCAGGCGATATGAGTAGGGTTTCACCCCGCTTGGATAAAGTTCGTTGGAATGTGATGAGCCAAACCCGATTAGGCAATAATCATAAGGATCTCACGGAATACTTGTTATTTGCACAAGTGGGCTATCAACTGAGCGACAGTTTAAGTCTGTGGTTAGGATACACCCATGATTGGTTGACTCCACTCAATAAACAAGAATATCAGGAGCATCGAAGCTATCAGGATTTACTCTGGGACCGAAGTATCGGGCCGGGTCTTTTAAGGTTACGAACACGGTTTGAACAGCGTTTTAAGCAGGCTGTGAATAATAGTGATTTAGCGTGGCGTATTCGTCAGATGATAGAATACCGGTGGTCTTTGCCTTTCCTGTCGAAAACAAGTCTAGTCGTTTCTGAAGAACCCTTCTTTCTGCTGAACAATAGCTCTTGGGGACAGGTTGGTACGAGTGAGAATCGTGTGTCGGCAATGCTTGACTTTAAATTAGATCAGCATACGCATTTAGGCCTGGGCTATTTAAATCAATATATCTTTCGTACTCACAAAGACAATCAAGTCAATCATACCTTATTGGTTAATATGGCCTTTAATTTCTGATTTACATAAATAAATTGTGTGTTTTTTGATGGTAGCGTAATGACAATCGTAAAATCTATTGGCAGTAAATTATATCTTCTTTTAAGCCTTGTTCTAATGAGTTGCTCATTGGACCCTGTCGTTGATGATGTTGAAAGCAAGGCGTTTTATTCATTGCCGGGTCTTGAGCATGGCTTAATTCAATCACCGATTAATATTTTATCCCAGAAACAGCATGATTTAGGACGTCACAAGGTGACCTTGCATTTTGAAGATGCTATTAATGAAATTGAAAACTTAGGTCATACCGTACAATTAGATTTCGAGGCGGGAAGCACAATCACCAGTGACGGTATGACCTATGAATTCAAGCAAATGCACTTTCATACCCCTTCAGAGCACCTAGTTGATGGCGTGACTTACCCGATGGAAATGCATATTGTTAATTACCGAGCGCCCTTATATGAAGGCGATTACCCGCATTATTTAGTGATCGGTGTTTTATTTAAAATGGGTCAGGAAAATAAGTTTATCAGTGAGTTTTTAGGAAAAATACCGGAAAAGGCGCATAGTCACGCCGCTATAAAAAAAGGAGTTGTGCGATTGCATGATCTTTTTAGCGCATCCTTAGAGGAAGAATTAAATAATTTTTACCATTACAAGGGCTCATTAACAACGCCGCCTTATACTGAAACGGTGAATTGGTTTGTGTTAAGACATATTATTGAGGCATCGCCTGAGCAGATTTATGCCATTAATAAGATCGAGGGAAACAATGCGAGGCATATTCAGGGTGAGTACGGCAGGGTTGTTGATTAAACAAACTATACGTTAAAGGTTTTTGAGCACAAGAATCTAATCACCCTTGACGAATCTGTTGTGCGCGAAGACTGAAGGGTTGAGGCATTGTCTAAAGAAACCCATAGTGACTGTCAATAAATCGAAAGGGTAGTCGAAAGTGAGGCAGTGAAGGCGCTGTGAGACAAATTGCCGCGCGACAACGTGTCACATTTTCAATAGTGAATAATTTACATAAAATAGAACCATATTTAAGATCTCCTCTTAAATTAGAATTTTTTTACATTTTATGTAAATTTTAACCATCCCGTTTTGTAGCGGGGTGGTTTTTTTTTGCCCGCTTATCAAGTGTTTCCTGATTGGTGCAATGGATGGCTTTGTCGCGCGACAGGATTAGGTGTTAGAAAACACAAGATACGGTTCAGGTATTGTTTCATCAAAGTGATTCAGGCAATAAAGTTGAAGGAAATCATACTCGACAGATTCAAAGTCAGTAGCGCGGAATTGTCGACGAACTAAGTGGGTGCTAGTGGCTTCTTTTTAAAGGGAAGGCGTGCATCGTAGTACTTCTTATAGGTCGAGTGATTTTCTTTTTCGTGTTGAATGAAGCGGTGTATCGCTTTTGAGAATTGTGGTTCTTGAATCCAGTGTGCTGAGTAGGTAGTGATCGGGGTAAATCCACGCACAATCTTGTGTTCGCCCTGAGCACCAGCGTCAAAGCGATTCAAGTTATGTTTGATACAATAGTCAATCCCTTGGTAGTAGCATGTTTCAAAATGTAAGCCACTAAATTCGTCAAGGCATCCCCAATAGCGGCCATAAAGGGTGTCGTTTCCGGTAAACAATAGAGCCATTGCGACGGGTGATTGGTTGCATTCGGCAATGATCAGTAATAATTGTTGTGGCATGGTTTCTGCAATTTGTTTAAAAAATTCAAACGTCAGGTACGGTAAGCTGTTCTTTTTTAGGTAGGTTAATTGATAAAACTGATAAAAATAGTGCCATTGTTGTTCAGTGATGGCGTGCCCTTTAACGGTTTTCATTTGGATCCCTTGTTCAGCGATACGTCGTCTTTCACGCTTTATTTGTTTTCTTTTTTTAGCGCGTAAAGTCGCTAGAAAATCGTTGAAATCGCAGTAGTTATTGTTAAACCAATGAAATTGAAAGCCGAGACGAATACTTAAGCCAAGACTTTGAAGTTGTTCTGCTTGTTCTGGAAGGGGAAAGAGACAATGCCATGAGGAGACTTGATGATTTTCAGCATGATTTCTAAGATAACTGATAATTACCCGTGTTATTGATAGACGGTCGTGACCATTCTTTATCATGATTCGATGACCCTGGCAGGGTGTAAAGGGAATGCTAGTCAGCCACTTGGGGTAATAAAGGTGCTGGTGGTTATGATAGGTATTGGCCCAAAGGTGATCGAAAACATATTCACCTTGCGAGTGAAATTTTAAATATAACGGCATCACAGCGATCAATTGTTGATCAGAGTAGACTAAAAGATGATGGGGTTGCCAGCCCGTTTTACGACAAACGGATAAACTCTTTTCTAAGGCAAGTAAGAAGGCGTGTTGCAAGAAAGGATCGTTTTGACCGGTTATCTGGTTCCATTCATCTGCAGGAACAGTGTCAATATCTTGAGTGAGTTTGATATCCATTAGATTAATGTCTTTTTATCATGATGCGTTCTTTTGGATTAATAGTCATGGTCGGGATTAATGTCGATAGTTAGGATTATTTACAATTTTTAAGGTAGATTCAATGAGTCATTTGAAGAAAAATAAATTAACGCATAAGTCTTCAGCAATTACTCAGAGGCAATTAATTCTGGGGTCTATTGACGGTGACTTCGGCTTCTTGGTTTTGATCGTTAGGGTATTTTTTTAAGATGCAGAATATGACATTCTCTCAAGCTTGTGAAAACAACAAGAAACCGATTCTTGAACAGATCAAGGCTGTTTTTACCGTGCCCATAACCGTGTGGGAGATTGGTAGTGGTACTGGACAGCACGGCTGTTTCTTTGCGCAACAGTTACCCCATATCATTTGGCAGCCGACTGATTTGCCGGTAAATTTATCGGCTATTTCAGAGCGTGTTAAAGACAGTGCTTTGAAAAATATTAATCCGCCGTTGGCGTTAGATGTTAGAACAAGAATTTGGCCTGAACAGTGTATTGAAGGTTTATTTACAGCCAATACTTTCCATATCATGCATTGGGCTAGGGTAGTTAATTGCTTTGAGCAGTTAACCGTTAATTTGAAAGTAGGTGCATCGGTTGTCATCTATGGGCCGTTTAATGTTAACGGTCAATACACCAGTGAAAGTAATGCTCATTTTGATCAGTGGTTAAAATTAAGAGATCCACAAAGTGGTATTCGTGATGTTGAGGATATTGTTGCTTTGGCTACAAGTGCCGGAATGATGTTGAGAAAAAACATGGCCATGCCGGCTAATAATCAATTACTTGTTTTTCAGAAACAACGTTGAAATCATAGGTTATGCTGCTTTCTTTTACGCCAAAAGGTAGCGCGACTCATCCCGAGGCTTTCTGCAGCGGGGTTTATTTTTCCTCGGTATTGGGTGAGTGCATTTTGAATCGCTGTGCGTTCTTGTTCAACGGTTAATGTGCCAGAAAAATGTATATCCGGGGTTGGCGGAAGGTTTTCTTTGGCTGTTTTGAACTCGGGAGGAAGCTCTGAATAATGAAGCGTGCTTCCTTGGCCAACAACAAAAGCATACTCTAAGACATTTTGTAATTCACGGATATTACCGGGCCAAGAGTGATTGAGTAGTGCTTGCATGGCTTTAGGAGAAATTTTAGAGATAATGCGAAATTTCTTTAGGTTATTTTGTTGGGTAAAGTGCCAGAGTAGTAGTTGGATATCTTCGCGGCGTTCTTTAAGAGACGGTATGAAAATTGGAACGACACGTAGACGATACATGAGGTCGGCACGAAACAGCCCATGAGTAACGCGTTCTCGGAGAGAATGGTGCGTTGCGGCAACAAGTCTCACATCAATGGTAACGCTTTGGTTTCCACCCACAGGTGTCAAGGTGCGTTCTTGAATGACGCGAAGTAGTTTGGCTTGTAATTCTAAAGGAAGTTCAGCGATTTCATCTAAAAATAATGTACCTTTATGGGCGCGTTGAAATAAACCGGTATGGTGGTTAACAGCGCCGGTAAATGCACCTTTAACATGTCCAAAGAGTTCACTCTCCAGTAAATTAGCCGATAAAGCTGCACAGTTAATAGCCAGAAAGGGTTGTTTGTTGCGGCTACTCAGGGTGTGTATAGCTTTAGCAACTAATTCTTTTCCAGAACCACTTTCACCTCGGACCAGAACCGTTGAATCGGTTCTGGCTGCATTTTCTATGATTTGAAAGACCGGTTTCATTTTGGACGACTGGCTAAGGATGCCGTGGAAATTCATCTCAACGGTAGCTATAGCCGTAGGGGGAAAGGTGTTGTTAGGCGTTGAGGAGTGTTCTGACAAAACGAGTAGATGGCCTATTCTTTGTTGTGTTGCTGACAGAAGAGCGTGTGTCTCTATGATAAAAGGACTGTTGTTAAGAATTATGGTTTTGGGTTCAGTGTTAGTGGCGCTGGGGTTAAATAATGTAGTTGGACAGATTGTACCTACCAAGTGCTTGTTGAGAGGTTGTAATAAGTGAGTTGTATTAGTATTGCTATATAAGATGATTTGTTGTTGATCAAGTAATAAAAAATGGCTTTTTTCAAAAGCTTTCAATAAAGAGAGAATGAAGTGATTTTCGCAGTGTTGTAGGAGCCATTGATCAAAAAGGCTTTGAGGTGGTGTGGGTGTGGTTAGGGGCATAGTTGTTTCTCTAGTGTTTCATTGAAACATTACAGAAACAATCACAAAAGTACAAATATTATTTTTTTACTTTATTATCAAAGGCTTATCTATTTTGTGTATTGTTGGCATTGGACTTGCATTTAGTTTATGATGGAAATAAGGTGAAACACTGTTTTTTATAGTGGTTTTGAGATTTTAGGAGGATACATTTAAATGTTTTTTAAACAGTTTTTTGATGAGGATACGTGGACTTTTACCTATTTTTTAGCAGATGAGCTTAGCCAAGAAGCGGTCATTATTGATCCTGTTAAAGGGCAGATAGAGCATTATCTGAATTTAATTAACGATATGGGGGTTACTTTAAAGTATGCGCTGGAGACACACGTTCATGCAGACCATATTACCGCCGGGGGGTTATTAAGGAATAACTTGGGGACGCTAACCGGTGTTGGTGCAGCGTGTGGTGCAGAATGCGCCGACATTCAGATTAGTTCTGGCGATATATTGACTTTTGGGGGAAATGAACAAATTAGAGTGATTGGTACGCCTGGACATACCCCAGGGAGTGTGAGTTTCTATTGGCGCGATCGTGTTTTTACTGGGGACTCACTGTTTATAGGCGGCTGTGGACGAGTAGATTTTCAAGGCGGTGATGCAGGAGAACTTTATGACAGCATCACGACACAGTTATTTACCTTACCTGATGAGACTTTGGTTTATCCAGGGCATGATTATCAGGGTAATGAAGTGAGTAGTATTGGTCAAGAACGGCGCCATAATTCGCGCTTAGTTGATAAATCCAGAGCGCAATTTATTGATTTGATGAATAATTTAAATTTACCTCATCCTAAATATATTGATCAGGCCGTACCGGCCAATAAAGTCTGTGGATTAGATGACTCAGAGCGACAAGATGCTAAGGTTAATGCAATTGCTACCGGAAATTCAGCTCAAACAATGGTTTTAGATGCACGCCAACAAATTTGTGAAATTAGTGTTGGTCAGGCAGAAATAGAAATGCAACAGTGCGATGCTTTGGTGGTGATTGACGTACGAGAAGAAAATGAATTTGTATTAGGGCATATTAATCAGGCAATTCATATTCCTCGTGGTGTTTTGGAGTTTAAGCTACAAAATATCAATAAATTAGCGGACAAAATGACGCCTGTACTGTTATATTGCGGAAGTGGTGCTCGTTCTGCATTGGCAAGCGTTGCTCTGCAGCAATTAGGTTACGGTAAGGTAATGTCCTTAGCCGGAGGCTATAAAGCGTGGAGCCTAAAGTAGAATGACAATAACGGATAGGTATGGACCTAGTTAGAGTTGATTTAAATGATTAAACGAACAATATTTGAACTGAGGGGGAGTTATTAATGGCGACAAGTAAGGTAAAAGAAACTAAGGCTAAAACGGCGGCAAAGACTAAATCTAGTGCCGCTAAGAGCAAGGTTAAAGCGAGTGCATCAAAAGCTAAAGCAAGTGCATCAAAAGCTAAAGCAAGTGCTGTAAAAGCGGCAACGGCAACGAAATCGACGGCGGCAAAAGTAAAAGCCAAGGTTCAGTCGACTGTTAAAAGTGCAGCAACAGTAATTCATTATCCGGTGCTGATTATCGGCGGAGGAGCAGCAGGTGTTTCTATAGCTAATACGTTGCGAAGAAAAAGCAGATTGTTGGAAATAGCTTTGATAGAACCTTCGGAACAACATTACTATCAACCTGGATTTACCATTATCGGTGGTGGTGCTTATAGTTTAAAGAAAGCGACAAAACAGGAAGCAGACCTTCTTCACCCGAGTATTATTTGGGTAAAAGATTTTGCAGAAACGTTTGAACCTAAGAAGAATTCAGTGCTACTCAAGTCAGGCGATAAAATTACTTATGATTATTTGGTGGTTTGTCCTGGGTTACAACTGGACTGGGATAAAATCAGCGGTCTTGAGGAAACGTTAGGTAAGAATGGTGTGTGTAGTAACTATTCGCCTAAGCATGTTGAATATACTTGGGAATGTATCAAGGGATTAGAGTCAGGTACGACCTTGTTTACGCAACCACCAATGCCGATAAAATGTGCCGGTGCGCCACAAAAAATAATGTATTTGGCAGCCGATCGTTTTCGTAAAAAAGGGATCTTAGATAAGTTTGATATTCAATTTTGTAATGCGGGCCCTGGTATGTTCGGGGTGCCTTTCTTTGCTAAGGCATTGAGTAAAGTGATTGCAGATTATGGTATTACCACGAATTTTGGCAATAACCTTGTTGCGATTGATGGCAAAGCTAAAAAGGCTACTTTTGAAGTCACTGACGGTGACGGTAAGAAAAGTACAGTCACCAAAGATTTTGATATGATTCATGTGACGCCGCCGCAAAGTGCGCCTGATTTTATTAAAGCTAGCCCATTAGCTAATGCAGGGGGTTGGGTTGATTTGAATGATCGAACCCTACAACACAATAAGTTTGCCAATATATTTGGGCTGGGGGATGCGGGATCAACACCCAATGCTAAAACAGCTGCAGCTGTGAGAAAGCAAGTGCCAGTTGTGGTTAAAAACATCTTGAGATTGATTGAAAATGAAGCTGTTCAAGAGGGGTACGACGGGTATGGATCCTGTCCTTTAACCACTTCGTTAAATACCGTTATGTTGGCGGAATTTTCTTACGGCGGCAAAGTAACACCTTCTTTCCCTAAATTAGATCCACGGGAAAATCGTTTTATCTGGTGGATTGGAAAGAAAATAGGTTTTCCTTGGCTGTATTGGTATTGGATGCTTCCAGGACATACTTTAGATATACCCAGCAAAGAGTCTTATGCCGAAGAGTTTTTGGATAAAGACTAATATGCGCTGTCAGGCTAAAGGGGATTCTGGTGTATGATGCAATTCCCAATTTTCTCGAAAATACCTTGTCAAGGGATGACAAGGTATTTTCCAATTCTTCATTGGCTTCGGTTTTATTCTCACCGTGATCTGAACGGTGACTTATTTGCCGGTGTTATTACGGCCATTTTATTGATTCCTCAAGGCATCGCGTATGCGATGGTTGCTGGGCTACCTGTTCAAATGGGTTTGTATGCCAGTATCTTGCCACCTTTTTTTTATGCCTTAACTGGAACCAGCCGCGTTTTGTCGGTAGGTCCGGTTTCTATTGCTGCAATTATGGTCTTAGCCGCATTATCCGTGCCCGAGGTAAGTGCTTTAGGTCGGCCTATGGAAAGTGCTATTATTTTGGCAGCCGAAGGCGGCATCATTTTACTGCTGATGGCGGGGCTTCGCTTAGGTGGGATTGTTAAATTTATTAGTCATCCGGTTTTAACGGGTTTTACCAGCGGCGCGGCTATGTTAATTATTTTAAGTCAGCTGTCTCATGTGGTCGGTATTCAGTTGAAGGGCTGTGAAGTCGATTGGCTCTGCTGGGCGACAAGACTCACAAATTTTAATGCCATAGCGCTTCTTTTAGCCGTAGCAACTTTATTTATTATGTTGCTCTTTGGAAGGCCGTTAACTTCTTTTCTGAGGCGGTTGTCTTTTTCTGAAGCTATTGCGTTAGGAGCCAGTAAATGTGCGCCGATTGTTGCGGTTATCGGAACCTCAGTGGCCGTGTACGGGTTTGATTTAAATGGATTATTTAATGTTGCGGTGGTGGGCAATGTGCCGGCAGGATTACCGCAGTTGAGTCTCGATTTTATCGGGTCACCTAAGTGGCAAATATTACTGCCTTTTTCGGCTATGATTGCTTTAATTGCCTATATCGAAAGTGTCGCTATTTCTAAAGTGATTGCCAATATTACCCAGCAAAAGATTGATCCTAACCAGGAGCTTATTGCTTTAGGAGGGGCTAATTTATTGTCAGCTTTATCGGGGGGCATGTCTGTGGCAGGTGGCTTTAGCCGGACGATGGTTAATTATTCGGCAGGCGCTAGAACGCAGTTAGCGATGTTGGTTGCTGTATCGGTGGTAACGATTGCGATGTTATTTTTTACAGCAGGGTTCTATTTTATCCCTAAAGCCTCATTGGCAGCCATTATCATTATTGCCGTGTTGCCCCTAGTGCGCATCAATTCAATTAAAAAAACATGGCGTTATGATAGGGGTGAAGGCTTTTCAGAAGTTCTGACCTTGTTGGGTGTTTTGTTATTAGGGATTGAAGAAGGCTTGGCTATTGGCATCATCATGACCTTAGTGAGTCATACGCGTAAAATTAGCCAGCCACATATTGCTGTTGTTGGACGGGTTCCGGGGACTGAGCATTTTCGGAATGTGCATCGACATAATGTTCAAACGTGGGATAAGTTGTTATTGCTTCGGGTTGATGAGAATATGACTTATAGCAATATTGTCTTTATTGAAGAGTTTGTTCATGAGCAGATAGTCAAGCAGCCCTTGGCGCGTCACGTTGTTTTGATTTTTAATTCTGTGAGTAGTATTGATTCAACCGCATTGGAGGTGTTGGTGAATCTAAATAAGGCGCTGTCCTCAGCTAATATTCAGTTGTATTTATCAGAGATTAAGGGTCCTGTGATGGACCGTCTTGAACAGACTGAGTTCTTTACACAATTAACGCCTGAGAAAATCTTTTTAACCACAGACCAAGCCGTCAAAACACTGCTGGAGTGAATGTTGTTTATGGGTGTTGAGCGATCCCGTTGTTGGGGGTATTGGGCTATTTTTGAATAAGGTGGTATCCGGCCTTGTAATAAAGTAGTGGGTCGCCATCGTTAAAGTGAGTTTTTTGGATTTCACCGATTACAATCCAGTGGGTACCCACAGCTATTTGTTCAATAACGCTACATTCCAGTGAGGCCAGGCTATCAGTTAGCAGTGGTGCGCCATTGTCACCAAAGGTATGAGGCGTATTGATGAAGCGTTCTTCATATTTATTCGGATTGGCAAATAGGTTAGATGTGGACTGTTGTTCAGAGGACAAAATATTTATGGCAAACACACCGCTTTCTTTCAGTCCCGTACCCGTACTCACCGATTGGTTGATGCAGACTAAAACTTGTGGGGGTTCCATTGATACACTAGAAAATGAAGAAACAGTCATTCCTTGTGAACCAAAAGAATCACTGTGAGTGGTTACAATAGTAATCCCGCTGGCCCAGTTTTGTAAGGCTTGTTTAAATTCTTCACTGTTTATGGCCACGATTAATCCTTATGGTTCTATGGAGTTAAAAATAACCGATTATTATAGCAATATTTTTACTATTCCGGATATAACCTCGCGGTTAATAGGATTTGGTCGTGTTTAGTTGGGGTTTCGAAACTGGGCTATACCGAAAACAATCGCGGGTGTGATCGTTGACCATTCCGGTTGCTTGCATAAAGGAATAGCAAATAGTCGGGCCGACAAAGGTAAAACCTCGTCGTTTAAGATCTTTACTGAGGGTTTGTGACAGCGCTGTTTGCGCAGGTACTTCTGCGGCTGTTTTCCAATGGTTTTGAATGGTTTGATGATTAACAAATTGCCAAATGTAATCGTCAAAGGATCCTAGTTCCTGTTGTATCTTAATAAAGGCTTGGGCATTATTGATTGCCGAGCGTATTTTTAGCCGGTTACGTATGATAGCGGTATTGCAGAGCAGTTCATCAATTTTAGCTTTATCGTAGTGTGCGACGTGTTCAACGGAGAATTGGTCAAAGGCTAGGCGAAAGTCATGCCGTTTATTCAGAATCGTTGACCAACGTAGTCCAGCCTGTGCGCCTTCTAAAATGAGGAATTCAAATAATGTTGGGTCATGATGAACCGGTACGCCCCATTCATGGTCATGGTAATGCTGTTCAGACGGGCTTTGATTAGCCCAGGCACACCTTACCAGCATCCATTATTTTCCATGCTTAGCCACGGTTCTTGAGGTTCTAAGGGTTTATTTTTTTGCAACAGTTCGATGGAAATTTCATCAGGGGAGCGAATAAAAGCCATATAACCGTCGCGAGGAGGGCGGTTGATAGTGATGCCTTGAGTTATCAGTTGTTGGCAAGTCGCATAAATGTCATCAACTTCAAAGGCTAAGTGGCCAAAATTTCGTCCTCCGGTATAGTGTTCAGGGTCCCAGTTATACGTTAATTCGATCAAGGGAGCCTGCAGGGTAGTGGCTTGTTGTTCATCGTAGGGGGCGTATAAATAAATTAAAGTAAAACGCCCTGACTCACTTTCTATACGGTGGCTTTCTAGGAGACCGAGTGTAGTGCAATAAAAATCCAATGATGTTTCTAAATCATGGACTCTAATCATTGTATGTAGAAAACGCATAAGGATTCAGTGCCTCTTTAAGGGTAGCTAGGTTGGTTTTATTTTAGCGCTATGAGTGATTATCCTCCAGTGTATTTCCGCAAAATTTACAAAATTCGGCATCAGAATCATGACCGGTTTCACCACAAGAAGGACAGGCGTCATTGCGTATAGTGTTTGCATGGTATGACTTAACCAACTCTAGGCTATAAATACCTGTGGGAACAGCAATAATGCCATAGCCTAAAATCATAATCGCTGAGGCGACTATTTGGCCGAGAGGGGACTGGGGGGCAATGTCGCCATAACCCACTGTAGTGAGTGTCACAATCGCCCAATAGACAGAACGCGGAATACTCGTGAATCCTGATGTGGAGCCTTCAATAGCATACATGAGCGCGCCACAGACGATCGCGACGGCTAAGACGGTGTAAAGGAATACTAAGATTTTACGTCTACTATTATTTAGAGCGTCCAGCAGTACACTGGCTTCACCCATATACTCGGTTAGTTTAAGGATTCTGAAGATACGTAAAAGGCGGAGAATTCTAATAACCAGTAGGTACTGGGCACCGGGGAATAGTAAAGAAATATAGGTGGGTAAGATCGATAATAAGTCGACCAGTCCAAAGAAACTGATGCAATAGCGTAAAGGTTGTTTAACGCAAATTATTCTTAGAAAATATTCAACGGTGAAAAGTAAAGTAAATGCCCACTCAGCGTAGAAAAGTTCAGTACGATAATTTTTTTGAATGGATTCTACACTGTCTAGCATGACTGCAATGACACTGAGTATGATGCAGAAGATAAGGACAATATCAAAAGTCTTTCCTGCGGGCGTTTCTGCGCCAAAAATAAGGGTGTTTAATTTTTCTCGCCAAGGCGAGAGGTTCTTTTCCGTACCGTTCTTTTCAGGAAGTGATTGGTTCATAGCCCATCTTAATAGAAAGTATATAAGGTTTTGTAGGTCGGTTAATTGAGTATAGTCTTAGAGGATATATTGTTGTTGATGAAAGTAAGGCGGTTTAAACATTCTGGCAGGCAAAAATCCCCGGGGCATTTCTTAAGTAGCCTTGATAATCCATGCCATAGCCAAATAAAAAAAGATTAGGTGACGTGAGTGCAACAAAATCAGCGGTGATGGGTTTAGGTTTATTCAATTGTTTATCGACTAAAACGGCACTAAAAATTTCTTTAGCACCCTGATTACGACAAAACGTAGCGATTTCATGCAATGTGATGCCTTCGTCTAAAATATCATCGACGATTAGCACTGTGCGGTCAGCTAGAGAAGATTTAGGTTTGGCAATCCATTTAAGGGTGCCGCCGTGGGTATTATGCGCATAACGACTGACATGAGCGCTATCAAGTGTTAAGGGGAAGTTAAGTTTGGGAAGTAAATTCCCTGCCGTGATAATACCGCCGTTGATGACGCAAATAACGAGAGGATTTTTGTTGCTGAGTTGGGAGTTAATTTGATTAGCAACCTTGGTTAGAGCGCTGTTTATTTGATTTTCATCATAAAGTAATTCGGCATTTTCTTGGATGGTCTTGAGGGTATCTAACGTCAGCATAATTAACTAGTCATGGACTTGGGATAAGAGGTGCTTGCGGGCAAAAGAACAAAGTTCAGAGTGACTTAAGGGTACCGGTTTTTTAGTTGCTTGCATTTTTTTTAGGCGGTATTGGCGTAAGGCATTATTTTTGATGGGTAACGATTCAAGAACGTCACTGGCTGCATCAGAATTATTGCACACCAGAACCATATCGCAGCCTGCAGCAAGAGCCGCATTTGCGCGTTCGAGGTAACTGCCTAAAAAAGCTGCTCCGGCCATTGATAAGTCATCACTAAAAATAGCACCGGTAAAATTAAGTTGTTCACGAAGAATAGTATTAAGCCAAAAAGATGAAAACCCAGCCGGTTGATCATCAATTTTAGGGTAGACGATATGCGCGGGCATGATCCCTTCAATAGCATCTGCAATTAATGTTTTAAAGGGCACTAAGTCATGTGATTGTAGGGTCTGTAAATTCCGTTTGTCGATGGGTAATTCGAGATGGGAGTCAGCTGCAATGGCACCATGACCTGGAAAATGTTTCCCAACAGCGGCCATGCCTGCACGCCTCATGCCGTTACGGAAGGCAGCAGCAAGTTGGGCCGCTTGAATGGGGTCTTGAGAGAAAGAGCGGTTGCCAATAATGTCGCTGACGCCGCTGTCAACATCTAGAACCGGTGCAAAACTGAAATCCACATGACAATTTAATAGTTCCGTGGCCATCAGCCAGCCCGCCGTTGTGGCTAATGATGGCGCTTCTTTCCTGAAGGATTGGTATCTATGGGCCGGCGGTAGTTGGGTAAAGCCCTTTTGGAAGCGTTGAACGCGGCCTCCTTCTTGGTCGACACAAATAAGGATGTCGCCTTTTCGATTCGTGCGAATGTCACGGCATAATTGTGAAATTTGTTGTGAATCTTGAAAATTACGTTGGAATAAAATGATGCCACCAGTATTGGGATGACGTATTTTTTCCTTTTCGTGATCTAAAATAGATGGGCCGATCAGGTCAATCATGACGGGCCCCATAGGTTTTTCGGAGGTCATGCGTTATAGTTTGAAACTAAGGTGTGCGTGTATTTAAGCACAGTGGACAGGGCTGATTCACTGTACGGTTCAGGTTCAAATTGTCCCCAAACAGGGTTAGGCCAGGCGCGATCAGATTGGAAGCGAACCACATGGTGAATATGAAGTTGGGGTACTTTATTACCAATAGCGGCGATATTTAATTTATCGGCTTTAAAGTGTTGCTGAAGGTGTTCTGCTAAATAGCAAGATTCATGGATGAATTGCAGTCGATCGTTAGGGTTGAGCTGATGGATTTCCTGAAGGTTATTACCCTCTGGAATCAGAATAAACCAGGGATAATGACGCTCATTCATAAGGCGTAAGTGGCAAAGCTTAAAACGGCCAAGCGCGATGGTATCTTGGGCTAATTGGGGGTGTAGGGTGAAGGTCATCGATAGTTGGGCATCAATTATGATTATATTTAAAAAAGCGCTTGATCGTAGCGTGTGATCCAGTGTACTTTTCCTTTAAGTAAAATACAAACTTCAGATTAATTAGGTTTTATAATGACAACAGAAGTACTGCAACAAGTTCCCCAAGCGCATCTTCCGAAAAAACCGTTAGCGATTTCATTTCGTTGGTTATTGGGTGTTTATGCGATTATTCCCATTTGTTTATTGTTGCAGCTAGCCGATAGTCAGTTCTGGGGTGGGTTCTTGAAAGACGCTTTACCAACAAGCCCGAATCATTTTGTTTTTTTTAATATCTTATTTGGTATTCCACATATTGTTGCCAGTGCAGTGGTCATGACCAGTAATGTTGAATACCTTAAAACCTTTAAGGTTAAGGTGATTGCGATGACCTTGGCTTTAGCCGTTTTCTTTGGGTTAGGCAGTCAATGGTTACCGTATTATTCTATGTATATTTTAGTGGCTTCTTGGACCGTATTGCATGTTTTAAAGCAGCAACATGGTTTAGCTCGGGGTGTTTGTCGATTGTCAGATCGGCAGTTTAATATTCAGCTGTATTTGAGTGTTGCGACCGGTATTTTGGTTTATATCGGCATCTTTATGAAAAATAATCTGTCACCTAACGAAGTGCTTGTGATTAAAAGTATTGTTTCTATTTTGAGTATTGCGTTGTTAGTGTCGACGTTTTCTTGTCAGAAGTCAGTACCCACCTTATTTGGCAAAATATTTTTATGGGCAAATGCTTTTCTAGTTTTTTCAAGTTTTTATTTATTTACTCAGGAGTATTATTTTTTGGCTATTTTGGTGCCAAGATTAGTGCATGATATTACCGCGTATATTTTCTATGTGACACATGATTACAATCGTCATAGCGTCGAACCGCGAAATTTTATTTATCGGGGCGCGAAGAAAATAGGGCTGTCGGTTTTTCTAGTCTTGCCTCTTTTATCGTTTGCGATAGCTTTTGGATTACAACAATATGGTGATTACCTTTGCGAGGTGTTAATAGAGTTCTTCTTTGGAGTTGAAATTAGACGCGTTGTCACGTTAGTGTTTATTGGCTATTTGAGTCTAATGCACTACTACACAGAATCTTTTACTTGGAAAGGGGACTCGCCTTACCGGCAGTTTATTACCTTTACTAAATAATCTAAACCGCTTTTTTTTGATTGTTAAAGGTTGTTTCTGACATGTTGTTCAAACTGTTTTAAGCGTTCAACAGTGCCAATATCCAGCCAGAAATTATGGCTGAGTTCACCGGATATGCCTTGTGCTTGAATGCCTGTTTGCAGGAGTGGTTTGAGTGCAGATTTACTGGCGGGTTGATTGTTGAAAAGTTTGGGGTGATAGAGGCCAATGCCGCTGAAGGTGTAGCGTGGTGAGGCGCTCTCTGTAATAAGAGTGTTTTTGATAGCAAAATCACCGTGAGGATGGTGGTCTGGGTTGGGTACAAGAACGAGATGTGCTAAATCAATCGGTTGTTCTTTTAAGGTTGAAAAATTAAAGTCAGTAGCGATATCGCCATTGACCACAATAAAAGGTTTATCACCCAGCAAGGGTAGCGCTCGGATAATACCGCCTGCAGTTTCAAGCGGATTGTCTCCTTCATCGGAGTAACTGATAGTGGCATTAAAACGCTGGCCGTTGCCTAAGGTCTCTTTGATTTGTATGCCAAGATAAGCAATATTAATGACTAAGTCTTGAAATCCCTCGCTAACAAGACGTTCAATAGTGTATTCGATTAATGGCTTGCCGGCGACAGGGAGTAAGGGTTTGGGGTGTTTGTCGGTTAAGGGGCGAAGTCTTTCACCGCGGCCGGCCGCTAGAATCATGGCTTTCATGACGGCAGATTTTTTGCAGGCAGAACTTCATTTTTGAGTAACTGGCTGAATGATGATAGCTCGGGGTAATCATCGCTGATATGAATGACATAATTAAGGGTGCGTGGAATATCATTAATATAATTTTCTTTGTGGTCGCGTATTTTTAAACGCGAAAAAATACCGATCGCTTTCAGATGGCGCTGAAGTCCCATGAAGTCAAACCAACGAATAAATTGGGGTAAGCTACAGTGCCACTGAGGGTGATGTTGTAATTGACGGTGGTAGGCGGTCACCCAGTGTAAAACCTGTTGTTTAGGCCAAGTGATATAACAATCACGTAAAAGGGATACTAAATCGTAAGTGACCGGGCCCTGTACAGCATCTTGAAAATCAATAATACCCGGCGATTGTTCCTCGAGAATCATTAAGTTACGACTGTGATAATCTCGATGAACAAAAACTTGAGGTTGTTCCAGTGCTGATTTAATTAGGAGTGTCCAGGTGCGCTCTAGTTCTCGGTGTGCTGCGGGTGAGAGGGTGATATTGAGCAGTTCAGTGACAAACCAATTGCTAAATAACTCGAGTTCTTGATGCAATAAAGCGTGATTATAGACTGGAAGCGCATGCTGAACGGGGTTGATCGTGACTTGCATATCGAGTAGAGACTGCATGGCCGCTTTATAGAGTATCTCAACGGTTTCGGGGGCTAATTGGTCTAGATAACAAATGGATCCAAAATCATCCAGTAGTAAGAACCCTTCATGGGTATTTTGTGCATAAATAGAGGGTGCCTTAAGGCCGTTTCGAGTGAGTAATGTGCTAATTTTTATAAAAGGCGACAAGGTTTCTTGCTCAGGAGGCGCATCCATCACGATGTGACTTCCCTGTGGATGGGAGACTCTAAAATAGCGCCTGAAACTGGCATCATTTGAAGCGGGCTCAATAGTACTATAGTTAAGTTTTAATGTATGGCTTAACCAATGTTTAATGGCTAAAAGTCTTGCATCGGTCTTTGGCATAAAAGGCTTGAATTAATTAATTAAGCAGCGGATGAATTACTGTAAGATATTATAGTATTTGATTTAGCGCAGTTCAGCCAATAAAAACTACTGGTATTTATGTTCCTTCGATTATTTATTGTTGTATGTCTTTGGGTTTATAGCGTAGCAGCGTTGTCTCAAGGGGCCACAGCAGGCTGGAGTTGTCAGCAAAAAAAGGGCAGTCAAGAATGGTTGTGTGTAACGGATAAAGATACCGCCAGTGGGAGTGTCACCGAAGTCAACTCAAGGTCACCGGCTATTACCGAATTAGTGCCAGCAACGGTGACCCGAATTCCCAAAGTTTCACCTGAATTTACGCCCGTCGAACTACCGCCAGGGTCAATTGCAAAGCGTCCCGGCTGGACCTGTTTGTCAGGTGAGGGGGATGACTCGTGGGATTGTAGTTTGATGGGTCGTGATCCTCAAGGAGAAGGGCGAGTCATTGTTGATGATGATTTTAAATCATCGATTTTTCAGCCGGCCTTTGCGGTTGCCCAAGAAGATATTTTTAAAATGATGCAAGGGGATCTTAAGTTTGATCCTTGGGAGAACTGTGAGCGTTTGCCGATCAATCGTCAAGATTTTGATTTCGCAGTCGATGCATCCTTTCGATTGAGTTCACCTTTGGTTATTGAAGGGGATTCGGCAGAGTCTTTTGATAATGAAGTCACAACCTTTGTCGGTAATGTGGAAATGGTACGTGCCGACCAGCGAACCCTCTCTGATAAAGCGGCATTAGATAAAGTCTCGAGTACTATTGATGCGCAAGGTAATGTTTATTACCGCGCCGATGACATTTCTTTTTACAGTGATACCTCGTTTATGAAACTCGCAACCGATGAGTCACGGTTAAGAACGGCATTGTTTATCTCGCCAGGGGGGAGAACACGAGGAACAGCGGATGTGGTTTATCGTGAAAATGAATTTTTAACACGTTATAAAAATGTTGCTTATACCACCTGTAAACCGGGTAATCAGGATTGGGTGTTACATGCAAAGCGGGCAAAATTGAATGATAAAACGGGTAAGGGTGCTGTAAAAGAAGCTTGGTTAGAGTTTAAAGGGGTACCGGTAATTTATACACCTTACTTCTCTTTCCCTTTAGATGATCGGCGGGTTTCGGGTTTCTTAAATGCCGCTTGGGATAATACCGAGAAAAATGGTTTAGATTTTACTGTGCCGTATTATTGGAATATTGCCCCTAATTATGATGCAGTGTTAAGACCGCGTTATATGTCCGAGCGTGGTTTAATGTTGGCAGGGGATTTTCGTTATTTGTCAGCATCTAGCAACGGTAAATTTTCTGTTGAATTTTTAATCAGTGATAATAAAGCAACCGCACTAGATGAAGTGACCGTTAACCCTCATAAAGGGAAACAGCGTGGGAATTTTAAATGGCAAAATCAAAGCCAGTGGAAACCTGATTTAATAGTAGGGGATAGTTTGGCATTTGATGTTGATGTTAATTATTTGTCAGATGATGATTATTATGATGAATTGAGCAATTCCTTTACGGTGACACAAAATGCTCAAATGCGAAGTTTTAGTACCATGAGGTACAGTGTTCCAGAATCAGAAGGGACATTAGGGTCTGTAGCAATGCCGAGTGTGAACCTAACAGCAATGGTTGAGCATTATCTGACTATTGATAATACAATTTCAGATGCAGACAAGCCTTACCGCCGCCTACCACAGGTTAATCTTAGTCTTAGAAAATTATTGAATTTTGAGGGTTTTGATTTTGTTTCAGTTGATTTAAATGCGGATAATGAATTTGTTTATTTTCAGAAGAAAACGGGCGTTATCGGTTCTCGGGTAAACTTAAAGCCGAGTATTGCATTACCTCTACAGTTAGCGGGTTTTAATGTTACACCAAAAGTGACTGTGCAACACACGGCTTATCAATTAGAAAATCAAGATGATAATACGTCAACAACTTACACTCGAACACTACCTATCTATGAAATTGCGGGTAACTTTATGTTGCAACGGGAGTTTTCAGATGTACTTGGTTTGAATTTACGCCATACCATTGAACCCAGAGCTTCATATTTCTATATTCCACAACATGAGGCTAATAGTAACCAGCAATTTGATTCGGGTAGTTATGATACTAATTCTGGCCAGATGTATAGGGCCTTATTGCAAAGTGGACCAGATAGTATTGCTGCGGCTAATAGAGTCGTTTATGGTGTTTCGACGGCGTTAATGGATTCAAGGTTAGGATTAAATTATGCGCAATTAAATGTTGACCAACAATATGATTTTTTGGAAAGTAATTTCTCTAATATAATTGTGGGATTGAAAGGGGAACTGACTAAGAATTTGCGCTATAGCTCGGAATTACATTGGATTCCAGATCTTGATGTTAGCCCGGACCCTAGGACAGGAAGTCAGCGACGAATTGATAGGTTTAATGCTTCGTTAGAGTATAGGGATGAGAATATTAGTTTAGTTAATTTAGGTTATCGCTACCGTCGAAATGGACTTATTCAAAGTGACCTATCTTTTGCATGGCCATTGTTTGATGATTGGAATCTTGTAGGGCGTTGGGTTTATTCATTAAAGGAAAATATGTCTCTTGAAATGTTTTCGGGGTTAGAGAAAGATAATTGTTGTTGGCGATTCAGAGTGTTAGGTCGTCGTTATGCTAATTCTACTAGTCAGGTGGCAGAAGATCAGGAACAATATGATATAGGATTATTTGTGCAACTAGAACTTAAGGGGTTAACCGCTCTTGGAGATAAGCTAGGTAATTTCTTAAATGAGAATTTGCCAGGATATGAAGATCAGCGGACCAATAATTAATGATAGGTAAAAAGGGAATGAAAGAATTGGTGCATGTGTTAATGGTTTTGGTTTGTTTATTATCGGTGTCAGGGGCTAGGGCTCAAGCCGAGGAACAATATCTAGACGGTATTATGGCCGTTGTCGAAGAGAGTATTATTTTGGAAAGTGAGTTG
>CAJVZC010000018.1 GCA_913019935.1 uncultured Methylococcales bacterium
GACTTTGACGCTTTCGTCGCACGGACAATGGCTTTCTCAATACTGGCCATATCGGCTAAGGCTAATTCGGTATTGATTACTTCAATATCGGATATAGGGTCAATCTTACCGGCCACATGCACGACATTCTCATCTTCAAAACAACGCACGACATGCGCAATTGCATCGGTTTCTCTAATATTGCCTAAGAACTGATTGCCAAGCCCCTCCCCTTTTGAAGCCCCTTCAACTAAACCCGCGATATCTACAAACTCAATGGTGGTAGGAATAACTTTTTGTGGATTCACAATGGCAGATAACTTATCTAACCGTAGATCTGGAACCGTGACTACACCCACATTGGGGTCGATAGTACAAAAGGGGTAGTTTTCAGCAGGAATAACTGCTTCGGTTAGGGCATTAAACAAGGTTGATTTACCAACATTCGGCAAACCGACAATTCCGCAATAAAGCGCCATAAAATCCTCTGAACAATGAGATAGTTAAATTAGAATCTATAAGATATTGCAGCTCCTGATAGGCTATACCGAGCTGCTTTGGGTCAAATAATTACTGCTGGCTATTATAAGCGAAATTCATACCGGTAAGGCATAAAATAGTCCCGTTTAACTTAATTGAATATTTTCAAGTTAACCCGTAATTGCCTGAAATAATCATCCGCTAATGAATCGTAGCCAATAACAATGGCTTGCCATTGCTTATTTTCAGTTAACGCATGAATAATGACCCATCGCGTGGTGATCACCGTTGAAGGCAAAATAGTAATCGGTATTAATGGCTGCTCTCCTTGCGCATAGCGCCACCCTTGCGCATCGCTATATGTTAATTGAGCCCATTGCTGTGGTTTAAAAAGGTAATATTGGCGACACAAACTCACCAAGATCATCACCACCATCAAGCCCTTAACCATAAACACTACCCCCATTAAAAAACAGGCCATAAGCGCCAACATATGGAGCACAATCCCGGCGTAGAACAGGATTCGTGAGGGGTAAAATTTAACCTGAAAGGAATAAGGGTCTGATCGATGCGTAGACATTAAAAATCAATACAACGACCGTTTTTTTCCCAATCGCCAAAGCGAGTAGGGTCCGTTGGCTTTTTGCGGTTATCCTCTGCTTTCTCCGAGGTAACCGGTTGTTGCTCGGCGTTTGGGGGTGGGTTGGATTTTGGCCTTTGTTTTGTATTTTTAGTCATGGTTCGCTCATCCTCGCTACATTTTGAAAGTTCACTTTACAATATAGGTATAATAGCTCCCTCTTCAAAGCCTAGGTAATAAAAAAATGCACGATCATTCAGCCCCTTTTCTTTCTACGTTAGGTTTTAATCGCTCAGCCGCATCCACTGCTAGCAGCACCCCTGCAGTGTATTGCCTTGACCACCTTGCTGTGCTAACACTATCGGGCCAAGATGCCAGTGCCTTATTACAAGGGCAAAGTACCTGTAACGTTTCCGATGCCTCTGAAAACTTATCTATACTGGGGTCTTTTTGTTCGGTTAAAGGACGCGTTATCAGCACTTTTTTATTAGTTAAACAGGGTGACGAATTTCAATTAATCTTACCGGCTGATTTAGCTGAAAGTATTTGTAAGCGTCTCAAAATGTATGTCCTACGAGCCGATGTAAAAATCCAAATCACCCCACAAGAAATTGGCTTATTTGGCTTTACTGATAACCGCGTCGCACCCTATCTACCGGCTAATGATTACCAAACCACGGTCTTTAACGACACCGCTGCCATCGTTAAGCTGCCCAGCACTGAAACGCCACGGTTTATTTTTATTGGCTCACTTGACCGCGCACAGGAATTATTTGAACAAATCGGCCCCACAGACCGTGACTTTTCCCCTGCGCTTGCTTGGCAATTTTTAGATACCCTCGCCGGGTTACCCCATATAACCCCTGCAACCCGTGAAACCTGGATACCGCAATCCATTAACCTGGATACCTTAGGGGCAATCAGTTTTAAAAAAGGCTGTTATACCGGACAGGAAATTATTGCCCGTACGCACTATAAGGGCAAAGCTAAAGCGTCCATGCATCATGCTACCCTGAGTGCTACTGTAGCGATAAGTCCGGGCTTAAAATTATTTGATGTAGATTCTGACAATGACCAGAGTATAGGCGAGGTGGTTAACGCGTTACAAATAGACGCCACTTGGCACTTGTTAGTGTCGGTTAAAAACAAACAAAAAAATGCTGACCATATCTTTATTGAAGGCCATCAATCAGCTTTTCTTGCGTGGCAATAAGACTCAGGCCAACCTGCCTTACCGGTGTGTCTCGACATAGCGCTGCAGGCCTTTAAAGATTAATTCGGCATCAACCACACAAGAACGATCCAGCGCTTGCTCTAGCCGTAGCGCATCGCCACCGGTTAGAATCAGTTGAAATGATTCTCCTTCTGTGTGCTCAAGATCATGAATGACCTTTTCTACTAACCCCGCCGCCGCCAACACAGAACCGTTCGCGATGGCCGCTTCGGTTGCATTACCCAAGGTCGGTTTAAACGGTACATCGCCCGTCGATAACGCAAAGGTGTTTTCCGAAAGACAACGCTGCATTAATGAAAATCCTGGGATAATCAGCCCCCCTAAGTGTTGTCCTTTTCGGTTCAGCGCATCGACCGTTATGGCGGTACCACAATCGACCACCACAAGCGGTTTTAAAGACTGTGTCCAACTCGCAATAAGGACTAACCAGCGATCCACGCCGAGTTTTTCAGGGTGCAGGTAACTATTGGTTACCCCGCAACACGTTCCCTCGGCACTCGCCGTTACACAGTGCACCTTAGGCCAGAGTCGTTGACACAAATCAATCAGCGCTTGGGTGACCTTAACACCCGTCACATTGGAGATAACTACCGTGTTGACGGTCTCAAATTCTTGCCATGTTGCGGCAAGCGCCTCGAGATAGTTTTCTGTCTTAGAGAGCCGTTGGTGTGGGGACATCTCCTGTTGATCGCTCAACACCCATTTAAGTTGACTATTGCCGACATCAATTAATAATATAGTCATGCGATATCAACACTTATTTCACCGGAATTATAAGCTTGTGTTTCCCCATTGGCCTGAGTCAGTAAGAGATGACCTTGATCATCAATACCTGAAACAGTACCGCTAATAACCTTGTGGCCTAACTGTAACTTAGCCGTTTGACCAACCAGGCAATCATAACGACGCCACTCATTAATTAGCGCCGCTATACCCTCTTGCTCAAAGGCCGCCATAAACGGAATGAGTTCATTAATCAGTGCGGCAATGAGTTTATTTCTGGGTACATTTTTCTCGCCTAAAATACGCTGTAAGTCGACCCACTCTTGGTCAATGGTTGCACCCTCATCGTCCGATAAGGCTCGATTCAAACCTAAGCCAACCACAACAGCACAAGGCCCTTCCATATCGCCTGATAATTCAACCAGAATTCCACCCAGTTTTTTACCTTGCCAAAAGATATCGTTCGGCCACTTTAAACCAACCTCAACACCCGACAAGGCTCTAATGACGCGCACCAGACAAACCCCAATACCCAAGCTCAATCCTGCCAAAGCGGTAACGCCACAAAAATATTGCCACGATAAAGACAAATAAATATTTTGTCCAAAAGGAGAAACCCATTGCTTACCGCGACGACCTCGGCCAGCACTCTGAAATTCAGCCAAGCAAATTTGGCTCAGTGCCGGTTGCACTTGGCCCTGCGTTAATAAATAATTATTGGTCGAATCAATGACATCTAAACAATGAATAGAAGAAATATACTTTACAGACTCAGGACCTAAATGCCCTCTAATGGTCGCTTCGTCTAGTAATTCAATGGGCTGAAGCAGGCGATACCCTTTCCCCGATATAGCCGAATACTTGAGACCCAATCCATCGAGCCCATTGATTTGTTTGCAAATAGCCGAACGGCTAATCCCTAAAGCCTCCGACAAATCAGAACCTGAATGAAACTGACCATCGGAAAGGGCGACAAGAATTTTACGTTGCGTTGTTGTGAGTACCACTGTTTATTAAAATAGCTAACCGTTATAACGACCTAGAAAGGGATGTCGTCGTCAAAATCGTCAGGCCCTTGAAAAGCACCGGGTGCTGATGGTGACGCCGGTGCTGCAGCAGGGGCAGACGCTTGCGCGTTATCAGAAAAGTTAGAAGACCCTCCACTACGGCTACCTAACATTTGCATTTGTTCGGCAATAATGTCCGTTGAATAGCGGTCTTGGCCGTCTTTAGCTTGGTACTTCTGTGTTTGTATCCGGCCTTCAATATAAACTTGACTGCCCTTTCTTAAATATTGTTCAACAACTTCCGCGGTACGATTAAAGAAAACTACCCGATGCCATTCAGTATGGTCTTTACGTTCTTGGGTTTGGCGATCAGTCCAACGCCGCGTAGTTGCCAAACTTATTCTTACTATTTTTGTGCCATTAGGACTGGTACGAACTTCAGGATCTTGTCCTAAATTACCAATTAAAGTAACTTTATTCAGCATGGTTTTCTCCAAAAATTAAGGTTCATTATTTATCATTCTACTTAGTGAGCATGATAACAAATCATACCGACTGATTGCGGGTTAAAAAATCTTGCAGGGCCTTACGGTCTAATATTGAATTATCGACTTTCAAATACGCTAATTTTTCTTCAATATGTATACGGGCTTCCGCAACGCCAGTAACAGTTACAAGCTTTTCGTTCAGTTTATGGGGTTGCTCCGAGGCAAGACCTTCTAATGAAACAATTAAATTAGCCAAATAACGGGGCGTACGCATTTTCATCGCCACCACGAGCCACAGTAACGTCGCTATAATACACACGATAAAAACCGCAACCGCTCCCCATTGACCATAACACCAGCCGCCTAACGTACCGCCTGAAAAAGCACCTAAAAACTGTGAGGTTGAATAAACACCCATCGCGGTACCTTTCATATCACCCGGCGCTGTTTTAGAGATCAACGACGGTAATGTCGCTTCCAATAAATTAAAGCCACAAAAAAACAACGCTAAAAAAACAATAATACCGGCAAGGCTGTCATAAAAAAAGGCAAACCCGATAAAGGCCAGACATAAGGCTGCAATCGCACCTATAAAAACCGATTTCATCTTATGTTTCTTTTCAGCCAGAATAACAAACGGTATCACAATAGCCATAGACCCCAGCAATACCGGCAAATAAACCTGCCAATGCAGACTTTGATCAAGCCCCGTTGCTCTCAACTGCAAAGGAATAATGATAAAGCTTGCCATCAACACGAGATGTAAAATGAAAATACCAAAATCAAGACGCAATAAATCAAAATTCAATAAGACATCTTTAAATTGACTCGGCAGAGATTCAGCATCAGGATGGACTTTTAATTCCAACGGATTAGGAACCACATATAACACCAGTAACAAGGCAATAACCGCCAACACAGCGGTAACCCAAAAAATTGATTGTATCCCCGCAAAATCGGCAAGAATAGGCCCTGCGACCATGGCAACGGCAAAAGACAAGCCAATACTCATACCAATCATCGCCATGATTTTAGTACGGTGAACCTCTTGGGTTAAATCAGCAGCCAGCGCCATGACCACCGCGGCAATAGCCCCGCAGCCCTGTAGCGCACGCCCTATAAGGACGCCGTAAATTGATGTTGATAAAGCCGCCACCACACTACCGGTAATAAAAAGCAACAAGCCCAGGACAATCATCTTTTTTCGGCCGAACCGGTCAGACAATAAACCAAAAGGAATCTGAAATAATGCTTGGGTTAAGCCATAAATACTCATGGCTAATCCGATTAACAACGGTGTAGAGCCTTCATAAAAATCTGAAAATAACGTTAAGACGGGCAGGATCATAAATAAACCAAACATTCTTAACGCATAAATAGATGCCAATGAAATACTGGCACGTCGCTCAAACGGTGTAAGTGGACTACTAATATCCTGAATTACAGCCAAAACAAAAATCTCCTTTGCGTAAGTAATACAAAAACACGTATATTATCAGGTTATCTTACTTGTCGGAATTATAGAATGAATACAATTCGTATTCGTGGTGCAAGAACACATAATCTTAAAAATATTGACTTGGATTTACCCCGAGATTCGTTGATCGTGATCACCGGTATTTCAGGATCTGGGAAATCTTCCTTAGCCTTTGACACGCTTTATGCTGAAGGTCAACGACGTTATGTTGAGTCCTTATCCGCTTATGCCCGTCAGTTTCTCTCATTAATGGAAAAACCCGACGTTGACCATATTGAAGGCCTCTCGCCAGCTATTTCAATTGAACAAAAATCCACTTCACATAATCCCCGTTCGACGGTAGGTACTATTACCGAAATCTATGATTATTTACGGTTATTGTATGCCCGTGCAGGGACACCACAATGCCCTAAACACAGCACCTCACTCGAGGCACAAATCATCAGCCAAATGGTCGACAAAGTACTCAGCCATGAAGACGGGCAGCGCTGGATGTTATTAGCGCCCGTTGTCAATGAGCGTAAAGGCGAACATATTCAACTCTTTAATGACCTCAAATCACAAGGCTTTATCCGAGCACGCATTAATGGCGAAATTCATGACTTAGACGAAGTCCCTGCGCTCGATAGTAATAAAAAACATACCATTGAAGTGATTGTTGACCGTTTTAAAATTCGGGACGACATCGCACTGCGTCTAGCCGAATCATTTGAGACGGCTTTACGCATCGCTGATGGAACCGCTATTGCGGCTTCGATGGATGACGAGACTATCGAGCTCTTATTTTCTGAACACTATGCCTGTAAAATTTGTGGCTATAGTCTTGCTGAATTAGAACCGCGAATTTTTTCCTTTAACAATCCCAAAGGCGCTTGCTCGACCTGCGATGGTCTTGGCATAAAACAATACTTTGATCCTGCCCTTGTTGTTCACAGCCCAGAATTGACTTTGGCTGGGGGTGCTATCAGAGGTTGGGACCGACGCAATGGTTATTATTTTCAGTTAATCTCCTCGCTAGCTGAACATTATCAGTTCGATACCGATACTCCCTTCAATTCACTCAGTAAAGAACATCAAGACATCCTTTTATTTGGTAGTGGACGTGAAGCCATAGACTTTCACTTTATTACCGCCCGGGGAACCATAAAACGCAAACGTCATTCATTTGAAGGGGTTATTGCCAATATGGAACGGCGTTATCTGGAAACCGATTCCTCTACCGTCCGCGATGACCTGGCTAAATATTTAGCCAATAAACCTTGTCCTAGTTGCAACGGATCACGCTTAAACGAATCGGCCCGAAATGTCTTTATTAACAACCATCCGTTACCCGAATTAACCGCCCTATCTATTCAAGATTTATTAACATTTTTTCAAACGCTCAACCTATCGGGCAAAAAAGCGAAGGTTGCGGAGAAAATTGTTCTCGAAATTCAAGACCGATTAGAGTTTTTGGTGAACGTTGGTCTAAATTATCTTTCCTTAAACCGTAGTGCTAATACTTTATCTGGCGGCGAAGCTCAACGAATACGTTTAGCCAGCCAAATTGGCGCTGGTTTAGTAGGTGTCATGTATGTTCTTGACGAACCGTCAATAGGTCTTCACCAACGTGACAATCAACGGTTACTCAATACCTTGATCCATCTTCGCGATATGGGTAACACCGTGATTGTCGTTGAGCATGATGAAGATGCCATAAGAGCCGCCCAACACATTATTGATATTGGCCCTGCGGCAGGTATTCATGGCGGTGAAATTGTGGCGCAAGGCTCGCTTAAAGCCATTATGAAAAACCCGGCATCGTTAACCGGCATGTATCTGTCAGGGAAACAAAAAATAAGCATCCCTAAAAACCTGCATTGGCCTATAGATGACCAACAAATAACCATTAAAAATGCGCGCGGTAACAACCTAAAAAATATCACTGTTTCATTTCCGCTCGGTTTATTCACCTGTATTACCGGTGTGTCAGGGTCAGGAAAATCAACACTCATTAATGATACGCTGTATCGCCATGTTGCCCGCACACTCAATAACGCCAGCGCGCTTCCTGCAGCCTGTGACCAAGTGCTAGGCCTTAAACTAATTGATAAAGTCGTCGATATCAACCAAAGCGCTATTGGCCGTACTCCACGCTCAAACCCAGCAACTTATACCGGGTTATTCACCCCAATCCGTGAATTATTTGCAGCAACCCCTGAGTCTCGCTCTCGTGGCTATTCGCCCGGTCGATTTAGCTTTAATGTGAAAGGTGGACGTTGTGAAGCGTGTAAAGGCGACGGCGTCATAAAAGTTGAAATGCATTTCTTACCGGACGTCTATGTCCATTGTGATATTTGCCAAGGAAAACGCTACAACCGTGAGACGCTTGAGGTTCGCTATAAAGGCAAAACAATTAACGAAGTGCTTGATATGACCGTAGAAGATGCCTTAGATTTCTTCCGTCCAGTCCCGGTGCTAAATAAAAAATTACAAACTTTAATAGAGGTTGGTTTAAGCTACTTAACCTTGGGTCAAAAAGCGGTCACCTTGAGTGGCGGTGAAGCACAACGCATAAAATTAGCCAAAGAACTGTCTAAACGAGATACCGGTAAAACACTGTATATTCTGGACGAACCAACAACCGGACTACACTTCCATGACATCAAGCAATTGTTGACAGTCTTGCATACCCTTAGAGATCACGGCAACACTATAATTGTTATTGAACACAATCTTGACGTGATAAAAACTGCCGACTGGATTATCGATTTAGGACCCGAAGGCGGCGATGGTGGCGGCCTTATTATCGCTGAAGGCACACCCCATGACGTTAGTGAGGTAGAACAATCCCATACTGGATTGTTCTTAAAGAAATACTTTAGTAACTAAGCTGATTTAACAGTTTCGACTATTTTATCGAAATCTTTAACACGTTCTTTACCGGCCGTTACTAGATCCATACCGATATTAACCAACAACGTACCTAGGCCCGGTGTTTTGTATACTAACCAACCTAAAAAACCCACCAATGGAACAGCAATTGCTGCACTGATCATTCCATTGAGACCAAAAACGCCTAATAATTTTATAAATAAAATCGCGAAATCAAGTGGCAAAATAAGCAACGCACTAAAATAAACAAGCACGACAAAAGTAAAAACAACAAAAATTACAAATTGCAGTAGTCTTACTAGTGCAACATTAACATTCTTCATAACCATGAATCCTAAAGAGAAATTTCTTACATCAATTAACAATCGAGATGAAACGAGGGAAATCGTTCCACAACACTTAAGCTTGGTGATTATACTACAGCAAAATTCTACTGGTTGATTTTTTATTCCTCGGATACAAATGCGGACGGTTCTTTCTTTAAGAAAAAAGTGTGCAGTAGCAAACCTGCTACAAAACCACCTAAGTGGGTCCACCATGCCACCGTTGAGAGCGTTGGCTCTTGAGTCACCAGCCCAAATGTCGCCTCATAGATTTGATACATCACCCAAAGCCCTAAAAATGCGATAGCGGGTATTTCAAAGAAGATAGGTAGAAAAAACAATGGCAACCAAAGTTTAATGCGGGCAAAAGGGTATAACAAAAAAAAGGCCCCCAATATTCCAGCGATTGCACCCGAAGCACCCACCATCGGTAAGGTTGACGATGGGTTAAAATCATATTGCAAAAAAGCTGCAAATAGACCGCATAAGACATAAAAAACAGAAAACCGAAATCGCCCCATTCGTTCTTCAATATTCCCCGCAAAAATCCATAAAAAAACTAAATTGATCAACAGATGAACCACATCTCCGTGTAAAAACATACTCGAAAAAAATGAAAAATAACTGTCATCTGGAAAACCTGATTTCAATGCCCACTCAGGAAAACTATAGCGGGCTGCCACCATGCCATAAAGATAAAGGACATAATTATTAACTTGAACGGGCAAAACAAACAATGTAGCAAAGATCGCCGTATTACTAAAGATTAAAACCCAAGTGATATAAGGCCGCGTATGTAGTGGGATGTTATTTTTAACGGGGATCATCTTTTAAAACCTTCCAGGAGGCGTTTTTGATTCTTGGCGAAAATTCATAATAATATCTAATAAACCTAACATGGCTAATCCGGTAAACATATGCTGTGGGAAAATCATCAGTAAAAAATAAACGGGAACCAAAAAACCATGGCTATGGCCCTTCTTCGCCACATTAAAATGGAAAATAGCTAAACCTTGAAAGGCATACATCATTGTCAAAATAGCTAACAGGTCATAAACTAAAAATTCACTAATCATATAACCCATAAAAAGCATCACGATGCCTCCCATAAAGGCAGAACGTGGAATGGATAAATTATAAAATTCGTCCTGAAACCCTCCTGGGTTAAATCGATAGGATTGTAAATAACGCGCTAATAGCAATGCCATCATCGATGTCAGGCCTAACATGACCGCCACAAGGCCATTAATCAGAAAAAGACTACCATCCGCCTCAAAACTATCAATCGTTGCACCTTGAATGCTGTGCGCTGCTAATTCCAACCATTGCTCCCACCATAGCACCGCATCCCCCGTATAAAGTTGAACGCTCATGGCGACTAACGCGCAACTTGCAGAAATCACAACCAGTGCTTCACCTTGTGAAGCTAGACGATATAACACCCGTGCACTCAACCAAACGGGCAAATATATAAATAACGCAATGGGTATTTCCAAACCAGGTCTTGGTACAACAAAGGATTGTGCAAATAGAATAATGATTGCTGAAACAACAAAAACAATAACCCCTTCTTGTGGGTTTTTTCTAAGTGTTACCAGTGCGCCTACAGCGGCACTAATAACCGAAAATGGTACAAAGAAAATTGAAACCGCACCGAAAACCGCCATAACTAAAATAGCTTGATGACGACTGCTCACTACATAGTTAATTAGAAAGTCCATCAAATATACCCTTAAAATTAAATTATTACGCTAATCAAGTGACCTTATCTAAGGAAGGTAATTCAACAAATAGTTAATTATTCTAGTCCAAAACTGAATACCTGTATTATCATTAATTTATCTCTATAATTTACTGTCAACATAAAAAAGGGCCCGAGCATCATACAATTTCACCACTATGAAATTTAAACACATCACTGGGGGACTTATTGACCGGCGTTGTTTTCTTAAGAAAGGCTTGGTCTTTTCTGTCGCCGCCACTGTGCCTGCTTCTTTATCTGCTCAAACAGCTCTTGAACAAGAACGTACACAATGGATGTCTGAACCCGGTATCGGATTTTCTAATTACGGACACCCCTCTCCTTTCGAAAAAAAAACTATTCGCTGGACGATGGCTAATCGTCATGCCCTTGGAAATGGTGTTTCGTGGACCCCATTACAAGACCTCGAAGGTATCATAACACCTTCTGGACTTCACTTTGAACGTCATCATAATGGCGTCCCCCAGATAGACCCTGCAGCCCATCGCTTAACTATCCATGGCTTAGTCACTCATGCTCTTGAATTTTCCATTGAAAGCTTATTACAATACCCGAAGATATCTAGAATCTGCTTTATAGAATGTGGCGGTAATAGTAATGCTGGCTGGCATAAAAACCCCATTCAAACCCCCGTAGGTAATTTTCATGGCATGGTTTCATGCAGTGAATGGAGCGGCATCCCCTTAAAACTATTATTAAATGAAACTCAACTTCATCATGATGCACAGTGGGTTATTGCTGAAGGCGGTGATGCTAGCCTTATGAACATCAGCCTCCCTTTAGGCAAAGCTATGGACGATTGTTTTATTGCCTTATATCAAAATGGAGAAAGAATACGCCCTGAAAATGGCTACCCATTACGACTAATAGTTCCTGGCTGGGAAGGTGTCCTTAATGTCAAATGGCTACGACGCCTTCATATTACCAACCAACCTACAATGTCTCGAAATGAGACGGCCAAATACACCGAATTACTGCCTAGTGGGAAAGCACAGCAATTTTCATTCTTCATGGCCGCAAAATCCATTATTACCAACCCTAGCTTTGGTCATCAATTAAATCGCTTTGGCCTCTATCAGATTTCGGGTTTAGCTTGGTCCGGTCGTGGAAAAATAACTCGTGTTGAAGTCTCTGCTGATCACGGCCAAACCTGGTTAGATGCCGAGCTACAAGAACCTATCTTATCCATGTGTTTTACGCGTTTTCGAATCCCTTTAGAATGGCAGGGTCAAGCCATTGTATTATCTAGCCGTGCAACAGATGAAACAGGGTACGTTCAACCCAACCGAACTGAACTGATCGCCCAACGTGGCCGACACGGCTACTTTCATTACAACGCTATTGTTAATTGGGCAATCTCGACACAAGGTCACGTCAGCCATGTCTACGATCAAATATAGCGTTATTATTATGCTACTTTGGACTGGCCCTGCATTGGCTCAAGACAATAATGGGCCACGGCTAGGAAAACATCTATCTAAAGAAACTATTCAACAGCGTAACTTCACCGTCTTTCCAAATGGACAGGGTCTACCGCTAGGTCAAGGCACCGTTGAAGCTGGAAGAACAGTTTATACAACCCGTTGTCTACATTGTCATGGAACCGAAGGGTCAGGCAACAGTGCCGAAGAATTGGCCGGTGCCCTTCACCGTTTAACCGATGAGCCACCCGATAAAACCATTGGTACCTATTGGCCTTATGCCACAACCCTATTTGATTTTATTCGACGCTCAATGCCTATGGATTCGCCCGGTAGCCTCACAACACAAAATGTATATGATGTGACGGCTTACTTATTGTTTTTAAATGAAATTATCGATTATGACCACACCATCGACAATAAAACACTCGCGAACATAAAAATGCCCAACAGGAACGGCTTTATTGATCTTTATTCGACTAAGAAGTAAATACCCGTTTGAATAGGTCTGTGCTTACGCGGTGCTGAATTATGATTCTTTAGGCAACAAAAAAGGCCTAGCTATTAAGCTAAGCCTTTCATTGATATGGCGTCCCCAGGGGGGTTCGAACCCCCGTTACCGCCGTGAAAGGGCGGTGTCCTAGGCCTCTAGACGATGGGGACTAAGACTGTTTCTACATTGAACATACTTGGTGGAGCCAGGCGGGATCGAACCGCCGACCTCAACACTGCCAGTGTTGCGCTCTCCCAATTGAGCTATGGCCCCTGCAGGAAAAAAGTATTATACAATTTTTTTTAAAATTGTCTATAGCTATATAGAATTTTTTAAAACGCCACCGGTACTTTTGTTACAAATAAAGTTCTTGAAAACTTTTTTCAGTGACAATATCATGACTTGATTCAACACGGTCGAGATAGACATGACCGATAAGATGGTCAAATTCATGTTGAAAAACGCGAGCAATAAACCCACTCAGATTAAGCTGCTGCCATGAACCGCTGGTATCTTGAAAGTCCACTTGAATGTTTGTATGGCGCGGCACTAAGGCTCTAATACCCGGAATACTCAAGCAACCCTCCCAATCTTTTTCACAATCATCACTAGTCGCTATAAACTTAGGATTCAGCATCACTATAGGGTCCATCTGTGGCGCCAAAGGATAGCGCCCAGTGGGGCGTGAACCTATAATAATAATCTGATAAGACGCCCCAATCTGTGGTGCTGCGAGCCCAACACCATCAGTAGACGTCAACGTTGCTTTCATATCTGAAATAATATTAATAACCGTATCGGCTAAAACACACTGCACGACTTCAGCTTCTTGCCTAAGTCTTGGATCACCTAGCTCAACAATCGGTCTGATTTGGTTCATAAAAATATATCCATAGTTATAACAGCACCCTTAATTTATTCCTCCTAACCACATAGAATAATTAGCGACTATCTAATAAACTAAGCAACATGATAAAATCATACTTTTAATTTTCCATAGGAATTTTTTGGCAATGTCGAGTAACGAAGCTACTACCCCCGAGAACTTTATTCATCATAAAATCACCCATGATATTAATCAAGGTCTCAATAACAGTAATGTTATTACCCGCTTCCCTCCCGAACCTAATGGATATCTTCATATAGGCCACGCCAAATCCATCTGCCTAAATTTTGGCACGGCCATTAAATTTAATGGCCACTGTAATTTACGCTTTGATGACACTAATCCAGAAAAAGAAAGTGTTGAATTTATGAACGCTATTACTGAAGATGTGAAATGGCTTGGCTATTCATGTCATGAAGTCAATTACGCTTCTGATTATTTTGATCAACTATACAACTTTGGCGTACAGCTTATTCAAAATGGTTCTGCCTATGTAGACAGTCTCAGCGCCGAAGAAATCAGAAAATTTCGAGGCACATTAACAGAGCCCGGCATTGAAAGCCCTGACCGTAGCCGCTCTATAGATGAAAATATAACGCTGTTTGAACAAATGAAAAACGGTGAATTTACAGATGGCAGTTATATTCTACGTGCAAAAATTGACATGAATTCTCCCAATCTTAATATGCGCGACCCTGCACTTTATCGTATTCGAAGAGCACATCATCCGCGTACTGGAGATAATTGGTGTCTATACCCTATGTACGATTTTACCCATTGTATTTCTGATGGTATTGAAAATATTACCCACTCATTATGTACCCTTGAATTTGAAGATCACCGACCGTTGTATGATTGGGTGCTGTCTCAATTAGAATTCCAACATCACCCCCAACAAATAGAATTTGCGCGACTTTCATTGGAATATACCATTGTGAGTAAACGCAAACTGAGTCTACTCGTAGAACAAGGCCATGTTACGGGTTGGGATGACCCGAGAATGCCTACGCTTGCTGGATTACGACGTGCGGGTTTCACCCCTAAATCTATCCGAGACTTCTGTGAACGTATTGGTGTGACTAAAAAAGACTCTTGGATCGAAATGGGTGTTTTAGAACATGCCATAAGAGAAGACCTTAACACCCACGCCACCCGAAGAATGGCGGTCTTAAACCCCATACGCGTGGTATTAGAAAACTATTCTGACGATGATTGTGAATATTTAACTGCCAGCAATCACCCTCAAAATGACCAATTGGGTACTCGCACACTCCCTTTTGACAAAACTATTCTTATCGAACAAGAAGATTTTGCTGAAATCCCCCCAGCTAAATTTAAACGCCTCATACTTAATGGCGAAGTACGACTCCGCAATGCTTATGTCATTAAATGTCACGATATTATTAAAAATAATCAAGGCGACATTATTGAATTAAGATGTACCTATGACCCTAATACACTCGGTAAAAAACCCGAAGGACGTAAGGTAAAAGGTGTTATTCACTGGGTTAGCGAAAAACATTCACGCACTGCTGAAATACGCTTATATGATCGATTATTCAAGGTTCCTCAACCTGAATCAGAAGAAGATTTTACTACCGCTTTAAACCCTAATTCACTTCAAGTTATTAAGGGCGCTAAAGTTGAAAATTCTTTATCAGACCCTTCTGTCGGTGAACAATACCAATTTGAACGCATAGGGTATTTCTGTCTCGACTCAAAAGACAGTCAACCGAATCAACTGGTCTTTAATAGAACCGTGACCCTAAGAGACACTTGGACGTAATAAACGCTTTATTTTAGGCAAAAAAAAAGGCTGATGTAGCATCAGCCTTTTTTACTAACTCATTATAAAGAACTTACAAAGAATTAACTGCGTTTAGATCTGAGAAAGCTTGCTCTAAACGTGTAGCCATACCCACTTCTCCAGCACGTTGCCATGCTCTTGGGTCATAGTATTTCTTGTTTGGGCTATCGTCACCATCTGGATTACCAATTTGGCCTTGTAAGTAACCTTCATTTGTTTGGTAATAATCTTTAATACCTTCCCAAGTAGCCCATTGTGTATCAGTATCGATATTCATTTTAATGACACCGTAACCAATAGACTCTGAAATTTCTTCTTGTGAAGAACCCGATCCACCATGGAATACAAAATCAAGTGTGTTTGAAGGAACACCAAACTTCTCAGAAACAAATGCTTGAGAATTTGACAAGATTGTTGGTGTTAATTTAACGTTACCTGGCTTATAAACACCGTGAACATTACCGAATGACGCTGCAATAGTAAAACGATGGCTAATTTTGCTTAGAAGCTCATAAGAGTAAGCAACATCTTCAGGTTGTGTGTATAACAATGAAGAATCCATATCACTGTTGTCCACACCGTCTTCTTCACCACCCGTACAACCTAATTCAATCTCAAGTGTCATGTCCATTTTTGACATGCGCTCTAAATATTCTGCACAAGTACCAATATTCTCTTCAAGACTTTCTTCTGAAAGATCTAACATATGAGAACTAAAAAGCGGCTTGCCTGTAGCTTCAAAATTAGCTTCACCAGCATCTAATAAACCATCGATCCAAGGTAATAATTTCTTAGCCGCATGATCAGTATGCAAAATAACCGGTACACCATAATGTTCTGCAACATTATGAACATGTTTAGCACCTGAAATAGCACCGATAATAGCCAGCTGATGTCCGTCTAGTTTTAATCCTTTACCAGCAAGGAACTGTGCACCACCAAAAGAAAACTGAATGATAACAGGCGATTTAACCTTAGCAGCAGCCTCTAATGTTGCATTAATTGAGCCTGTGCTAATTGTATTGACAGCAGGTAGAGCCATTTTATTGGCCTTACAATAATCGAATACTTTTTGTACATCATCACCGGTAACGACGCCTGGGTTGACGATATCTAATATTGAGTTTGACATTTAAAATCCTATCTATTGTTCTAACCCCTAAACAAAATTATCAAGGGGTTTTATAAAAAAAGAATCTGTTGAAAACACAACAGACTCTTAATTGAATACCGAAATGAATTAACCTTCTAAACTAGTTAACCGGTCAGCTAATAACGTTTCTAATGCTTCTAATGCCGCTGTAAAGCCAGCAATACCTTCTGACAATTTATCAGTAGCCATTCTGTTTTCAGCATGCATTGCATCAAAGACTTCCTTATCAACCGCAATTCTTTCGATATCAGCATTCAGTGCATTAGCAGCATTCAACTTCTGCGGCAATTCACCTTCAGTTGCTGCTAATTCATTAATTAACCCTGGAGAGATCGTTAATAAATCAACACCTGCTAGCTCAGTTATTTCACCTAGGTTTCTGAAACTTGCACCCATAACTTCAGTTTTATAGCCGTAACGTTTATAGTAGTTATAAACATCCGTTACAGAAATAACACCTGGATCTTCTGCTGCAGGGTATGAATCACGACCGGTATCTTTTTTATACCAATCTAAAATACGACCTACAAAAGGTGAGATAAGCGTAATATCGTTGTCACCACAAGCAATCGCTTGGTGTAATCCGAATAATAAAGTTAAATTACAACTAATTCCTTCCGCTTCTAATACTGCAGCAGCTTGAATGCCTTCCCAAGTTGAAGCAATTTTAATTAAAATACGATCACGCGAGATGCCTGCTGCTTCATACTGAGCAATAATTTCACGCCCTTTAGCAATAGTTGATTCTGTGTCATAAGATAAACGCGCATCTACTTCAGTTGAAACACGGCCTGGAACAAGTTCTAAAATCTTAAGACCAAATGAAACAGCTAAACGATCAAAGGCAAGGGTTACGACCTCTGCTGCTGGCGCTTTAGCACCTAATGTTTCACGTGCACCTGTCAATGTCTCATCAACAATTCCTTGATATTCAGGCATTTGTGCTGCTGCCGTAATTAACGAAGGATTTGTTGTTGCGTCTTGCGGCTTACACTCTTCAATAGCTTTAAGGTCGCCAGTGTCAGCAACAACTACTGTCATTTCTCTAAGTTGCTCTAATAAATTCATTGATATACCTACTGATTCAAATAATTAATATTCTAAAAAAATTGTATTACTTAAGGTGCCAAGGTCAAAACAAAAGACTTCCGCCTTTCATCAGACTCTTTAATTCATAAAATAATCCCTAGAAATGCAAAAAGAATCGAGCGTAAAACGCTCGATTCTTTCGTAAACAGGAAGGTTAAACCCTAAGGATTTAGAGTTAAAGTTGACCTTAAAAACTTTAAACAGTTTTTCTTAACTGTTTAAATAACGATCAACGCCTGTTTGTCCTGCAGCAACCGTATCAGTAGCACCACCTTGTGCTGCTAAATAACGATCAACGCCTGTGCTACCACCTGCAGATCTTGCTGAACCGCCACTCGAACGACCTTTTGTTAAAAAGAAAGCGCCACCAGCAATAGCCAACAGCAGACCTAACTCAACAACACCCAAACCGCCTTCTTCTTTCTTAGCAGCTACAGGGGCTGCTTTCGCAACAACTTTAGGTTTAGCAACAGCAGATTTATCTTGATAAACAATAATTGGTTTAAAGTTATATGCTGGATACTCTTCTGCACCCACAATAGGGCTTGTAACGAGTAACGCTGTAATTAAACCAGTTGCTAATTTTAATTTTTTCATTTTACCTTCCTATTTATTTAAGCAAATAACTAAAGTGAAGATTCTACACGATTCACAACATTTTCAACAGTAAAACCAAAGTGTTTCATGACATCGCCACCGGGTGCTGATTCACCGAAAGTATCAATACCCACAACATCACCTTCTAAGCCAACGTATTTACGCCAGAAATCAGAAACACCTGCTTCAACAGCAATACGCTTAACACCAGGCGTTAAGATACTGTCTTTATAAGCTTGGTCTTGACGATCAAATACACTTGTTGACGGCATAGAGACTACGCGAACATGCGTACCTTTAGCTGCAAGTTCTGCTTGAGCCTGAATAGCTAAATTAACCTCAGATCCTGTTGCAATAATAATTGCTGCTGCTTGGCCTGCCGCTTCAGAAATAACATAAGCGCCTTTGCGTATAGCTGCAATTTGATCATCGGTACGCGCAATAAAAGGAAGACCTTGACGACTGAGTACTAAACTCGTTGGTCCGTCCATACGCTCTACTGCCATGACCCATGACACTGCCGTTTCTGTACTGTCTGCAGGACGCCATACATCCATGTTTGGAACAAAACGCATCGCTGACGTGTTTTCAATCGGTTGATGAGTTGGACCGTCTTCACCTTGACCAATTGAGTCATGTGTTAATACTGCAATGGTACGAATCCCCATCAGTGCAGACATACGGAAAGCACTTTTAGCGTAATCAGAGAACATATGAAATGTTCCACCGAAAGGCAGTAATCCACCATGAAGAGCCATGCCATTCATAATGGCATACATACCAAATTCACGCACACCATAAGAAATGTAATTACCCATTTCGCTACCGCTAACGTGTTTAAAGTCGGCACAACTGGTTAAGTTTGAGCCTGTCAAATCTGCTGAGCCACCTAAAAATTCAGGTAATGTTGATGCTAAACCAGCAATTGTTTTCTGAGAGGCTTGACGACTCGCTAAGTTCTCTTGTTTAGAATTTGTGTCTGCTATCAATGCATCAGATGCTTCTTGCCAGTTCGCAGGTAAATCCCCAGCCATCCGACGTGTGAATTCAGCGGCTTCTGCAGGATATTCTGCTGCGTATGCTGCAAATTTATCGTTCCATGCGCCTTCTACCCTTGCGCCTTTTGCTTTCGCATCCCAACCGGCATATACGTCGTCAGGGATTTCAAAAGGTGCATAATCCCAGCCTAGTTCTTTCCGCGTTAATGCAACTTCTTCATCACCTAATGCAGCGCCATGACAATCATGACTACCACTTTTATTCGGTGAACCATAACCAATAATCGTTTTACAACAGATTAATGAAGGTCTATCCGTAACAGATTTTGCCTCAGTGATCGCAGCAGAAATAGCATCGGCATCATGTCCATCTACTGACACAACATGCCAATTGTAAGCTTCAAAACGCTTTACAGTGTCATCTGTATACCAACCATCAATATGGCCATCAATAGAGATATTGTTGTCGTCCCAAAATGCTATCAGATTCCCTAATCCCCAAGTACCTGCAAGTGAACAAGCCTCATGGGAAATACCTTCCATTAAGCAACCGTCTCCCATGAACACATAAGTGTTATGGTCTACAATTTTATGTCCTGGTTTATTGAACTGATCTGCCATCAACTTTTCAGCCATAGCAAAACCAACACCATTGGTGATTCCTTGTCCTAAGGGCCCCGTTGTTGTTTCAATACCGGGCGCAAAGCCATATTCTGGATGGCCAGCACATTTCGAATGTAACTGACGGAATGAAGCCAACTGCTCCATAGGCAAGTCGTAACCTGACAAATGTAATAATGAGTAAATCAACATGGAGCCGTGTCCATTTGACAAGACAAAGCGATCACGATCTGCCCATTCAGCATTCGTTGGGTTATGTTTTAGATGATCATTCCATAATACTTCAGCAATATCTGCCATACCCATAGGTGCTCCAGGGTGACCTGATTTAGCTTTTTGCACTGCATCCATACTTAGTGCTCTTATGGCGTTCGCTAGATTTCTACGCGAAGACATATAATTCTCCTGATAATATTTATATTCTATGCCTCAACAGAGGCATAAGTGATTCTTTAAGTGATATTAAAAATGAAAAATAACTGACAAGCAAAATCGGCTCACACCTTACAGCGTGAGCCGACTTGTTTTTTGTTATTCCATATTAGCGTGTATTGCTCGCATACCTTCTTCAGTGAGATTTTTCTCATGAATAATGTATGAAACCACTGCTTCTAAAAATATCAACGTCGATAACTCAAAAACTGATCCCATTGGCATCCCATGTACTTTCTCATACATATCAGGACGACCAATATTAAATACTGCGTCAACCATACTTCCGATGGTTGATTCTGATTTAGATGATATTAGAATAGCTTTAGCACCAACATCTTTAGCTTTCTGCGTAAACGCGGCTAATTGTTGCGTTTCACCGGAACCTGATATAACGATCAGTAAGTCACCTTCTTTAATACTCGGTGTCACGGTTTCGCCAACTAAATTCACGGTATAACCAGCATGCATTAAACGCATTGCAAAATTCTTACAAACCAGTGCAGAACGACCTGCCCCTGCTAGAAAAATCCCATTAGCCTCATCAACAAGTCCTGTTAACTGACTGTCATAGTCATGCTCAGTCGCAGCTAATATGGTTGAAATTTTCTCAATAATTAACTGTTGATGCATATTATGCGCCTGCTGTGTCAACAAGTTGACGAATTTCACGAGCTGAATCAGCAGGTGATGGTGCACCGTAGATTGC
>CAJVZC010000019.1 GCA_913019935.1 uncultured Methylococcales bacterium
GTGGTTTTGCATCAGCCAAAGCACTTTCTCGGCGTAATGATGATCCAACGATTGCGAGTCGTCCTTGGGATGTTGACAGGGATGGTTTTGTATTAAGTGATGGTGCCGGTGTTGTGGTTCTAGAAGAACTGGAACATGCTAAAAAACGCGGTGCTAAAATTTATGCTGAACTGGTTGGCTATGGCATGAGTGCAGATGCTTATCATATGACATCACCATCGGAAAGTGGTGAAGGGGCAGCGCGTTGTATGACTAATGCTTTACGGGACGCACAGTTAAACGCTGATCAAATTGACTATATTAATGCGCATGGTACTTCGACGCCTGCAGGGGATATTGCTGAAACCCAAGCGGTTAAAAGGGCGCTAGGCGATGCTGCTTACACTACGGCAGTGAGTTCAACCAAATCAATGATTGGACATATGCTCGGTGCTGCAGGAGGTATAGAAGCAGTATTAACGGCGTTAGCTATTCAAGATCAAGTGGCTCCACCAACCATTAACCTTGATAACCAAGATCCAGAGTGTGATCTTGATTATGTTCCCAATACTGCCAGAAATATGACTATTGATGTTGCTGTTTCTAATTCTTTTGGTTTTGGTGGAACCAATGGCACCCTTGTTTTTAAGCGTTTTTCATAACAATCATTTTCTGTAATGTGAGTACTTTCATACAGTGTTGACTGATGTACTTATTAATGGTGAAAAGAAAGACAATTTAAATATCACTGATCGTGGTATTCAATACGGCGATGGTTTATTTGAGACCATAGAAGTCTCTTCAGGACGAGCCGTTTTTATTGATCGTCATCTTGATCGATTGCAACTGGGTTGTAAACGATTACATATTCCTTATCCAGGTAACCCCATTCTTTTGAGTGAAATTGATCTTTTGCTTGAAGGTACGTTTAATGCCGTTCTGAAAATTCAAATAACGCGTGGAACAGGTGGCCGAGGTTATCGACAGCCAGATATTGTGACACCTACGCGAATCTTGTCTTTGCATCCGTTTCCTAAGTTTCCAGACTCGTTTGCACAAGAAGGGATAAATGTAACCTCCTGTAAGGGTCAGTTGAGCTCAAATCCTGTGCTCGCTGGGATTAAGCATACCAATCGCCTTGAGCAAGTACTCGCGCGTGCAGAATGGGTTTCGCAATCGATCCAAGAAGGACTCATGAGTGACCAACAAGGGAATGTAATTGAAGGGACTATGAGTAATCTGTTTCTGGTTAAAGAGCAAAAAATAATAACACCACTAGTGGATAGTTGTGGTGTGGCTGGGATTATTCGTAGATTAATTTTAGATTTTTGCCCTGAACTTGGTTTTGTTGCGGAACAGCAATTAGTCACAAAAGAGTGTTTGAATCATGCCGATGAGATCTTTGTAACCAATAGTGTTATTGGTGTTTGGCCCGTTAAAAAAATTGATAATCACAGTTTTTCTCTGGGCCCCGTTACTCGCCAGATCAGCGCTTATTTAGAGAAACTAAAAAGTCAGGAAATTGACTCATGATCAGGTCGTTTTTTTGGTTAATGGTGACTCTATTGTTAGCAGCCTTAGTCTTTGCCGCAATAAGTTATCAAGTCGCGGTGACTTCACCGATCACTAAAGATAATGCAATTATTTTTGAGATAAAGGATAACCAATCTTTATCGCAAGTCGTTCAACAATTAGAACAGGAGAACATAGCGGTTAATAGGGATTGGTTTAAGATAATTGCTTATTTAAATGGTCAGCAAGAGCAACTAAAATCGGGAGAATATTTAATCACACCGGACCTGAAATTACCCGAGCTGTTAGTCTTATTTGTTTCCGGTGTTTCCTATCAACATGCCATAACTTTTCCAGAAGGATGGAGCTTTAACCAAATTAAGCAGACGCTAAAACAACAAACTGCAATCAGGCAAACATTAGATGTAGTAACCCTGCCAGAACTATTAAGTTTATTAAATTGCCCTTACCCTCATATTGAAGGTTTACTTTTCCCGGATACCTATTTTTTTAAAAAAGGCGATTCTGATTTCTCTATTATCAAAAGGGCTTACATCAAGATGGCTGAAGTTCTTCAACAAGAGTGGGAAAATAGAGGGAAAAATTTACCGGTAAAAACAAGTTATGAAGCGTTAATTTTGGCCTCGATTATTGAAAAAGAAACGGCTATTCCATCTGAAAGGGAACTGATAGCGGGCGTATTTAGTCGACGATTAGATAAGAATATGAAACTACAGGCTGACCCTACTGTGATTTATGGATTAGGACGTAAATATCAGGGCAATATAAGGAAACAAGACCTGCTCCAGGATACCGCTTATAATACTTATCGGCACAAGGGTTTAACGCCTACCCCGATTGCTATGCCGGGGAGAAAGGCGATATATGCGGCCTTACATCCAGCGCAAGGGGATAGTTTGTATTTTGTGGCTAATGGCCATCGTCGGCATATTTTTTCTAATTCATTAGAAAGTCATAATAAAGCTGTTAATCGTTATCAGAAATAATAATTATGGAATCAGGACAGTTTATAACCTTGGAAGGTGGAGAGGGGCTTGGTAAATCAACGAACCTTCATTTCATCAAAAGTTTTTTAGAAAATCAGGGGCTTTCAGTTGTAGTCACCAGAGAACCTGGAGGCACGCCTTTGGCAGAACAAATCAGATCATTACTGTTAGAAGAAAGAGCAGAGGCTGTCGCAGATAAGACTGAATTATTATTGATGTTTTCTGCCCGTGCCCAACACCTTAAGGAGGTTATTCACCCAGCTTTGGCACAAGGCCAGTGGGTGATTAGTGATCGTTTTACTGATGCAACCTATGCTTATCAGGGCGGGGGGCGACAAATGGAGGTAAGTTTAATTCAGCAATTAGAAACTTGGGTTCAAGGACTCTTTAGGCCTGATTTAACATTTTTACTGGATGCCCCTATTAGTGTAAGTATGCAAAGAGTGAAAGAACGGTTGAATAATGACCGCTTTGAACAAGAACAATTACCGTTTTTTGAGCGGGTGAGAGAAGCTTATCTTGTACAAGCGCGAAATCACCCTGATCGAATTCAAGTTATTAATGCTAATCAGTCATTAGAGTTGGTACAACAAGATATGGTTGCACATTTATTACCGTTATTACAAAAATGACTGCGAGTAGGGATATCCTCCCTTGGCATGACACGGCTTGGCAGTTATTGAGGGCCTATATTGCCAATGAGCGAATTCCTCAAAGTATTCTAATCACAGGACAGGCGGGGCTCGGAAAGAGAAAGTTAGTTAGATTTTTTGCGCAATTATTGTTATGTGAGACAACGTGCAATGCTACATTTACACCGTGTGGACAATGCCGTTCCTGCACACTTTTTCACTCTGGTACGCACCCTGATTTTGTGGAAATTAAACCTGAATCAGAAGATAAAGATATTGGAGTTGATCAGATTCGTGGGTTGTTGGCCCAGTTAAGGTTAACGGTTCAATACCAACAATATCGTGTCATTGTGGTGTACCAAGCGGAGAAAATGAATCGCTCGGCTGCGAATAGCTTTTTAAAAGGTTTAGAGGAGCCACCTAACCGTACAGCGATTATTTTGATCACTGATCAATTATCGCTCATACCAGCGACTATCCAGAGTCGCTGTCAAAAGATATTGATAAAAACCCCTAGTCCTGAGTCTGCGACACATTGGTTGGCTAGTAATAAGGTTTCCGGTGACTTATCTTTATTATTACAGTTAACGCAAGGAGCACCCTTGTTAGCCCAAGAATATGCAGGGTCTAATGCAATATCTATTAGGGAACAATTATTTAATCAGTTTTGTTTGTTACGCAGTAACAAGGTATCTATTGTAGAAGTTGCTGCATTTTGTTGTGATCATCATCAATTTGATCTACTTGCTTGGATTAACTCTTGGATTGTGGATCTTGTGAAAATAAGCCAAACATCGGCGATCACAAGCGTACAGAATATTGATTTATATGATTCTTTGAAAAAACTCTCAGATAATCTAGACTCACAGAAGTTATATGATTTGTATGTGGCTACATTGGAATTACGAGTTCAATTAAAACGACCCATTAATAAAAATTTGGCCTATGAAGGATTTTTTATTAGGTGGTTGGCTGTTTAGTGGCGAGGTCTTAAATGGTTGTTCTGAAAAATTCAGAAATATTCCCGATCGTTATTAGTAACCACGATGAACTGCATCGTTCTTATATGCCATCGATTATTAATGGGGGCTTATTTATAGCGACTAAAGAAACCTTTGCATTAAACCACGAATTTTTTTTTCTACTGCGGCTGCTTAATGATTCTGAACGGTTATCTTTTACGGGAAAAGTGATCTGGATTACACCCAGTAATTCGGAGAACTATCGTGAACAAGGCGTTGGTATTCAATTTTGTAATGATACAAAGGGTACTATTAAAAAAAAAATAGAAAAGCATCTCTCAGGTTATTTGAATTGCGAACGAGCAACTTATACAATGTAATTTTTTAATTATAGTTTTTTCTAATGTTAATTGATTCTCATTGTCACCTTGATCGAATTGATCTTACACCTTATGACGACAACTTTAAAAACTTTGTCGTAGCCACCCAAGAACAACAAATTAGTTCCATGTTGTGTATTAGTATTGACTGGGAGTCCTACCCTGCGATGTACCGATTAGTGGAACCGTTTGATCATATTCCCGTTACCGTTGGAGTGCACCCTAATGTTCAAGATGGTCATGATCCCAGTGTCGCTGAATTGGTTGAATTAGGACGGGATGCGAAAGTTATTGGTATCGGTGAAACAGGCTTGGATTATTTCCGTAGTGAAGGTGACCTTCAATGGCAGCATCAACGTTTTCGAAATCATATTCGGGCGGCTAAATTAGTGAATAAGCCATTGATCGTTCATACGCGTGAGGCCGCTGATGACACTATTCGAATTTTACAAGAAGAAGGTGCGGATACAGTAGGTGGTGTTATTCATTGCTTTACCGAAGATTGGGCCATGGCTGAAAAAGCATTGGCATTAAATTTTTATATTTCTTTTTCAGGTATTGTGACGTTTAAAAATGCACAACAAATACAGGAAGCGGCACAAAAAGTACCTGCGGATCGTTTTCTTATTGAGACAGATTCACCTTATTTAGCCCCGGTTCCTTTTCGTGGGAAACCTAATTATCCGTTGTACGTTCGTTACGTGGCTGAATTCATAGCACAGCTACGTAATACCTCAGTAGAACAAATTGCAGAACAAAGCACCCTGAATTTTCAGAACTTATTTTATAATCGTTAAGGCTTTATTTTAAAACGCTGGCGCATAGAGCAAAAAAAATTAAAGGGTTGTCGCCTCACTCACAATCTTTAGAGCATGATCTAATTGCTCAACCGTATTATAGAAGTGGGGTGAAAACCTGATGCCTTCTCCTCGCATTGCGCAGAGAACTTTATGGCGTTGTAAATAATGATATAAGTGTTTTTTGGGAAGTGTTTTGTGTTTGAAGAGCACGATACCTGAATTCAGTTGCGAAGGTGCGGCGCTGAGTAAAATAAGGTGTTTGTTTTGTTGTATTTTAGCGGCCAAATGGCGGGCGTTGGCAAGGACCATTTGTTCTACGTTATCTATTCCAATTTCTAATAAAAGCGATAAACTGGCTGACAAGGCATGAATACCAAGCATGTTAGGGCTGCCACATTCAAAACGTTGCGCGGAAGTGTGTGCTTCCCACGGTTGATTTTCATAATCATGGGTATCTTTAATCATATGCCAGCCATATTGGGTTAATTTAAGTTGTTTTCTGGCATCTGGGTGGCTATAAAATACGCCTAGGCCTTCAGGGCCACACATCCATTTGTGACCATCAGCCATAACAAAATCAGCATGGTAGCGTTGGGCATCAAACTTAAAAGCTCCAAGGCTTTGAATAGCATCAATACAAAATAAAATACCCTGTTGGCGGCAAAAGTCTCCGATCATTTCAAGGTTTAGATGTTGGCCTGCTGCAAATTGCACGGAACTGATGGTAATAAGGCGGGTATTGGCATCGACCTTTGAGAATAAACTGAGTTCAGGTGTTTTATTTGTTTCTAAATTAGCTTGTCTAAATTCTACGCCTTGGCTTGCAAGTGATTGCCACGGAATTCGGTTAGAAGGGAATTCAATGTTGCTGGAAACAATATTGTCGCCTGGATTCCAGTCCAGGCCGTAAGCGACAAAAGATAATGCTTCAGAGGTGTTTTTAACCAATGCAATGTCATCGACTGAAGAGGCATTAATAAGTTGTTTTAATTGGTTTTTTAGCTTCTTTTCAATGGTGAGCCAGCTGAGGTAATTTGTCGAACCCATAGCACCGTTTTCTAGGGCAAATTGCGTAACGGCTTGAACGCACCGTTGAGGCCATGGCGCAACAGCAGCATGATTAAGATGAATAACTGAGGGATCTAATTGAAACTCAAGGTGTTGGTTTCTAGTCATCGGAAAGGATACCTTACGTTAACAATACAGTGGTAATATTAACAAACCATTGGTTTTATATTTTAATAACCAATAGGGCGATTAACGCAACAAAAGTTATCAGCTTGGTAACTGTTCAGCGGCCATTGACGAGTACCTATAACGGTATATCATCGACGGAATCCGCGATTGCATCAATCGAATCATGTGCTTGATTACCGACCACGGGGACGATAGAAATCACAGCGCCACCCATTCGCATAGGCACTGAGAGTACTTTAGTGAAGACACAACCCTGACAAATAGCAGCCAGACAAAAAAGGGTAAGGAATTTCAATGATAGGTTCATAACAATGAATAGAATGAAAATAAAAAGTAGTTATATAGTAACGTAAATGGGAGTGATTAGAGAAACATGATTGAGCTTTACAGTAAATAACGTTTAAATGAAAAAAAGGTGTTTTTATGAGAGCGATGATGGTAAAAATACATAGTGACTTTTTTACGGCAATTTTGCGGTAATATATTAAAGTTATAATGTCTCCTTTAGCTTAACTACCCAGTGATTTGATTTAAAAAATGGAAAATAATACGCTAAGAATTACCGACACTACGCTTCGCGATGCACATCAATCACTCTGGGCGACCCGTATGCGCACCGGAGATATTATTGATATTATTGATGTTATAGATACGATTGGATACTACTCCTTAGAAGTGTGGGGCGGTGCTACTTTTGATGTTTGCTTGCGTTTCCTTCGGGAAAACCCATGGGAGCGACTTAGACTAATTAAATCAAAAGCGGCTAAAACACCGTTGCAAATGTTAATGCGAGGACAAAATATAGTCGGGTATAAGAATTATTCTGATGATCTTGTTGAGCGTTTTGTTGGTACTGCACATGATAATGGGGTTGATATTTTTAGAATATTTGATGCTCTAAATGATTCCAGGAATGTGCGTTCAGCCATAGAAGCGGTTAAGAAAAGCGGTGCTCATGCACAAGGCACACTGTCTTATACGATTAGTCCAGTCCATACCATTGAAAAGTATGTCATTGATGCTAAAGCGCAAGTTGAAATGGGAATTGACTCTTTGTGTGTAAAAGATATGGCCGGGTTATTATCGCCCACGGTAGCGACTAATTTAGTATCCGCCTTAACGGAACACCTGAATATTCCCATTCAAATTCATTCACATGCAACCAGTGGAATGGCTTGTTCTGCCTATTTAGACGGTGTTAGAGCCGGTGCGGGAGCCATTGATTGTGCGGTTTCTTCTATGGCTGGTTTTTCATCGCAACCCCCCGTTGAAACGATGCTAGCTATTTTTGATGAAACAGAATTTGATATTGACTTAAATCTTGACGCGTTAAGAACGGTTAATCAATATTTTACTGAGTTAGGCCCTAAAAGATCCGCTGGGCGACGCAGTAATGAACCTATTATTGACTCTGAAATTTTAGATCATCAAATCCCTGGAGGAATGATCTCAAATTTTCGGTCGCAATTAGAGCAACAAGATGCTCTAGATAAATTACCTGAGGTATTAGAAGAAGTTTCACGGGTTAGAAAAGATTTAGGTTACCCTCCTTTGGTGACTCCAACGAGTCAGATTGTGGGTGCGCAGGCGGTTATGAATGTCATTTGTAATGAGCGCTATAAAATAGTTCCACAAGAAGTAAAAAATTATGTAAAAGGTTTTTACGGTAAGTCACCGGCAGCGATAGAAACGGCTTTTATTAAGAAAATACTTGGCGATGAAGAGCCTATTGATTATCGTCCTGCTGATGATCTTGAAGATATGTTGCCTACGGCAGGCGAATCTATTTCAGATCCAAGCCTTATTACCAATGAAGAAGATATTTTATCGTATTGTCTTTTCCCTGAGGTGGCGGTTGAGTTTTTTAAATGGCGTGCGTTTCCAGAAAATGAACGTCCTCCCACTCCGGCTGACCTTGAGCTAGAAGAACTGGTTGTGGTTGAGCCGGTTAAAACACAAGCCACCGTTGAGCAGCAACACCCTGAAGTCTTAAGCCCTATTTTGCATCAGGATGATTACAATGGAATGAGTGTATTGATTGAAAAAGCGTCTAATTTACAATTAAATGAATTAACGCTCAAAAAAGGAGATTTTAATCTCTCTTTACGGTCTGGTGCGATAACGCAAGCGACTGATACCAGTCATCTTAGTGAATCACCAACACCCCCGCCTAAAGAAAGCAAAACTGTTGAAGCCCCTAAAGATGACGTCAGTGCCGCGAAAATAAAGCCTGATAGCTACCCAAATACAATTGATGCGATTATGGCAGGAACCTTTTATCAAGCCTCAGGTATTGGTGCTGACCCTTTTGTTTCAGAAGGTTCGGTGGTCAATGAAGGTGATGTTATTTTTATCATAGAGGCGATGAAGTTATTTAATGAGATTTCAGCACCATCCAATTGTAAAATAGTTAAAGTATTAGTAAACAACGGTGACTTAATCAGAAAAGGACACCCTCTCCTGGCTATTGAATATACCTAGTTAATAAGGTGCTTATAAGGTTTTTTCTGGTGGTTGAGTCCACCAGAAAAATTACCTGAATGTGGTTCCGTTCCACCCCCAATATTCTCCAGGGCAATCGCTGAATTCAATATAAATTCGCGTTCGTTCAACGTTCAAGGTTTTTTCTAAGCACTCACTGATTGATTTCGAAATAGACTTTGCCTGGTTTGTTGTCAAGCCGATACTTTTACATTCAAGGTAGGCTAAAGGATGTTTGTTCCCAGCAAAAAACATGTGATTGTTTTGATTTAATTCGACCAGTACGTAGTTTTCTGGTTTCCCTGTTTCGAGCGCTATTAAGTGTGATAATTGGGCCAGAAGTTCATCCGAATCAGAATCATTTAAGGGTGTATTAGTGGTTAATTTTAGATAAGGCATAGTATTTCCTTTTTTGCGCATTAGATTAATGATAACTATATTGCATCAGTAGGCATAGGTTCACAATCCCTCATAAAGCTAAAAATTAACAGGGTTTCGTTTTAAGGGTATTTTTCAACAGGATCAATCATTTGAAAGCGCCCTCCTTTTAGACTACGTTTATTTAGAATATGGCTTAGAAAAAAGGTTCTTTATGGACGAACGATGTGAACGAATCGCATTAAATACCAATGGGTATATTGTGGTAGGGAGTGAAGAATTAATAATTTCTGTTGTTAATATTTCATTAACCGGTTTTTTAGCAAAAATTGAACCGACTGCATTAATACCCACCGTGCGAGAATTATTTCAAGGAATTAGTGAACATAAGTTAATTGAATTTAATTTTCATGAACTTAGTGTTTCAGGACTCTGCATGATGGTGTGGAGTAAATCTATATCAGGCAAGTTTTTAACGGGGTTTGAATTCTATGAGTCACGGTATGACCCATTAGTGAACCAGAGTAAAAGACAATTTTATCGGCAAGCACAGACTTTAAAGGGCACCCTAAGACATGAGAGCTTAACGTATAATTTCACGACAGCGGATACCTCTGCTTTAGGCATGATGATTTATATCATTGGGCCGGTGGGATTTAAAAAGAAAGAAAAGATAACCTTTGAAATTCAAGAAAAAAAAATGACGGGTATGGCCGAGGTGGTTTGGCTACAATCTGATGAGGATAAAAAAAGTGCCATTATGGGGTTAAGATTTACAACTATCTCGAATTTATGAAGCCGGCCATGTAGTCCATCATTTTTTGGTCTACCAAAATACTCAAAAACCTACCTAACCGGTATCGTTAATGCAGGGCCGGAAAATTTAGTTTGACCGGATTGGATATCAAATAATTGTTTTAATAACATGAACGTCGTTTTACTTTTTAAGTCATTGTCGGCAATATAATACCAATAGTCACGATAGGGAATAGCAAGGTGTGCATTTTCAGGTTTTTCACGACTGCTTAAGATCTTAAAAACTGAGCCCGCAGGGGTATGACTCCAATCAAATATTTCCCCCTGATGGTTTTTGGTAATAGTGACTAAGCCTGCATGCACATGCTCAATAGGGATATCAATGTTTTGAGAAAGATAAAACATAATACTTAATATCGACCGTGTTCGAATAGTGAGGTGATTCTTTTCTTGCTTGAGGAAATTAGTGTTTAAGGTGATGAGTGCGGAATTATTCTGGTCTAAGTTAAAGCCTAATAAGGCACCCAGTTCATTCATTTCGTTTATTTCATGATCATCGTGTGCTTTAAATAAAATATTTATTGCCTTATCATTATTTGCTGAACCCATTTCAATATTGCCTTGATCAATCTGGTGTTTTAATAGCGGCAGTAATTTCTTGAATTTTCTGAATTTAGGTTCCTTTGTAGGCGTAGGGCCAGACGCTGATGGTGCATTGAATAATTCATTTGTCTTTTCAACACACAAGCCGAAAACACGTTCGATACTCCAACCTGATTGCGTTAGAACCATGATGGCATCAAGAGAAATACCCGATAAAACATTTTTGAGGAAATCCTCTCCTTGTACTGGTTGGTAAGTGATTGTGGGCCGATCTGTGTAGCCAACGCCAATGTCAGGTTTAATTAAGTTACCAGCTGGCGCAAGATCTAAGCTGGAACTGATGCCTAAATTACCACTAAAGCTCATCGATGCAGTGACACTGTTAACCTTAAGAAAATAAGCCTCATCCCGATATTTTAATCGAACTAGATTAAGTAACATTTGATGATTTAAAGTCATGGCTATAGCGCTGTTATAGCCGGAATGGGTTTCTTTAACAATGTTGGGTCCGAAGGAAGACTGACAGCCCGTTAAAGAGATTATTAAGAGTAAAAGGGTAAGGATATATTTAAGTTGGTGGAGCATAGGGGGTTGGTAACATCAAGATGACAGTTGCTAATCAGTGTAGCATTTTTGAAAAAGGGATAGTCCCTTTATACTAATTCAATCTATCAGTTAAGCGATGAAATAATCCTATTATATACAGCGTATAATAACGGTAGAACCTTCATTTATTTCCAAAGCGAGTAGATTTTATCGATGGCAATTTATCCACCTGCTAGTGAACTTACCGATAGCGAACTTGAACACGTCATCAAGAAAGCTAATAAGGCTTACCGGTTAGGGAAACCCACTATAGAAGATTCTATTTATGACCATGAGTATTTAGCCGAGCTACAACGACGTTATCCTGAGCACAAACTTCTTCATCGTGTAGAAAAAGAACCTCTTTTTTCGGAACAAAAAGTTAAACACCTGAGGCCGATGTTAAGTACAGATAAGGCCTATAGTATTGACGACATGGAGCGATTCTTTCAACGCGTAAAAAAAGCAGCGGATAAAATTGCGGTTAATCATGCTGATATTAAAGTTCGCGTTACGGCTAAATTGGATGGTCTAGCCGCTTCTTTAGAGCAAGGTGTTTTAGCAACGCGTGGTAATGGGGAGTCAGGGACTAATGTCACGCATGTATTTGATTTAGGGGTTCGGCATGTGGGTCACGATACGGGCTTAGGAGAATTAGTCTTAACATCTAGGTATTTTGATGAATTTCTTAAAGATGAATTTACCCACCCTAGAAATTTTATGGTGGGACTTGTTGGTGCAGATAAAATAAATCAATATGCTGAAGCGGCTTTATTAGCCGGTGCGGCACAATTTGTACCCTATACAGCATTGAAAAATTGGCAAGGAAGCATAGCTGAATTAATGATTGACCTTGAGGGTATTTGTAAATCAGTTAAGGCGTGTGGTTATCCAACAGACGGTGCAGTTATTGATATTATCAATTCTGAAATTCAATTAGAAATGGGTTCTACTAATCATCATCACTGTTATCAAATCGCTAAAAAAGACTTAGGAGAAAGATCGCAAACGATCATTGAAGATATTTTGTGGCAAACTGGAAGAACAGGTCGGGTAACACCGGTTTTTAGTGTCACGCCTGTTTTTATTTCTGGTGCAACGATTAGGCGGGTCACTGGACATCATGCAGGGAATATTTTAAAAGATAATATTGCTACGGGCGATGAAATTGAAATCTCGAGAGCAGGAGAGGTAATTCCTAAGTATGAGCGTAAAATTTCTGGGCAGGGTTCCCCGTCCATACCCAAAGTGTGTCCGAGTTGTCTGAGTACACTTGAATGGGATAATGATTTTTTGGTTTGTTATGAGTTGAATTGTCCAGCGCAATTACAGGCAAGTTTAGAACATTTTTTTAAAATTATAGGTAATGTCGATTTGTTAGGACCTAAAAGTATTGCGAAAATCATTGCATTTGGAGTGGTCACTTTAGAGGGGATTTATCAGTTAGAACAAGGCCAATTAGAAGCTATGGGTTTTGGTCCAAAACAATCAGAAAATATTATTCAACAACTTGAAAGGTCACTGACAGAAGCGGTTGATGATTATCGTTTTCTAGCGGCCTTTGGTCTTAATCGATTGGGCGTGGGTGATTCGCGTCGTTTATTAAAGCATATCCCATTGGATCAATTACCGACTATGACAGTGCCTGTAATGTCGGCAATCAATGGTTTTGGGGAGCTAACTGCCCAGGCTGTTGTTAAGCAATTAGCGCATAAGTGGCCAACCATTAGATTTTTGATGGATCAAGGTTTCATCCTTGAAAAGACCGTGTTAGAACGAGACAAGGTCATTGCGGAATCTGTATTGTCCGGTAAGCGAGTAATTTTTACAGGGAAAATGCTGCGCAGTAGAAGAGCAATGCAAGAGCAAGCTTTGGCACTTGGGTGTGAAGTCCCGGGTTCACTTTCTCAAGCTACAGATTACCTTGTGTGTGGAGAGAATGTTGGCGCCAGTAAAATCACACGTGCGACTGACTTAGCGGTAAAGGTTATTTCTGAGTCTGAATGGGTCACGCTCATGAATGAATCTAAAGTATAAACGTTAAGTTTTTATTTAGCGTGATGACATTATTATGATGAGTAATGTGTATAGAAAATGTTGTTAAGAGCGCGCTTTTTTCATTTTACTAGTGTTTTGAAAACAAAATTAAGTTACTATAAATTTTCAACTTATCATTCATTTTTTGTTGAATAATAGATCAAGACCCTATGTTAAAGATTACGACAATAATTGATTTATTCTTGTCTTGTTTACGTTTAGGGTTGTTTTAAAATAAAATTTAGAGGGGAACAACAGTGGAATCAATTATTGCAGTTAGTATCATTACGGGTATTGTAGTAGGCCTTATTAAGGAAAACTTAGGAATACAAACCGGCACACATGCTGTTGCGGCTGAAAAAGCACCTGCCAAAAAAGCACCAGCAAAAAAGGCAGCCGTAAAAAAAGTAGCCGCTAAAAAAGCACCAGCGAAAAAAGCAGCCGTTAAGAAAGCGCCAGCGAAAAAAGCAGCCGTTAAGAAAGCGCCAGCGAAAAAAGCAGCCGCTAAGAAAGCGCCAGCGAAAAAAGCAGCCGCTAAGAAATAAAGAGTAGGTTCTATTACAGATTAATTGTAAGTAAGGGTGTTGGTTGGTGTTGGACGGTTAATAAGACCGTATAAGAATGACCACTGTACTTAACGATTATTCTTTACCTAATGATCAAGTGGAGCCATTTTTCAAAATGGCTTAAGACGATAGTTTTTTCTGTGTTATGCGAATTGGAATTGATTTAGGCGGAACTAAAATAGAATTGGTTGCTCTTGATTCGACGGGTTTAACGTTATTTAAACAGCGTATAGCTACCCCTCAAAACAGTTATTCCGATACCCTCAAAACCATTGCTCACGTGATCGATGAATGTGAACGAGAATTAGGCGTTAGTGGTTCAGTCGGTGTAGGTCATCCAGGAGTAATATCGCCGGACACTGGCTTTGTTAAAAATGCTAATTCAGTCTGTCTGAATGGAAAACCCTTAAAAGAAGACCTTGAAAGTTATCTTAACCGTACCGTACGGTTAGCGAATGACGCTAATTGTTTTGCATTATCTGAATATAGCGATGGTGCTGGCGCAAAAAATAATAGCCTGTTTGGAGTTATTCTTGGCACCGGTGTGGGTGCAGGGATTGTTGTCAATGGTACCGTCATAACCGGTTGCAATGCTATTGGCGGTGAATGGGGACACAATCCATTGCCTGGCTTTAAAGCCTCTGACGGTGATGATTTATCTTGCTATTGTGGGCAGTCAAATTGCATTGAAACTTTTTTATCAGGCCCAGGGTTTGCGGAGCGGTTTAATGCTGAAAATGCATGTCATGTTGATAGTAGGGAAATTATTGATCAGGCGACGCAAGGAGATCTGAGCGCAACCAGAGCTTTTGAACGATATTGTGACCAAGTTGCGCGATCATTAGCCAGTATTATAAATATACTTGATCCTGAGATCATCGTGCTCGGTGGTGGAATGTCAAATATCACACAACTTTATGATCGTGTGCCGGCTTTATGGGGCGATTATATTTTTTCAGATACGGTCAATACACAGCTAAGTGCGGCCCAGTATGGCGATTCAAGCGGCGTTCGTGGAGCAGCGTGGTTGTGGCCAGAGGATTAGGCGTTGTTTGTTTCTTAAGTTAGGTGTTAAAAAAACCTACCTAGCCGTGCATTAAAAAATGTCCGCTAGATAGGTATTAATTAAACGTTAGCGATGGGGTTATAGTTTTTCAAATACCGCGTAACCCATCATGCCTCCTTTTAGAACTAATTTTTTCCCTTCCCGCAGATATACTTTATAGCGATCATAAAGCGAACGACCAACACGTTTAATAATTAGGGTGTTGTTTTCAACAGTAAATGTTGACGTCACGGTAAAAGGTGCAGCCGCACGGTGATCAATAGCGCTTAAACTAAAACTCCCATCAGTATTAAACGTCCAGGTTTGATTTTCTTGGATTTTCTTTTTTTCAACATAACTGAACGGATTATCATCGACACGGTCAGGTTTTTTTGCGAAAAGCTTAGGCCCCGTTGCAATTAACTTCCAACTTCCAGCGAAATAAGATGCATCTAGAGTTATTTCTTCGGCTTCTGCCGCCATCGATGTAAAGGGAAGAAATAATGCCAAAAGTAAAACGGGTAAAGTGATGAGTTTATGCATAGTTAAACGCTCGTAGTTAATTAAAAAATACTGAAGTACCGCCATCGTAACATAGAGAGTAGGATTATTTATAGATGAAATGGCGAGTAACAGGAGTGCTTGATTGAGATGAACGGGTTCATTTAGATGCATTTTTGTTGTGGGACATAGATATAGCCATTTTCCGTATCCCCGAAACACTGGTTCTTAACGCCGGTCACGTATAATCCGCCAATATAAGCACAAATGATGGCATCCAGAGTATCTTCGTTTTGTTTTAAGGTATGGCCTTTCAGTGCGGTAATATACTCAGGCTCCAGATGGCATTGATAAGGAGTGTTAATAGTCAACCTTAGCACCTGAGAATAGTGCAGGCGATTAAGGTATTTAGCCAATCTAATTTGGCCTTGTATTTTAGTCGCTACGGAGCCTTTTTTGTAAAGATGGCGTTCAGTTAAGGCAAATAATTCGATGATTGCAGGGTGTGGATAACATTCTAATTGCCAACATCCTCGGCCCGGATGATTTAAATGGTAAAAACCTAATTGCGTTAAATGCTGTGACAATTTGACACTGTCAGCATTGGGGTAGAGTGTTTGATTGGTCGGGTGACACCCCGCCTTTTTAGATCGATAATAGCCATTTAATTGTTGCTCACAAATCCGTTGCCCGGTTTGATTAGGGATAATCAGAGAAGCATCAAGAGCGAGTCCGGTCAGGGCGGGTTTTTCTTTTATTTTTTGGAGGATTCTAGCAATAGTTTTTATGCTTGGTATTAAATCAGTAATGATTAATTCACCGTCCATAAGCTCGCCAAAAGCCATGGCTGAATTGTTTTTATCACAATGCCAAGCGAGATCAATGCCACAAATATAACGATTATTTTTAATCACAAGAACTGCCCATAAGGTGTATTTCTATTATAACGTGACGGGGTGTTATTTTTTCAATCCGTTAAATCATGGGTAAAAGATGAACTCTCATGCCAAGGCCGTAAATGTCGATCATTTTTGTTAGACTATGATCTCAACAGAAGATTTGCTGGAATAAATAGACCTTATTGATGGCTAAAAAAATAATTGCAATTGTAGAAGATGATGAGCAACAACGCAGTCAGTATAGTGCTGCCTTGCGAGCACAAGGCTATCATGTCGATGAGTATTCAAATAAAGCACAGGCTGAAAGAATGTTTAGCCAACAACTTCCTGATTTAGCCATTTTAGATATCATGCTGGGGCAAGATTTAGAAGGTGGTTTTGAACTCTGCCGTTTTATTGAACAGATTAAACCGCGTGAAGTTCCGATTTTATTTTTAACCAGTCGTGGCAATGAGGTTGATGAAATATACGGTTTAAATCTCGGTGCCTGGGATTATCAAACTAAGCCGGTTACCTTTGAATATCTTTTAGCCCGTGTTCGTTCATTATTTAATATCAAACAAGGTTTATCTTCTGAAGTCGGAGCAAACTCGACCCCTGGCCAACAATTGGGCCCATTGAGCATTAATTCAGTGACTTGTAAAGTCACTTGGCATGAGCAGAGTGTGTTATTAACGCCAACAGAGTTTGCGATGTTAAAACGATTACTCGATTGTCCTGATGGTGTCAGCTATGATGGTTTTTCAGAAGCGACGCGTCAGGGTGTTGTTGAAAATAATACAATTAATACACATATCGCTCAAATTCGACATAAGTTTAAGGCCATTGATGGGGATTTTAATGCGATTAAAACGCGTTATGGTTTCGGTTATAAATTATCGTTGGAATGAATAACACTTCTTTTCGATTACGGATAGGTCGAGGACCGTTAGTTATTATTACCCTGTTCCTGATAATGATTTTCACCTTGGGCTATCGTTATTTTCAGGAAATGAAACAGCTCCACCTTCAGGTACAAACCGAAGCGCAATTATTGTCAACACAAGCAATTGCTAAGGTATTACATGAACGCTCTGATTTGTTTTTTTATTCCAGCGAACTGGATAGTGAATGGATAGAAAAATCTTCGCTGAATGTCTTTCATTTGCGCGCACCCATTACCCTTAACGGTTATAAGGGTGAGTGGGACATCACAGATGATTTTTTTCACCGTTACAGTCAAGACAGTGCTCTTTATGCTGAAGACAGTCGTTTTTCTCAGCCGCTTGCCTTTAATTTGTTATTAGGGGAACGAGCACAAAGCCTTTATGGGTTTGTTGCCGTTGAGGATTCTAAATTGGTCTTTAGAGATTCCTTAAAATACCGCAGGCTCGATAACAGTGACCATATTCGTTTAATACTTAAAAAGAATGGTCTGCCACAACGGTATGTATTAGTCGCCGCCCAACCGGGCGAAATGACCGCTTTTGAAGTCCATGAAGACTGGCGTCATGCGGTTACAGGAGAGCCAGAATATCAAATTAAAGCTTTTTTGAAGCCGACAAAAAAGGGGTATCAAGTCGAGTTTCAATTGCCTTATGATTGGGTGGGTTTTGACCATCGTCTTGTCGTGATGGTCGCGGATGTGAATGACTCATATTTACGCCAAGTAGAAACAGTGATCGGAACATTGCCGGCGCAATGGTCGGGTGAACTTAATCAATTAATTATTTTATCGTACCCTTTACAAAAAATACTTGCCGGTCTTGAACGACTAGAAAGCACGCGCATTTGTGTCGTTGATCGGTATCAACGGGTTCGGACCGCGACACCCTCAATGACCCAGACAGTAAACCTATGCGATAAAAATAATGAGCAAAGTGAGCATTTAATTGATTCAGCGTTGGCGGGTACCAGTCAAGTGGTTACTTATCAGCGTGAAAATGAACAAGGAGTGATGAGTACGGTGATAGCGAGCGCAGAACCTGTTTTCCTTAAAGAAGAAATTATAGGCGCTGTATTACTTGAAAAAGACAGTCAAGATATTTTAACCCATCAACGTAAGACGCTTGATCGTTTGGCGTATGTCATTATTGCTGTGGTTATTGGGATATTCTTATTTATAGTGCGCTTGTCTTTTCGAATTTTACGCTTAAGTAGTGAATTAAATAGCGTGATTAATTCAGAAGGGCGGTTAGTTAAAACCGATATCCAATCAGAAAAAGAGGCTCGAGATGATTTAGGTGATTTGTCGCGCGGGGCAACTGAACTGTTAGGTCGGTTAGGGCGTTATACGCATTTTTTAGAAACCATCCCGAGAACCCTGCGCCATGAAATCTTAAATCCGGTCAATGCGATAAGTTTAGGGTTGCAGCAATTAGAAACATCACCTGAAAAAGTGACAGAGATCGTTAAAAAAACCAAGCGCTCCATTTTACAACTCGAATTGATTGTTAGCCGATTAACTGAAGCCGCCCATATTGAGGAAGCCTTGGCAACCGATGTCATAGCCACCATTGATTTAGCTTATTTATTGGGTGAATATGTGGAAAATATTCGCCAATTGCATCCCGCCGTCCAATTTAACTATAGCGATTCTAGTCGTGAGGTTCTTATACAAGGCAATGACCTTCGTTTTGTACAACTATTAGATAAGATCAAAGATAATGCGATCAATCATCTATCCCAAAACGGCAGTATTGATATTGTTTTGGGGTATGAATCCGGGTGGGTTTCCGTGACGATTAGTAATGATGGGCCGTTGGTGAGTGACGCGGTATTAAAGGCACTTTTTACGGGGATTATCCCTCGTCAGAATGCCACAGCAGATAGTCCACATTTAGGAATTGGGTTGTATATCGCTTATCATATTATTCAATCGCATCGGGGGCATATTCATGTTAGCAACCGTTTGGACGGCTCGGGCGTATCAGTAGTTCTAACCTTACCGGTAGCGTAAGGGTTGCCAGATGAATGCCCCCAGCTTTCCTCCATTATTTATTCATAACTCCTTGGTAATGTGTCAATACGATTAATGTTTTAATAAACATCACATTCATTGACCCCTTTAGTCAGGTGTATTTAAAGTATAGGAGACCGTCGTATGTTTAAATTAATGCATTGTAAATTATCGATATTACTGAGCTTATTTTTTATGGCAGGATTTAGTCATGCTGCTAATCCGCTGTTAAAAACAGAAAAAACCACAGCTTTAACGGCTCAAGTAAATCAAGTTGATAAGCAGACACAATCACACTGCACAACGCTGATTAGTCCAGATGCGTTTTTAGACCAATCTGCAGGCTTTAAAAAAGGCGTTACTTATTTTAGTCACGATAGTATTTTGATCAGCCAACCCTTTGTTGAGTTAATAGCCAAACAAGCTGACCAGTTAAGTCATCATTCAGACACCTGTGTATTTTTAGCAGGCTATAGTGATTCAATAGGGCCCGCGCATTACAACCAACAATTAAGTTTTGAAAGGGCTCATGAAGTGGCCAAGATGATGATTTATTTGGGTGTGAACCCGGAACAAATCATAACAGTTGGCTATGGTGAACAGTTCGGAGAAACGGAGTCGGAATTAGCAAAACAGCGTCGTGTTGATTGGTATTTAACCGATGCGTTGGGTCAGTTATAACGATACAACTTAAGTGTAATGCGGTGCTATTCGCTTTTTGATACCCATTCAGTTAAGGTTGTAACATTTACCAAAAGCTAAAATAATTTAATGAAAATATTGAAACGTGATCGTCTATTTCTTCTGTTGTTAATGATTTGTTTAAGTCACCCGGTCATGGCTGAGTGGACTTTAAATCAAGACAGTAGTCAGATAAATTTTATTTCGGTCAAAAAAAATACGGTTGGTGAAGTACATGCACTGGCGGGTTTATCAGGGGGTGTAGATGACAACGGTGAAGTATCCATCACTATCAACCTCAATAGTGTAGAAACTCAAATTCCTGTTAGAAACGAACGGTTAAAGAAGTTATTTTTTGAGACCGATATATATCCTGTAGCAACGGCCGTGACAACATTAGATCTTACTGAAATCAATGCGTTAATCCCAGGTCAGTTAATGACCCAAGAACTTACCATAAACCTTCAGTTACATGGCGTTCAAGCAGCGTTACCTGTGAGCGTTCAGGTGAGTGCCTTGAGTGATCATGCCTTGTGGGTTACGTTAACGGAACCCGTTGTGCTTAATATAGAAGATTATGCGTTATCTGACGGTTTAAAAACACTGATGGCGCTGGCAAAATTACCTTCCATCAGTACAGTCGTCCCCGTTACGGCAGGTTTGCTTTTTGAAATCAAATGATCTCCTGGAGTGTTCGTGTTTTGATCGATAGTGGTCGTTGTGATTTATGAAAATATAGGCCATATGACTCATTTTTAAGATATTCTAATTCTTGGGTTCGATATTACTAGTTAAATGCCTTTCTGGTGTGTTCTACTAATCAATTACTCAAAAACAATTCAGTACCTTGGATCTCGTTTTTGTAGATAACTGATTTTAGTAGAGGGTTTTCTAGGGATATGGCGCATTTATCGTTGAGAATTGTTTTGTTACTCACAATTCTTTTTAATTTAACGGCTTGTAGCTCA
>CAJVZC010000020.1 GCA_913019935.1 uncultured Methylococcales bacterium
ATCAAAACACCATATGAGTCCATGAAATGGCTGGCAAATGAAGCGGCAATCACGAATAATATAGCCACCGGCTTGAGCAAGTAACGCCCACTTAACAAGGTAAACATCAGGTTAAGAAAAACAACTAACGCAACAAAAACCGCAACAAGAAAAGCAATATGCTCACTCCACGTTGCATCAAAGACTTTTAAGAGTGCGCGCCAAAAAGAATTATTATGAAAAACAACTAAAAACAATGCCAACAACACGGACAATTTAGCGCTACTTACTTTAAATTTCAATCCCGACCCCATTACTTTTCACAACCTCTAAACTTCTCAATGCTTACCCTAATAAAACCAGACCCCAAACAACACCGACGGTTACCAGCGCCACAAAAACAGCGGCGGATCCTAAGTCTTTAGCGCGCTTGGATAAATCGTGATAATCCAAACCCACTCGATCAACAACCGACTCGATTGCCGTATTTAATAACTCAGCCACTAATACCAACAACAAACAACCCACCAACAAGGCGCGCTCAAGCCCATTATCACCTAGGACAATCCCAATCGGTGCTAACACAATGAATAAAACAACTTCCTGTCGAAAGGCAGCCTCACCACTAAAAGCCGCTTTAAATCCAGCCATAGACCACTTAAACGCATGAATAAAATGCGCAAATCCGTCGAGTTTTTTCATCCCAGTAACCCTATAAATGCTGATTGAATCAGGCGTCAAGACATCATCTTTGGCCACGGTCATGACCGCTGAACCACGCCATAAAAGTATATTAAAAAAGGGTCAACTATACCTTGATCAACCCCACCTTAATAGCGATATCCGGAACTCATTTACCCTCAACATAACCGAATCACTACCCCCTTTAACAAAACCCCTACAATTCTCTGCTGTAAACCTTAAGGGTCATGTTAAAATAGCACTGCTAATCTATATCAAACCAATGACACACCCTGAAATAGAAACGTTCTTTAACGGGGCCAATTCCTTAAAAACAACCAACCAATAACGAAAAAAATGAGCATTAAACCCGATAAATGGATACGCCGCATGGCGCTGCAACACGACATGATAACGCCCTTTGTCGACAATCAAGTGAGGCACCAAGCCGAGGGACGCGCAATCTCTTTTGGCACGTCAAGTTATGGTTACGATGTTCGCTGCTCTGATGAATTTAAGATTTTTACTAATATTAATTCTGCCATTGTCGACCCCAAAGATTTTGACCAAAATAGTTTTGTCGATGTAAAGTCGGATGTTTGCATCATACCGCCTAACTCTTTTGCACTGGCTCGGACTATCGAGTTTTTTAAAATACCGCGGGATGTACTCACCATTTGCTTAGGCAAATCGACCTATGCGCGTTGCGGAATCATTGTCAATGTAACGCCGTTAGAACCTGAGTGGGAAGGTCACGTGACCTTAGAGTTTTCTAACACCACACCTTTACCTGCAAAAATATACGCTAATGAAGGCGTCGCCCAAATGTTATTTTTTGGTGCCGACGAGGTTTGTGAAACCTCTTATAAAGATCGCAACGGAAAATACCAGGGGCAAGAAGGTGTCACATTACCCAAAGCGTAACCGATAAACTTCAACCTAATTCCAGCGCTCATGACCACACCCATTAACAGTAAAAACTTCTTCAAACAAGCCTGCATCTTTGAAAGCTCACTCATTGGTATTGCCCTAGCCTTAGGCTGGGCGAGCGACATCAATCCATTTGCATCATTATACTTTTCAGAAACAGCCTTTTTCCACGGCATTATTGCCACACTTCCGATCTTTGTCATTTTTCTAGTGCTTTATCAACTCGATCTAAAACCCCTAGTAAAAATAAGAACGCTCCTACTTGATATGCTCGGCCCCATATTGCATCGTTATCACTGGTCCGATCTGCTTATCTTAGCGTCGATAGCCGGCATCTCTGAAGAAATACTCTTTAGAGGTGTTATCCAGCCGTGGATGGAAAGTTCTTGGGGAATGCTGACAGGCCTTATTGTTAGCAGTCTTTTGTTTGGACTGGTCCATGCCGTTACACGCCTTTACTTCTTATTAGCCGCACTGGTAAGTGTTTACTTAGGTCTGTTATTAGATATTGAGACTTCACGGAATTTACTCATCCCTATTGTGACCCACGGATTCTATGACTTCCTCGCCTTTTTAGTCATCACACACGGTTACCGCGGCCTAAATAAAACCAACACTCATCATGAATAACCTATCAAAGCCAGTACAACAAAAAGATCTCTTTATCCCCTGGCTGATATGGAGCGCTTTAGTCATAGCACTCATCACCATCACCTTAATAGGCCACCTCAATGGTGATCAATACCGCCTCAACCCGCCAAATAATTCATTAGTCTTTATACGCACTGTTTTCTATGGCCTAGCCATCATCACATTCCCTATTACCAATCTTATCCGTCATATCATGGTACGCCTAAACCACACCATGCCCGGCGATAAAACCGCAAAATCACGGTACCAGTTGACCACTCTCATCTCCATGCTAGCCGCCGACTCAATTGGCTTTTATGGTATTGCCTTATACCTTTGGGGCGACCCCATTAATACCCTCTATATCTTTTCTCTACTCTCAGGATTAGCCTTTTTTCTTTATCGTCCAAAACAAGATGAGTTTCGCTCTATTCAAGAAGCGCTTACTAATACCACCCATAAAAACAAATGATTTAACTAGATAACGAATCGATATCTATTAGTTCAAAATCATGGGTAATCTCAACCGACTTCTCTAACATTATTGAAGCCGAGCAATACTTTTCTGCCGACAATTGAATAGCACGCTGTACGACTGCTTCTTTCAGTTTCCGTCCGGTAACGATAAAGTGCACATGAATATGACTGAAAACCTTCGGCACCGTATCAACACGCTCAGCGCTAATTTCTGCTACACAGTCAGTCACCTCATGGCGACCCTTTTTCAAAATATGGATCACATCAAAGGTTGTACAGCCGCCCATTCCTAATAACAACATCTCCATAGGTCGAACACCCATATTCCGCCCCCCATTTTCAGGCGGCCCATCCATAACAACGGCATGACCACTTTCCGATTCACCCACAAACATCGCCTCACCCACCCATTTAATTCTCGTTGTCATTTTCTTCAATCGTCCTTTAAAAAACTATTAGAGTAGCATAATTTAACCGCCTAAATACGCCGCCATCAAATAGCGCTATAATAAAATAAAACTCACTCTCAGCCTATTTTATTCATCCTATGGTCAACCTATTTACGGTAACTCCACATACGGCAATTGACCACATCATCACCTTAGATCAACTCAATACCGGTAACCTTGTCGCCAATGCCGCGCACCAATTCCCGGCAGGTAAAGGCGTTAATGTGGCCAAAACAATTGCCTCAATGAAAGCCCGTGTAACGGCCCTTGGCTTTATTGGCCAACAATCTACCGAACGCTTTCGCCCATTAGACTCCACATTATTAACAACTGACTTTTCCCAAGTTCCCGGGTTCGTACGCCAAAACATCACCCTACAAACCCGTTCTATTGATCAAGAAACACATATTCGAACGCCTGGGTTTGCCGTCACAGAAAAAGATACTCACGCTTTAATTAACAAGATCAATGCAACCATACAACCCGATGACATCGTCATCTTATCAGGGAGTCTGCCACCAGGTTGCAACTCACATTTTTATGCCGATGTCATTACCCATTGCCATAAAAAAAATACCCGGATATTACTCGATAGCAGCGGTCAAAGCCTGGCCAATAGTATAAAAGCAACCCCTTATTTAATTAAACCTAACTTAATCGAAATGGAAGCGCTGGTTGGCTATCCATTAACCCACACCACCGCAATCATCAACGCCGCACAACATTTTATTCACCAAGGCATCCAGGTTGTTATTGTTTCACTTGGCAAAGATGGAATTATTGCCGTCACCCAAGCGGGTGCCGTACAACTCCGTTGCGACAGACTTCCCAACCAAGAACTTATCAATACCATTGGTTGTGGCGATGCTCTTATGGGCGGTCTTGCATTAGCCTATCAGCAAAATAAATCATTCCCTGAGGCTCTTAAACTAGCTATCTCCTGTGCAACAGCCAACCTCTTCAGTCAAGAACCGGGTAACATTTCACCACGGCTAGTGAACGAAATAAAATCAATGGTTCGATTAAATTCAATAAAGAATCCATGATTTTATGACTGTCCATAAGAATATCCATCAAAAAAAAGCTATAATAATTCGCTGACGGGTCTATTGATAGATCATATAAAAAAAACTATTTTCTTGCCTACGATAAAAACACGCGTTTCTTAATAAGAAACGATTATCGTTAGCTTCAATGTCATGGTAAAAATAGCCATTGATGTCAATTTAGGCATTACGCTAACCATTACTACCTGTAAACCGCGTTACTTAAATATTTGTATGCAAGATCAAATGACTGAAGACGAATTTAATCACTACGCTCAACAAGGCTATAACCGAATTCCTATTACCCGTGAAATTCTAGCGGACTTGGACACGCCCCTCAGTGCCTATGTGAAATTAGCAGACCAACCCTACTCTTATTTATTCGAATCAGTACATGGGGGCGAACAATGGGGACGTTACTCTATTATTGGATTGCCCTGCAAAACGCAAATCAAAATTTTTGAGCATACTGTTCGTATTGAAGAACAAGGCCAACTCAAAGAAGAGCTCACCGTCGAAAATCCTTTACGATGGATTGAAACCTTTAAAGAACAATTTAATGTCCCTGACATTCCGGGTCTACCTCGATTTCATGGTGGTCTTGTGGGCTACTTTGGCTATGAAACCATTGGCTATATCGAACCTAAATTAAAGGATCAAGGCAAGCCTGACCCCTTACAAACACCTGATATTTTATTAATGGTCTCAGAAGAAATGCTGGTCTTTGATAACTTATCTGGAAAGATGTTACTGCTGACCCACGCCTGCCCAGCACAGCCCAAGGCCTACTCATTGGCGTGTAGTCGTCTTGATGCTCTGATTGTGCAATTGCGCGAAAGTTCTGCGAAACCACATAAACAGTCACAACCCACCACGGTTGACGAACAAGATTTCATCTCCGGATTTACCCAAGAAGGTTTTGAAAATGCTGTCAAAAAGGCCAAAGACTATATTGTTGCCGGTGACGTGATGCAAGTGGTTCTGTCGCAACGTATGTCCATCCCTTATTCTGCGCCAGCCTTAGACCTTTATCGCGCTTTACGCTGTTTAAACCCATCACCCTACATGTATTTCCTCAATCTTGAGGACTTCTACATAGTGGGCTCTTCGCCTGAAATATTGGTGCGCCTAGAAGATAACACGGTTACGGTAAGACCTATTGCCGGCACACGACCTCGAGGTGAAACGGTTCAGCAAGACACGGCTCTGGAAAAAGACTTATTATCCGACCCTAAAGAATTAGCAGAACACTTAATGCTCATTGATTTAGGTCGTAATGACGCCGGTCGTATTGCCACGACAGGTAGCGTTGAGCTTACCGATAAAATGATAATCGAACGATACTCTCATGTCATGCATATTGTTTCCAATGTTACCGGAACTTTACAACCTGGAAAAAATGCCTTTGATGTTTTAGAGGCCACCTTTCCGGCCGGCACCGTCAGCGGTGCACCCAAAATAAGGGCGATGGAAATCATTAACGAATTTGAGCCGGTCAAACGAGGAATATACTCAGGTGCAGTGGGCTATATTTCATGGTCTGGAAATCTTGACACTGCAATCGCTATTCGTACCGCTGTTATCAAAGATAAAACATTACATATTCAAGCCGGAGCCGGTATTGTCTATGACTCAGTACCCAGAAACGAATGGGATGAAACCATGAATAAAGGGCGCGCCATTTTCAAAGCCGTCAGTATGGCTGAAGCAGGTCTAGAAGGGGACCAAAAATCATGAATGCAATTAAAGTCGTTATGGTCGATAACTACGACTCATTCACATACAATTTAGTACAATATTTAGGTGAGTTAGGTGCTCAGGTTGAAGTGGTTCGTAATGACCAAACCAGTATTGACGAAATTAAAGCCATGGCACCAGATAAATTAGTTATTTCTCCCGGCCCTTGCACACCTAATGAGGCAGGCATCTCGGTAGAAACTATTAAAACTTTTTCTGGCCATTGCCCTATTCTAGGCGTCTGCCTTGGACACCAAAGTATTGGCCACGCCTTCGGTGGAAAAATAACCCATGCCAAGCGTATTATGCATGGAAAAACCTCACCCATTTTTCACCATAACACCGGCGTCTTCAGCGGCTTGAATAATCCTTTTGAAGCGACACGTTATCATTCATTAGTCATTGAACAAGAAACCTTACCGGCCTGTCTTGAAATGACAGCATGGACTGAGGATAGCGTTGGCAATATTGAAGAAATCATGGGTGTCCGTCATAAAGAATACGACATCGAAGGTGTTCAATTTCACCCTGAATCCATTCTGACCGAACACGGTCACGATTTACTACAGAACTTTCTGACTGGGACGCGCTAATGAATATGCCCAAAGCCTTAGATATTTTGCTTCAGGGGGAAGACCTCAAGTCTGCGCAAATGCATGCCATTATGCACCTCATCATGTCCGGTAAGGCTACACCCTCGCAAATTGCCGGCTTTCTAATTGCTCTACGATTAAAAGGTGAAACGGTCGATGAAATTGCAGCTGCCGCTGAAGTCATGCGCGAACTGGCCAACCCCGTGACTATTACCGGCCAACACGTTATTGATACCTGTGGCACGGGCGGCGATGGCGCGAATACCTTCAATATTTCAACAACGGTTGCCTTTGTTGTAGCCGCTGCCGGCGGACAAGTGGCTAAACACGGCAACCGCTCTGTTTCCAGCCGCTCAGGTAGTGCTGATGTCTTAGAAGCTGCTGGCGTTAATTTAGACTTATCAGCCGAACAAGTAAGCCACTGTGTTAACGCGATTGGCATCGGGTTTTTATTTGCGCCCAAGCATCACAGCGCCATGAAACATACCATTGGCCCGCGCAAAGAAATGGCCGTTAGAACTATTTTCAACTTATTAGGCCCACTCTCAAATCCTGCCGGTGCTAAAAATCAATTGATCGGTGTTTTCTCCAAGCAATGGGTAGAACCTTTAGCGCAAGTACTTCAAAAGCTTGGCAGCGAACATGTGCTCATCGTTAATGCTGAAGATGGGCTGGATGAAATCAGTATTAATTCAGCGACAACTGTTGCTGAATTGCAAAACGGTAGCGTTCGTTCCTATTCAATTACCCCCGAACAATTTGGCTTTCAACGTGCGCCACTCAGCACCCTAGCTGTTGATGGCATTCAAAGCAGCCTTAACACATTAAAAGGCGTACTTCAGGGAGAGCCCGGACCGGCAAAAGATATTGTCTGTCTCAATGCCGGTGCGGCTATTTATGCCGCAAATTTAACAGATTCCCTGGAATCTGGCATCCAAAAAGCACAACACAATATTGATAATGGGTTTGCTTTTGAAAAACTAGAACAACTGCGCCAGATTTCCAATCGCTTATAACCGTTACCTTCTATCTTATACATTATGACTAACGCACCCGATATCCTCACTAAAATCTTAGCCACAAAAGCGGATGAAATTAGCCGCAGAAAAGACCGTATGTCAATTAGCGACTTAGAGGGCATTATTCAACAAGTCGAAGCACCGAGAGGATTTGCCAATGCACTGCAAACTAAAGCACAGGCAAAACAACCGGCAATCATTGCTGAAATAAAAAAAGCTTCTCCCAGCAAAGGCGTGATTCGTGAAAATTTTCACCCTATTGAAATTGCCAACGACTACAGCTTTCATGGCGCGACATGTCTTTCAGTACTCACTGACAAACAATACTTCCAAGGCTCTGAAGTCTATCTGCAACTGGTCAGAGAAGCCAGCCCATTGCCGACATTAAGAAAAGACTTCATGATAGATCCTTATCAGATTTACGAAGCACGCGCCCTCGGTGCAGACTGTATTCTGCTTATTGTAGCGGCACTAGACGATGGCCAAATGCTCGAGTTAGCCCAAACAGCCACCCAACTGGGCATGGATATATTAGTTGAAGTACACAATAGCGCAGAGTTACAACGTGCTCTGGTTATTGATACCCCCCTGATCGGTATTAACAACCGAAACCTACGCACCTTTGAAACATCTCTTCAAACAACCCTTGAACTTAAAGAAGCCATTCCCGAAGACCGTCTCGTCATTACCGAAAGCGGCATTCATACGCAAGATGACGTAAAACTGATGCTTGAAAATGACATCTATGCCTTTTTAGTCGGGGAATCCTTTATGCGCGCCAAACACCCCGGGCAAAAAATGCATGAATTATTTTTTACAACACCGTAACGCCCTAAAAAATTGTCCTAATGGAGCAAGCGCTGCAATAACGCCGTTAACCCCGGTAGCGGTTGATAACCGCTACCACGATTGATAATCAACGCCGTTGCGCTCTTAATTGTCTGTTCTAAATCATCATTCACCACAATAAAATCATATTCATCGTAGTGACTCATTTCACTCACGGCAGATTTCATTCTACGCGCGATCACCTCGTCACTATCTTGCCCTCGGTTTTGTAATCGCTGCTCTAAAATATCCCGTGATGGCGGTAAAATAAAAATAGAATAACTTTCCGGCAACGCCTTGCGTACCTGCTGCGCCCCCTGCCAATCAATTTCTAAAATAACATCAATCCCTTGTCGCAACAAATGCTCCAAATGACTTCTTGATGTGCCGTAAAAATTATCAAAAACTTGAGCGTGCTCTATAAAGCCATCATGCGCGAGTAATGTTCTAAACTGCTCAACCGAAACAAAAAAATAATCTTCCCCCTCTATCTCGCCGGGTCTTTTATCTCGTGTGGTATGGGAGATAGAAACTCTTAAATTATCAAGGTCTTGAATAAGTCGCTTAACGACACTGGTCTTTCCTGCACCAGACGGTGCTGAAATAATAAACAACTGCCCTAAAAACATTTCATTACTCAATGATCTATCCACCTATTAATATGCCAACCCTCTGAAAAAATCACTCTATATTTTGAACCTGCTCTCTCATTTGCTCGATCAAGACCTTAAGCTCAATCGCAATTTGCGTCATTTCCTTATCACCTGATTTAGACCCTAAGGTATTTGCCTCACGGTTCAGTTCCTGCATTAAAAAATCAAGCCGCCGGCCGACCGGTTTATCTTGATTTAAATTATGCTCAACCTCTTTAAGATGCGTTGTCAGACGATCTAACTCTTCTGCCACATCTAGTTTATGGGTAATTAACACCATTTCTTGCTCTAACCGGTCAGCGTCAGGGCTAACCGATAATTCTTCCAGGCGCTGATTCATTCGTTGACGAATTTTCTGCAACACCTCAGGAAGACGCTCTGACGCAAGCGCCACGAAATGCTCCATTTGTTGGCAGCGCTGCTTAAGCAATGAGGCTAACTCCGTACCTTCTCTAACCCTTAATTCAACTAGATCGTTTAAGGTATCATGAACCAAGCGATTGAGAACCGGTGCTAAATCATCCACAGGAACAACCTGTTCAACTTGCACACCCGGGAACATTAAAATATCCAATGCTGAAAGTAATTGTGATTCTTTCATCACCCCTTCAATTTCTTCAGTCGCTGAAACTATCGCTTGAACAACAGAGCTATTAATTTGTACTGCTGAGCTTGTCGCTATTATTTTCTTATAACTCAATACACACTCAATTTTACCACGACTTAACGATTGCCCCAGTAAGCGACGAATATCCGACTCGGCAAACTTAAAAAGTTCTGGCAGCTTTATCGTCAAGTCACTATAACGATGATTAACTGAACGCAACTCACAGTGAATAGTCATCTGTGCCATACCGGTTTCACCGCTTGCAAAGGCTGTCATACTTCTAATCATATTACTCAACTACTTTCAAAAATATTACGCTATCTTATCAAATACCATAATGAAAGTACTGGTCATCACAAAAACGATTTAAGCTTCAATGAACTTTACCGAAGTACACACTGAATCCATCATGCACAGCCAAATACGGTATAATCTTTCAATTTCATACGAAGGCAGACTCATGAGACCCAGCGGACGCACCCCAAACCAACTAAGAGACATTAACATCACTTGTGGCTATACCAAACATGCTGAAGGCTCTGTATTAATTGAGTTCGGTGAAACCCGCGTCCTTTGTAATGCCAGCGTTGAAAATCGTATCCCTCGATTTCTCAAAGGTTCTGGACAAGGCTGGGTTACGGCAGAATACGGTATGTTACCCCGCTCAACCCATAGCCGAATGAAACGCGAAGCCGGTATGGGCAAACAAGGTGGACGTACCCTTGAAATCCAACGTCTTATTGGTCGCTCACTGCGTGCGGCAATGCGCCTCGACTATTTAGGCGAAAGAACCATCACTATAGATTGTGATGTGCTACAGGCCGATGGCGGAACACGCACAGCAGCAATTACCGGCGGCTTTGTCGCCTTAAATCTTGCAATCAATAAATTACTCGCCGAACGGAAAATCAAGAAAAACCCTATCATCGGTCAAATTGCATCGATTTCAGTCGGTATTTTTCAAGGCATTCCTGTCTTAGATCTTGATTACCAAGAAGATAGTAACGCTGAAACGGATATGAATGTGGTTATGAATGATGCCGGTGCATTTATTGAAATACAAGGTACCGCCGAGGGTCATGCCTTTCGAAAAGAAGAATTAGATCAAATGACCGCTTTAGCAGAAGCGGGTATTGCCGAATTATTAGTACTTCAAACTGAAGCACTACGCTAATCTGTATGATGCCACAGCAAGCGGATAAAATTGTTTTAGCCAGTGGCAACACCGGTAAAATTCGTGAAATTCAAGCTATTTTAAGCGAACAGACCATTATCCCTCAATCACACTTCAACCTTCCTGAAGCTGAAGAGACTGGCCAAACATTTATTGAAAATGCGCTCATCAAGGCTCGTCAAGCCACAGCATTGTGTCAACTCCCTGCTATTGCCGATGACTCCGGTTTAGTGGTCGATGCCCTTGACGGGGCACCGGGTGTCATTTCCGCACGTTATGCCGGAGCTCATGCGAACGATACAGAAAATCTACAAAAAGTATTACAACAATTAGGCACTACGCCGATGACAAAACGTAGCGCCCGATTTATTTGTGTCATTGCCTTTTTAAGGCACCCTGCCGACCCTTGCCCCATCATTGCCCAAGGGGCCTGGGAAGGGCAAATACTCTTTGAGTCAAAAGGTGAAAATGGCTTTGGCTACGATCCAATATTTTGGCTTCCTGAGCAAAACTGTAGCTCCGCAGAGCTTAGCCCAGAAATTAAAAACAAGTTAAGTCACCGTGGCCAAGCCTTACAACAATTTCAACATCAACTCAGGCATTCTTCTAGTTAAAATTCACTTTCTTATCGCTGTCCACAGCGCCTATGAAACCAACTGACTCCATTCCTTTAAGCCTCTATATACACTTCCCTTGGTGCCTTAAAAAATGCCCCTATTGTGATTTTAATTCCCATGAGTTTACCGGAGATCTGCCGGAACAAAACTACATCAATGCTCTGCTAACTGACCTAGAACAAGATATTAACTTCTTTAAAGAATCCCGACCGATTGAAAGTATTTTCATGGGTGGCGGCACCCCCAGCCTTTTTTCCCCAGAGGCTATTCACTCATTATTAGAAAATATCAAAAAGCTTATCCCTGTAAAGAGCGATGCAGAAATTACCCTTGAAGCCAACCCGAGTACTTTTGAAAATCAAAAATTTTCAGAATTTAACAGCGCCGGTATTAACCGACTCTCGATTGGCATTCAAAGCTTTAATGATTCATTACTGAAAAACCTCGGGCGTACCCACAACAGTCAAATGGCATTAAATGCCGGAGAAATAGCTCATTCAGCCGGGTTTACTAATTTTAACTTAGACCTCATGTTTGGCTTACCTCAAGGCTCTCTTAAAAGCAGCCTCTGTGATATACAAACCGCCATCTCATTAAAACCCAGTCATATTTCTTTCTACCAACTAACTCTTGAACCCAATACCTATTTCCATAAGTTCCCTCCAGTACTACCCGCCGATGATGATATCTTTCAAATGCAAACGATTTGCCAACAACACTTAAAAGATCACCATTACCAGCAATACGAAATATCTGCATACGCTCAAGCCAATAAACAATGTCGTCATAATCTCAATTATTGGACCTTTGCTGATTATCTTGGCATTGGCGCTGGCGCCCATGGCAAAATCACACAACAAACAACCGATTCTCGCTACCGCTATTGGAAACTAAAAAGCCCGCAACACTATCTTAGTGCCGCCCATAGTGAGCAGCGCATTGGTAACCGCACAACCATTGCAGCCATTGAATTACCTTTAGAATATTTAATGAATCACTTACGATTAAATCAAGGCTTTATGCTTTCAGATTACAAACAAAAAACGGGACTTCCCATCGCTTCACTTTACCCCGCATTACAATACTGTATAGACCTAAAATTATTAACTAATCACCGTGGCATGGTCCGTTGCACACCCCAAGGCTGGAATTTTTTAGATCGCATTTTAGAACAATTTTGCGTCGATTAATGCGCCTCCCGCTGACTCTAACCCCATGTATAATAACGCCATTACCCTCGCTATCAATTAAAGACTATGCTTGACTTCCAAAAAGACTTTATCACTTACGCTCTTAATGCCCAGGTACTCAAATTTGGTGAATTTACATTAAAATCTGGTCGTATAAGCCCTTATTTTTTTAATACCGGATTATTTAACACCGGTGAACAACTGGGAAAATTAGGTGAATTCTATGCACTGGCCTTGCAACAATCCACGTTAAACCCTGACGTTCTGTATGGCCCGGCCTATAAAGGTATCCCATTAGTGAGCACAACAGCCATTGCCTGTAGCCGACTTTTCAACAAAGAGACGCCCTTTACCTTTAACCGTAAAGAAGCCAAAGATCATGGCGAGGGCGGTGCGCTCGTTGGGGCCCCCTTGAACGGACAAATCCTGATTTTAGATGATGTCATTACCGCCGGCACGTCTGTCCGAGAGTCTGTTGAAATAATCACCCAAGCCGGCGCGTCACCTTGCGGCGTCTTAATTGCGTTGGACCGACAAGAGCAAGGTCCTAATAACCGTTCAGCGATCGCCGAAGTAGAAGAAGAATTCAACATACCCGTTGTCTCTATAATTAATCTAGAGACCATTATTAGCTACCTATCTCAGCAACCCCAGTTTAAAGCTAAATTAGCTATCATCACTGAATACCGAGACACCTACGGAGTAACCTCTTAGACTTTACGAAAAATCAGATCCCAAACACCGTGTCCTAATCGAATACCACGACGCTCAAATTTTGTCAGTGGCCGATAATCTGGCCGCGGACAAAAAGTACTGTCTGGGCTTTCATTGACTAATGATTTATTGTTCCCGGCGACGCTTAACATTACCTTAGCATACGCCTGCCAATCTGTTGCCATGTGTAAATAACCGCCTGGCTTTAGTTTTTGACTCACCAACGTAATAAAAGAACTGTCAACAATACGTCTCTTATGATGCCGGTTTTTCGGCCACGGATCTGGGAAAAAAAGCTGTAATCCTGCTAAGCTATTATCACTAATTTTTTCCGACAAAATTTCTATCGCGTCATGACAATAGACCCTGACATTATCGGTTTGATGATTATCAAGATTCAAGAATAAATGCCCAATACCGGGGCGATGAACTTCGATACCAAGATAATTATTTTCTGAATTTACCCGCGCCATTTCCGCAAGTGCCTGACCATTACCAAAGCCTATCTCAACAATCAATGGCGCTTCTCGCCCAAAAGTAGCTACCGTCTCTAACGGCTCTTCATAAGATAACCCGTACCGACCCCACCATTGTTCCAGTGCAAATTGTTGTCCTAAAGTAATTCGTCCCTGTCGCCGAATAAAGCTACGAATGGCTGGCGTTTTAGTTTTCAAATGCTCTAACACTATTAATCAACCCTTAGGTAATTCGAAGAGAAAACAGCCACGCTTTAATTTACAAAAACAGCCCGTCTATAGGCGAAGATGCCGATGCAAATCGCTTCCGTGGCATGCGCCCGGCTCGATATGCTTCTCTACCCGCTTCAATTCCTTTTCTCATTGCCGAGGCCATTAATACAGGATCCTTAGCCTCTGCAATAGCGGTATTCATGAGTACACCATCACAGCCTAACTCCATTGCCACAGCCGCATCTGAAGCCGTACCCACGCCGGCATCAACTAAGATAGGCACACTGGCATTCTCAACAATGGTTAAAATATTATAAGGATTACGTATTCCCAAGCCCGACCCGATCGGTGCCGCCAACGGCATAACCGCAACACAACCAATATCTTCCAATTGCTTAGCAACAATAGGATCATCATTGGTATACACCATGACATCAAAACCATCTGCAACCAATATTTTAGCCGCCTCTAATGTCGCGACGATATCGGGGAACAGTGTTTTTTCATCCCCTAATACTTCGAGTTTAACCAACCGATGTCCGTTTAAAAGCTCTCTAGCTAACCTGCACGTACGAACAGCATCATCAACGGTATAACACCCCGCCGTGTTAGGTAAAAGCGTAAACTGATCCGGTGAAATAATATCAAGCAAATTTGGCTCATCAGGATTCTGACCAATATTTGTACGTCGTATGGCAACGGTTACAATCTCCGCACCACTGGCTTCAATCGCTAAATACGTTTCATTTAAATCTTTATACTTACCGGTTCCAACCAACAGACGCGAATGAAAACTTTGCCCTGCAATGATCAATTCATCAGTTTGCCCACCACCAATAGCATGTACAATTTCTAAACGATCATTAGCACTCAACGTCTTACTCACATACTGGTCAAAGGGCAAAATCTCTTTATTCAACTCAACAGCAATACGCTTATTGTTATAGCCTAAGGTACTGACTAACTCTGCAATAGTCGAACCATCTTGCAATACCTTTATCTCACCATTTACATAAATTTCCATACGGTTACCCTTTAATTCTAATTACTTTTTCTACGTTGTCTGACTGCATTTGCTAATACATCTAGCAAATTAACGGTATCTTCCCAGCCCAAACAAGCATCCGTTATGCTTTGCCCGTACACTAAAGGTATACCGCTGGTGACATCTTGGCGACCGGCAATCAGATGACTTTCAATCATCGCGCCCATAATACGATCATCTCCTCCGGTTATCTGACCGGCAACATCCTCGCCGACCAAAAGTTGACGGTGACACTGCTTCATACTATTAGCATGACTAAAATCTATCATGATATTTGGCGTTAATTGCGCTTTTTCTAATACCTTAGCTGCTTGATCCACACCCACCGCATCATAATTGGGGCCCGCATGTCCGCCTCTTAAGATCAAATGCGTATCTTCATTACCTGTGGTCGAAAAAATAGCCGAATGCCCCGCATGCGTTAATGATAAGAAATGATGCGGACTCCTTGCACAGCCAATCGCATCCACCGCAATTTTAACCGTACCGTCCGTTGCATTCTTAAAACCAACGGCACAAGATAATCCTGACGCTAACTCTCTGTGTACTTGACTTTCCGTGGTTCTGGCACCAATGGCCCCCCAAGAAATTAAATCAGATACATATTGCGGGGTAATTAAATCTAAATATTCAGTTGCCGCGGGAATCCCCAAACTATTAACATCGACCAATAGTTTACGGGCGACACGCAAACCCTTATTAATATTAAAACTGGCATCTAAATCAGGATCATTAATTAACCCCTTCCAACCTACGGTAGTACGGGGCTTTTCAAAATAAACCCGCATAATTATAATTAACTCGTCACCTAAGCGCTTTTTAATCTGAGTCAGTTGTTCGGCATAAGCCAACGCCGCCACCGGGTCATGAATAGAACAAGGACCGACCACAACAACTAGTCGATCGTCTTCCCCCTTAAGAACATGATGAATCGCTTGCCTTGCTTCCAAAACAGTTTTCGCCGCCGACTCTGTAATCGGTAATTCTTGATGAACCGCATCAGGAACAATCACCTCTTTTGTTTCGCTAATACGAAGATCGTCAGTATTTAGTTTTTTCTCTACCATTTTTACCATTTTTTAACTCATTAATTTAGCGCCATTAAGCTATATATAAACCCTTAATTTTACCTTTTTTAGCCCTAAATTGTTAGCATTGCTCCGTTAAATTTGCCTTTGCTGCGACCCTTTTCACCACCACAAAAAATTCTGTTACAATTTTTTACTCGTTTTCGTAATCCGTCTGCCCCCCTTTAAGAATTATCTAGACGAATCCGTGCCATCCTAGTTAAAAAAATATAAACTGTTAGTCACTCTCGCTACTCATCATATTAACGACCACCCCATGAGCACGCCCCAACAGAACAACACTATTGAACTAGAAAAAATAAATCAAGAAACCGCCAAAATGAAGTGGTCTGAGTTACAACGTTTCTTTGCAGCCGGTCAAGCTATTTTTGTTGCACCTAACTTGGATCTCATTTGTACGGCCCAACACATGGCCGCTGACAATAAAGTCTTCCTTGAAGAAGCCATTGCTAACCAGACCATTCACCCGGTCACTGATGAGCAAGCCAAAGACTGGCTGGCCAAAGATATTTCAACGTGGACCGTTGTTGTAAAACCTTGGCTACTGGTTCAACCCATCACACCTAAGCCGGACTAAAGCCATGGGCCGATGGAGACCTCCCGCACCAAAATCCTCACCATACATTAGTGCTAAAGGCTTTGAAACATTACAACTTGAATTAAAAGCACTTTGGCATAAACGAAAAGGGGTCACCGAAGCCTTATCTGCCGCCGCTGCAGAAGGCGATCGTTCTGAAAATGCTGAATATATTTATCGAAAAAAAGAATTGCGTGAAATTGATCGTCGCATCCGCTACCTACAAAAACGGTTGCCAAATCTTAAAGTTATTCGGGACCAACCCGCAGACCTAAGCTGTATTTTTTTTGGCGCTCAAGTCACGCTTCAAAATGATCAAAACAAAAAAGTACAATACCGAATAATGGGGCCAGATGAAATATCATGCGCTGGAAACATCAGCCTAGACTCTCCCTTAGCTAAAGCACTGCTAAGAAAATCTGTTGACGATACCGTTTCAATTTCCACAGAATACGGCGAAAAAACTTACACTATACTGAATATAACCTACGGCTGAAATGAAACAATTATTGCTACTCAGACATGCAAAATCAGACTGGTCCTCACATAACTCAGACCTAAATCGTCCGTTGAACCAACGCGGCGAAACTGATGCTAAATTATTAAACAAGTGGTTCCAGAATAACCCTGACTGTCACCCTGATTATATTCTTTGCTCACCCGCTAAACGTGCGGCAGATACGCTCCAGCTCGCCACGCAATCATTACTACCTCCATCACTCATACATCATGATGAACGATTATATCTTCCATCCGTTTCAACTATTATAACGGTATTGGCTTCTATTGAAGCCCAATATCAACAGGTACTCTTGGTCGGCCATAATCCTGGATTTGAACAATTACTCATCTGGCTAACAGAAACTCAACCCGATAACTTAAAAACAGATAAAACAATGACCACCTGCAATCTTGCAAAGTTGTCACTACCCGCTATCAAAGACCCCTTCCAACCAGGACAATCAGAGCTGATTTTCTTGAAGCGACCTGAAGATTTTAAAAACGACTTAGCCCTTAGTTAATCCTGAACCTTCTCTGAAGAGGCTTCAGGAGGAGCCAATGATATGGCCGGTATCGGTTGATACGCCTCATCCCTTATACCGTTTAGATAGTTTAATTCAAAAACCTTGATACCCTCTCGGTCCCAGCGCGTTACTATCCCCTCTAACTGTCCAGCGGTATAATTTGCTGACCACTCCAGTTGACCATTGTCATACCACTCTTGAACCAAACCATCATATTGCCCCAATTTATAAATACCATCCCAAGCCTTCGTCCCATTAGCATGCCACAACGTTATTGGCCCATCCATTACCCCTTGTTTAAAATAACCTTCTTGTTTTTTATGCCCATTACGATGCCACAACAAAACAAAGCCATCGAGTTCTCCGTCAATATACCCTCCCAACTCCGCCAACTGACCATTGGAGTACCAAATAAAATTTGTTTTATCCAATAATCCTGCCGTGTAATTGGCTTCTTGTTTACGATGCCCGTTCGCATACCACTGGCTAAACCGCCCCTGTAATTCACCGTGCTGAAATTGTTCATGACGTTTTAATTGACCGTCCTCATACCAATAGAACTGATCCGAATCCAAGAGCCCTTGGTTATAATTATTAACTTGTTTTTTCTGCCCACTTTCATACCACTGTGTTACTGGGCCTGCTAACTCGCCCTTATCGCGCATCCCTTCCCACGCCTTTTGGTCGTGTAAATACCAAACCGTTTCAAAGCCCTCCGTTCCTAAAAGGGCGCTATCGTCTACCGCCTGTTTTTCACCATTTTCTAAAATAATAAAATAATGATTATCGGTCAGTACTAATGCTACGCGCGATAATGCTTCAACCCCAAAACCGCCACGATCATCTACGGGTAATTGTGCTAAAGCACCCTGCCCATAAAACACCGTCATCAACCCCCAAAAAATATATCTCATATCCTGTGTTTTCTCTTAAAAAAATAGCGGCTAAAACTCACTTTAATCATACCAATTAAAATCTTTATTCCTGAGAGATTTTCGTATCGATCAAACGTATTCTTCTTTAACCCCTTCAGTCGTATCGGTAATCACATCAATACCCATCGCTGTTTCCTTAATATTGTCAAAATCAATATCACCACAATCTACGAGGTCTTCTTCTACGGCATCGGTAAAATCCTGACAAAACCACTCAAAAGCTTCTTCGATACTCCCTACTTCCTCATCATCAAAACCATAAACCCCTTTTTTGGTAACTACCGTGTCATCCAGATAATAAAAATCTATGTGAAACTCTATTGCATAGGCCATTTGCTCTCCTCTTCGGGTTCTGCCTTTTAACCATCACTGATTAATAAAATAGTAATACCATACCTTTTTCCTATCCAACACACACAAAAAAACCCACATAATCTTAAAGATTATGTGGGTTTTAAGTAACTGGACTGACAAAGACTACGTCACAGGGCTCCCCCTAAACAATAACCGTCATCACCAATCATGCATTCATTAAACGAAAATCAGTTTCACCTTCATAGGGTAAATAATAATTGGTATTATCATTCCAAAGACCCACCAATTGTGTATTACTAATTTCAACATTAGCCTGTAAATATTGACGCATACGATCAAAATCCGGCGACAATCTTTTTTGCCCCTCAAGCGGACTATCAATCATTTTCTTTTCAAGCTTTTCCCGACCCAAAGTCGTTATTGTATAACCTGCGAAATGCTTCTGACCGGGTCCTTCTGAAAGCAACCAACCCTGATTCAACATAAAACGAATTGAATTATGAAAAGAACGCCCATTAAGGGATAACTTTTCAATAATCTCACTCGACACCACTACACCCTCATCAATACACGATAAAATATCTAACCGAATACTCATATCTATTAACTCCCTTGGTCCTTAATCCCTTAACTGCCATTCAACTATCATTCCTGAATGAACTTTTACACTAAAACCCATTAACTACGGTGATTACACGCACCCAACGCTATCCCGTATTAATTTTAAATTATAAAAATAGGCTTACCAAATCCTTATGGTAAGCCTACAAGTCGAGCAGCGGAGGTGTTGAGGTAGCATTCCATCGCAAAATAGTAGGGATATTCCTTTAAAAAAAATCCTTGATACTCAAAACGGGGGGTTCCCCTTTGAAAGCTTCGACAACTCTAGAGTAAGGCTTTTTTAAACAGAAAGAAATGGCAGAAAGCTGACAAATAATGTCAGTTAAAATAGACAATTTAGCCATAAGAATAATGACTCTTCATAGGTTAACTGGTTAAGCCCATTGCAATGCGTACCGCTTCCTCTACAGCACTTACGGCTTTAAACCTTAATCACTGAATTTATTCGACTGTA
>CAJVZC010000021.1 GCA_913019935.1 uncultured Methylococcales bacterium
TAGATTTTACGAGGTGTACTGTCCTCGGCATGCACTCAAGGTTTTGCTATCCACGTCGAAGCCATGTCGCCCCCTTTTGTTGCCTAAATAATTCTACAGTATGCAATGATTTGATTCTATTAAATTATTTAAATTCACATATAATAGCGTCTATTTTTACTGGCTATCATTCACAAGAGCAATTTATGAAAAAACCTGTTATCTATGCGCTCGACTTTGATGGTGTCATCTGCGACAGTGCGATTGAAACCGGTATTACCGGCTGGAAAGCGGCCATACAAATCTGGCCTGACATGGAAGCCCCCCTTCCAAGCACAGAATTAATAAACCAATTTCGCTTAACCCGCCCAGTCATTGAAACAGGTTTCGAAGCTATTTTAATCATCCGCCTTCTTTACCTAGAGCAAAGTATTGAGTCTATTATTAACAACTTTAAAAGCCTCAAACAACAAACCATTGTGGACTCTAACCAAACCCCTGAAACCCTAAAAAAGTTGTTTGGGAATACTCGTGATCACTGGATTAAAAACAATCTAGACGAATGGGTGGCCATGAATCCACTTTTTCCCGGAATACGTGAAAAATTAAAAAATCTGAATCATCAACCTTGGGCTATTGTCACCACAAAACAAGAACGTTTTGTGGCCCAAATACTGGCCGCTAATGAAATTAACTTACCCGGTCATTGCATTTATGGCTTAGATCGACAAATGAGTAAAGAAGCCGTTCTGAGTGAATTGCTCGAAAAAAACCCACAACAAAGCATTCATTTTGTCGAAGATCGACTACCCACTTTGCTCAATGTCATTGCCAACGACCGACTTTCTACACTCACCTTGTCGTTTGCTTTATGGGGTTACAATACCACCGAGGATAAATCTTCCGCCCAATCACAACAACGTATTCATTCCATTACCCTTGACCAATTCCTTCAAGACGCTCCCCATAAATAAGTCACTAAACAACCAAACCATCTTATCCTTACCGTTATTTTCGATCAGAAATCAACATCCGTGACAACGTGCTATTTTCAACTTCTTTCGGCTTTTCACCCGTACTTTCACACTGTTGAATTAACGCCTGAACCTCCGCGATAATATGATCCCGGGTTTCTTTATTTTCCGCCACGACTTTCAACACATCGGCACTGAGTGCCGTCAGTCCTTTTGTTAAACCCGTTATCAATCCTTTAAGAGCGACTTTTTCCATTGAAGGTTTTAATTGCCTTTGTATGAAAAAAGGTAATAACCAGGTAATTAAAATCAATAAAATACTGTGAATAGCGAAATCAGTGCCTAAATAAGAACGTTCCGTTATCCCACTCTGATAATACCCTTCAAAAACTTGGTAACCCACCCAACCCATAGCGGATAACGGTAACACTGCACCCAGAAAAGCAAATAACTTCATAAAGAATCGTTGCACACCATTACCGGGTTTAATAAGAGCATCCCTAACGGCTAATTCCACATGCGCTTCAACTTTACTTTTAGCGGTTGCACGTAAGGATTGCAATTCTTGTCTCAATGGCGCTAATGCGAGACGCTGGTCGTCTGCTATTAAAATCAACTGATCCAGTTCATCTTCATAGCGACTTTGTGCCCAGTCATCCCAAAACTCTGTCTTAACAGACTTCTTAGGTTCTTGTTTTTCTGCCTTGCGACGGAACAGTCCTTCCAACAAATGCGTCTCTTTCTCAGCATAATCTGCCGACATACATTGAAGAGGCCAAACCATCCCTTTTTGCAGTATCTCTTCATTTCGCTGCCAATTAAGCAACCAATTATCAACTAATTTTTGGTGCGCATCGTCCACACCAAAACGGTCCAAACAAACCTCTAAACGCTGTTTCAGATCTGCTCTTTTTATCTGTAGACTGCGGTATTCAATTTCAGCTATGGTTTGCCGATTAGCTAACTGATGAATAGTTACACCCAACCGATTAAACTCATCTTTCTCACTATTGCAGTTCTCGCCGGTGCAAATCGTATTTATGATAATGGGGTCAACAAAACCCGCTTTATGTAACTGCTGCACAAAATCGACTTGCTGTTCGGGTTGGCCCCGATCAAACTGGTTCATTACAAATAACCAAGCATGTTTTCCCCCTTCAGCTAATAATAATTGCCAAGCCTTATTATCACGGTAACGTTCGGGACTAACCACATAAACCAAAACATCAACATGTGCTAGCCACTCCAAAACCAGCGCTTTATTTTCCATTTCCGTACTATCCATATCCGGCATATCGACCCACATTACATCCTTGTGCGTATCATCTTGATGCGGTGCCGTTCTTATCTTTTCAATCGGAAGATGCTCTGGGAATTGTTGTAAAGCAACTGATTGATGGTAAAACAACGTTACTTCTCGAGAAGTCGGTCGCTCGACACCCGTACGCGCAATATCTTTTCCCGCCAAACGGTTAATCAAGGTACTCTTACCGACCCCAGTACCCCCTAAAAAAGCGACCATCAATGGCCGTTGGCCGGCATTCGAAAATAAGGCATCGGCGTTATTAAGCTCTGCTTCAGATAACGCCTGAACCTCAACGGGACTTACCCAACCGGAATCAAGAGTCTGCTGACTCCATTTTTGTGCTTTTCTTACCAGTTCAGAATAATCGTAATCCATGCTTTTTCTCTTTTAACTGTTGCTCGGCTTGCTCAACCCGATCTAACGAAACATTAAAACGCTTACTCTGTTCCATTTGCTCAGGCAACTTAGCCATCGGGACTTTCATGGCTTCTAAAAACAACTGTTGCTTAACCGTTGCTAACTGCTTTTGTTTTAATTCCATTTCCAGTCGGCCGATATAACTTCCCAATGCACTTTCGGCCAACAGTGATGTCACTGACAACATTAATGGGGTAATGATTAAATCCTGCAACCCAATACCACCAGTTTTTATAGCCAATGCTATCGCCGCTGAATCAGTCGTTAATCGAGTCGCTCGAAGACTATTTAAAACAGCTGGCTGATCCTGCAATTTACGGTATAACCGTTGCGCAATTTCATCCACCTCCCCTTGAAAATCATCGTGATAAACCAAGGCGGCCTGACCAAAGGCAGCCAAAATAGTTTGACGATTTGAGCGCATAATGGCATTCATTTCTTTCCACCACTGCGCCTTTTCTGGTTCATCATCAATTTGGTCAATAATCTTTTCAGAGACCTGAATTAAAAAATGCTCAGCTTTTTGATTCAGTAAATTAATTTCTTGGCTAACATCTGCAACATCTCCACCGCCTTTACCTAACCGGCCTATTCTGAAGATCTGACGAACGGGCCAAGTTAGCACCCTACGTATTTTACTGAGTATCTTCGCTAAACCCGGAATCTCCAATAATGTCAGTAATTCCAACAAGGCATTTTGGAAAGTCTCGTAGTGATGTGGGTGCTCTAAATAATCACGCTCATACTGCGTCAACGCCTCTTTAACCGCACTGTCTAATAACTGACTCCAAACCTTTATGGCTGCCTCTTCTTCACGTATAGGTGCCAACCAACCGTCCCAATGCTGACTTAAATAAGCCCGCTCATAACTTGATTGCTCAGAAGGCTTACGTTGAACCGAAGCTTCTTTAAATGCCCGACTTGCCGCTTCAAATTCGGCTTGTGGCCAATCGGTTAAGTGGCCTGAGGATTGATAATTGAGCGGAATAATAGTAGGCACAGCATCTTTTCGCGTTTGACGCCATTTGTCATTTAATGATGATAAGACCAACTGCTGACTGTCGGAAACCAATTTATTAACAAAAATAATAGTCGGTAAATTTAGCGGTTCTAACAACGTCATCATTTCCCAGACTGACTGGTCTGCATATTTCTCTTTGCTCAGCACCAATACAATGATGTCTGCTAAACCAATGGTTGTTAAGACGCCTTCACGATAGCCCGCAGCATCTATTGAATCAAAATCAGGTAAATCCCAAAGTAAACACTCCGGTAAGGGTGTGGGGAGTTTCTTCTCAGAAGAAGTTAATGAATAAGCATAATAATCTTGCGTGCTCAGGCTTGTCATATCAACACGTCTGAAATCACCAAAGTGACGTTCTAACCACTGACAATCTTGAATTGAAACGCCAGCCATAAAACCCTGCGGGTGCACCGTATAACCTGCTAATGCACTGACCCCAGCGATCGGATTATTCAACAACAAGTTAACAATAGAACTTTTTCCAACTTGCGTCGGGCCAATAACAGCTATCTGCAAGGCCCGCTCAGAGTGCGTTGAACCCACAGCACCTTTCTTTAAAAAAGATTCTGCTAAAATCAGTTGTTCGATCCGCTGTTGATAAATAGTGACTTGCTTCTCATCAGATATCTGATAAGTTATAATGCTTAAATAACGACTCTTTAATGATTGAATAAAATCCAGCATAGATTGTTTGCTAATACCTTTAGGAAAATGCTAATTTACATCGTGAAGATGCCAAAGTTATCGGCCAGTTTAGCGTAAAATAGAACAACATTGATAGAAACCGACTTAAATTAATCATAACTAACATATGCACGAGGTAATGCCATGAAAAAAATCTTTATCCTTTTAATCTGCCTAACCGCCATGCTAAGTATCGGATGTAGCGGAGAAAGACAAATTAATGGCCGCACCAGTAAGCTAGCCTTTAAGTCTGTCAGGGTCATGAAAGAATACCTACCCAAGCGCCAAAAATTGGAATTCGAAATCGCTTTTTGGACGTTGAAAAATGGTTTTGAGAAAAACTCAGATTTCTTAGATGTTGTAGATGGTATGAAAAGTGCTGAACTCATTACGGCCGGGAAAGCAAAATTTTCTGAACTACAAGAATCAGGACGCCCTGAGTATACGAAATTTGCCGACTGGGATGCGATGATTAAATCCTATGAAGAAGAGCGCTTTGAACAAGATATGAACCAGAAAAAGGATTCAGAAAAACAAAAAAGAGACAGTACGAACAATGTCTTATACGACTTACACTAAGGTCAATTATTAAAAAAAGGAGCCTTGGCTCCTTTTTTTATACCCGCCAAATACTACTTCGAATGCGGCAATGACTTTTGCTCAACTAAGGTAAAAACAAAATCATTCGCCTCCGTAATAGATTTCTCCATCGCTGCTATTAACTGAGCAATATCAAAACCAATGACCGCTAATTCATGTTGTAAAGCCGCTATCGCTTGAGCATTAAGATTATGCTTCATAAATAAAACTTGATCTCTAAACGCGAATAAAACCGGCCGTATGCGTAGCTCTGCTTGCTTCATCGCTTTAATCAAGCGCTTATAGTGCAACTTGGTGACTTTTAATTGCTGCCGACTGTGTGCCTTTAACGAACGGTTGGTATAAAGTTCAAGCTCTTGCTCCCACTCCTTAAACAAGGCCTCACTCACCTCTTCAATCGCTTTAATTTTATCGTGAACCGCAACAGAACAAGCTTCACTTCTATCATAATGGCGTTTAAGGTCACGATAACAATCGCCTAACCCTGCTTCATCAACACGGACAATTTTCTTAAAATTCTCAAGAGCATCAGTAAACTGCTCCTTAGTTTCTTGTAAACTGTCACTGGTTTCCTCAACTCTTAACACCACAATATCTCTTTTGTGTTGCCCCACTGATTCCCGAGCGCGATAAACTACTTGGCGATATTGCTTTGCCAAAAAATCAACCACTAATAACACAGGCTTCTTGGTTAGTTGTTCTGCCAGCGTTAAGGTGGCCACTGATTTTTTGCTTCGGTAAGTCATACTGTTTAATTTAATTATTTACGAGTAAATCAGAAAGCAATAAAAAGTCATCTTTATGACTCAAGGTTAAATCAAAATTACTGTTTTTAATATACCGACTGAACGCCTTATCTGCAATCTCTCGTTCGACCAACTCTGCAACTGTTATCTCTTTAGACACCCTGAGTGATTTAACCAATATTAACTGTTTTGCGGCCAAAGCTTGGGCAATAATCACTGACAGACTATCTGAAGTAACATCCCAAGAATGCGCTACATTCTGTTGATCCAGCCACGACAATGTGGGCGACCAAACCGGCACTTGCCCCTGTGATAATATGTTATTTATATCCTCAAGCGAAGTTGCCACTCGCAAGGCACTATCTAATCCGGCATAACATACCGCCATATTCTGCATAGCCAAGATAGCCATTTCATGCGCCACAGAATCATTAAAATGCCAATAGGCTTGTAAACTTCTCACTTGATCAGCAAAACCCCCTCCGCCAGGTACGATGACAATACGCTCATTCGACAAGTCAATAATTGCTCTTATCCAACCATAGAGTTCTTGGGATTTTGAAACACTTCCACCCAGTTTAATAACCCGCATAATAGTACTTAATTAACCACCTTCACGGCATCAAAATCAATGCTTTAATTGTTCCAATAAATTAAAAATAGCCTGTGCTTTATCAAAACACTCCTGATATTCATTTTCAAGAACGGAATCATTCACAATGCCGCCACCGGCCCAAAATCGCAACGTGTTTTCAGAATAAACCAAGGTTCGTATAGCAATATTAGTATCCATATTGCCATTATAGCCAATATAACCAATCGAACCGCAATAAGCACCTCGACAATTTGGCTCTAATTCTTCGATAATCTCCATGGCTCTTATTTTAGGTGCGCCCGTAATAGATCCACCTGGAAAACAGCCCCGTAGTAAATCCAATGCATGTAATCCAGTTTCCAATTGGCCTTCCACCGTACTCACTAAATGGTGAACCGTTGCAAAACTTTCGACTGCAAATAACTTCGGTACTTTAACCGAACCGGGTTGACAACTTTTACTAATATCATTACGAAGTAAATCAACAATCATTAAATTCTCAGCTCGGTCCTTCAAGCTGTTGACCAAGGTCTCAATTTGGGCTTCATTCTCCAAGACTCCAGACTTTCTAGCGATCGTTCCTTTAATCGGTTTAGTTTCCACCCGACCTTTATCTACACTCAAGAAACGTTCAGGCGAAGAACTTAAAATCTGTACATCAGGCAAATTCAGATAGGCACAATAGGGCGCTGAATTAATTCTACGCAACCTTAAATAAGCTTCCCACGCATTGCCCTCACATTGGCAACTAAATCGCTGCGCCAAATTAACTTGATAACAATCCCCTTCCTTCAAATAGGCTTTAATATGATCAAAAGCAACCTCATATTGCGCCTGCGTCATATTTGATTGAATGTCCCCTAATACTTTAAAAACAGGGATATCCTCAGGTTCATGCGGCGGACTAAATTGGTTGATCAGCGCATCCCAGTTATCCGTGGTCTTCGTCGACATCCCCTGACTAACCAACCAACTTTGTTGCTTAGCATGGTCAACAATCACCGCCCAATCATAAATACCTACGGCCATGTCAGGGGTATTTTCAGCATCTAACGCAATAGCGGGTAAAGACTCTAGTCGTCGTGATAAATCATACGAAAAATAGCCCATTGCACCGCCGCTAAAAGGAACAATATCACTGTTACATTTTCTGGCTAATAAGCATTGTTTAATCAATAAGAAAGGGTCTTCCTGACTAATTCGCTCACCTTGCTCATCCACAATGGTTGTTTCCAACCCTCGCGTAACCAACGTGCAAACCGGATCAGTCACAATGATATCAAATCGCCCCAACCTTGAATCTGAGTCACCACTGTCTAAAAATATAGACCATGGCTTATTCGCCAACGGCGAAAAAATATCCGCACTGTCTGGGTAATAAGGTAACTGATGGATAAGGGTTTTAGATGAGGACATTAACAAATTTTCACAACAAGGAGGCATGTCTGATCAGTGAAATTGTAACACGCTATTTTAGAACACATAACAAAACTGATCGATACTGCACTCAATTAACTTATTCATTATACTGTAGCCAAAGCTTCGCAACAGCAACAGCGGGCGCACAATCAGCTAAACTCATCGCCGACCCTTGCTGTTGCTCTGAAAATAAATCATTAAAGTCCAAATAATCAAGCGCCATCTCTTCGGCTATTTCTTGAACCAAAAATCGACCAATACCTGCGCCAATCAAACAACTATCCGCCGCAGCAAGTTCAGCACCGCCCAGTTTTTCAATAGCACATTTAATGCTTAACCTCTGCCTATTTTTAAATTGATGCGCTAACGCTCTCCAGTCACTCACATGGTGATCATTAACGTCACAGCCTATCATCCGTGCTAAACGGCGGATGCTATGCGATACCGTTTTATCAGCACCATCGGCAGCAGGGAATTGGTCGTGACTTTCATTTAATGATCCAATAATACGATAAACATCAGCCATGGTAGCGAAGTGCTCCGCCATAACGCCGACTTCATGACCTTTAAAATCAATGGCCTGAGTAATGGCCATTAATGGGGTTCGAACAATACCGGTATAAATCAATTCCCTAGAACACAAACGCTGAAAATCAGTGATCGCCCCACCTTGAATAAGGCCGTTACTAAACCACAAAATATCTGTCGTCGTACTCCCCATATCCACGAATAATCCGGCGCGCCTCTGCTCTGCACTATAACGCGCACTCGCGCGCCAATTTGCCGATGCAATGTGGTCAATATGATGAGCTTTAATCTCTGAAGGACGCAAAAAGGATACACCCCCAGCATAGACCCATAAAGGTTGCTCAGACTGAATTTCTGACATCGTTTTTATGAGCTGATTAACGCCCTCTTCTCGGTTGTTAAACAAGTCGGCTAACTCTCCCGTCATGGTGATCACTTGGGGCCCTGATAAATCGCCCCACTGCTCAATTATTTCAGCCACTGCACGCTGTAAATGAGACAACCCTTGCCACAATGGACAGGGCCGCTGAATCACTCGAATAACCTGCTTATCCAAATCCATGAGCACTGCTTTGACATGCGCACCGCCAATATCCCACCCTACAACCTGATTAGTCACTTTTCCTCCTGTGGTATTTCAACGATTACAGATTGATCATACTGCGCTGTATAATTCATTGCTCCCGTTAACATAGCGACAATACTCGCACCGAGATTACCCCCTAATGCCGCACGGATACCAGCGTATGATGTTGTCAATCGAGGATTAATTTCTAAAACCTTAAACCCCGCTTCGCCTACGATTAAATCTATCCCTACATAGCCCCATAAGCCTGGAACAACCTTGGCTACTTGTGCGACTAACCGAGTAAAATCTGCCGCCTCCTGACCCACATTAACCGTTATTCGCGCTAATGAAAAAGCACCCTCAGCTTGTTTAATCCATTGTTCATTAATACAAAGCAAAAGGCCTTGACCATCCATAAATAAACACGACAGACTTAATGATTTCCCCTGCTCAAAAGGCTGAATAATAAACTTTTCAGCATTCTTTAAGGACTTAAAATCCGCCTTTAAATTAATCTTACACACCCCTTCACAACCAACACCATCACGTGGCTTTAAGATCCAAGGCCCTGAAGGCAAAAGAGATAACTCCGCACAGGTATAGCTTTTAACAACAGGAACCCCGTAATAGTCCAAATGTTTATACAAACGATACTTATCTGCCGTTAAGGCTACTGCCTCAGAAGAAGACCCCAGCAACTTCAATCCAGAATACTGCACCCAATGACTAATCGCCGCCAAAACACCTTCACTTTCAGGTGCAATCGGCCAAACGGCATCACTCCAAGATGCTTGTTCGGCTAAAATCTGCCAAAAGTCTTGCCTAGCCGCAACTGGAATAATTTCAATCAGCTGATTTTCAAGCAAACTCTTATTAAGCGGTAAGCGCTGATCATGGAGTAATCTTATTTCTATGGCGGGTATTTCCAATAGATCCAAAAGCAATGCCACACGCATCAGCTCACCTTCTTGAACTAATGAATCGGGCAAAGACTGCTGACTAAATCCACCACCGGTAATAAATTCAAAGACCAGAATTCTCATCGCACCTCATTCCCGTAACTGGTTATTCCTTGGGTCATAACGTACAGTATAGCCATGAGATTAATTCCTGTTATCGACCTCTTAAACGGCCATGTGGTTCATGCAAAAAATGGCATCCGAAAACACTATCAACCGGTTAATAGCGCACTGTGTAAATCGAGCCAACCTAAACAGGTTATTAATGATTTTTTATCATTATATGCCTTCGACACGATCTACATTGCTGATTTAAATGCCATTATGAATTCGGGTCATAACAACCCTCTCATTATTGACTTATTAACGCACTATTCAGAAATTAATTTTTGGATTGATCAAGGCGCATTGCCTTCTGAAACACTCACACATCAACAACTCACTCCCATTATTGGTAGCGAAAGCCTTAGCCCGACAACCCCGCTAACAGATGACCACTTCGCTCATTACCCACCCTTCATTTTATCGCTTGATTTCACTCACAATCTACCCTTAGGACCAGCCACCTTATTTCAAAAACCACTACTTTGGCCGGATACTGTAATTACCATGACTCTCGACCGTATCGGAGGAAATCAAGGTCCTGATTTTGATAAGCTCGCCATACTCAAAAAACTACGCCCAGACATTGATCTCGTTGCAGCGGGTGGTATTCGTTCACACAAAGATCTGGAGCAACTTCAACAATCTGATATCCAGACGGCATTAATTGCCAGCGCCCTTCATAATAAACAAATTGATCACGACATCATTACTCAATTAGCCCAAAAATAACCCTTTCGTTAAATTTCAGGCAAAAAAATACCCCGGACTTGCCGAGGTATCTTTCCGAAATAAATCAGATTTTATTCTGGTCTATTTTAGTTAGCTGCGAATGGATGAGTCGCTTCACCTTTAGCGGCTACAACTTCAGCTGCTGTTGGTGATCCAGCTACAGCACGTGCCAACGCTTCTTTAGTTGCAGCGTAGTTGTATTCTTGGATTTTCGCGTCATCTTCAGCAGCCCAATGAATAAATACACCAACTGCAATGAACAAATCATCCGCTTCTTCTACAGGAATAGTACCGTCTTCAACAGAATCAGCAACCGCCATTGCAACACCACGTTGTGCTGGGCCAAACATTTGAACAGCTTGTTTAGAACCTTTAATAGTCACTTTGTTGAACATTACAGTTGAAGGTTTAACCATCAAGTTTGGAGCAACAACTGCTAACAGACTTGAAAAACCGTCTTTATTGTTAGTGATACAGTTCGCAAAAGATGTTTCTGCTGCACTACCACGTGGACCAATAATCAAATCAATATGGGCGACTTCATTTCCATCACCGATTAATGATTCACCCACACACATTTTATTAATTTTAGCCATTTTTGTACTTTCCTCTTTAGTTTTTAATTTTGGTTCACTTGTCGCGGTAACGACTGTCTCAGAAGAGACTTCCGACTCTTCAATTTTTTCATCTTTATTAAAAAAAGATAAAACTTGCGTAAGTATAGACACTTTCTATGCTTCCTTCTATAAATTATACATCAATGTTTCTGGCAGACATAAGTCACGACTTAAGACCGAAAAACTGTACACCACAAACAGTTTCAGAAACCACCCAAGTATTTGTTGCATAAATTATGCCAAAACAATAACCTTTTGATTTAAAAGATTATTGTTTAAGGCACTAATTCAAACGCCTTACTCAGATTCCCTTCTTGTCATCATATTAGTGCACTAACTCACAATAAGAGTGCGTAAGTTACACAACCTATACTCTCTCTCGTATACTAGTGCCGCATTAAGATAAGGCAAGATGGTCCTGAATAAAAACAGCCAACAATGTTGCAACTGTCAAATCCGCCGTAGTCCCCGGGTTAATCCCTAATTCTTTAAATTCAGTATCGATCTCATACAAAGCATCCTCTAAAAGAAACAAGCGATCAGACTCTAACAGTCTAATTGACAGTTCTTTCATCTTGTTTTTCACCATTTCAGAATATTTACCACCATATTTTCGTTCAATATGACTATCCGGAAAGTGCGATAGAAGCCCTACATAAACAGATAACGAAGCCATCCTTGGGTCACAGTATCGACTTATCGCAGAATTGTACATTAAAATTGACAAATTAAAAACATCTTTATAGCCCGTAGCGTACTGCACTGCAATTCTATCTTTTTCCTTCGCTAAATCCATCGCTTCCACAAGTGATACCGAGGCTTCCCCATGCACATCCTGCTGATCTGAACGCCCTAAACCTCCAGGACTTGCAAGGGCTATTGCTTTAAAAACCCAATTGGCATCGGCTGTTGTTGTTTCACTTAAAACGCGCTCAACTGCTTTTTGTAAAGAATTAACAGTCGGCAAGTATTTAATGGCCTCAAATAAGGGTGCTGCTAACAATAAAATACCTAAATTGGTATTACAGCCAACGACCTCTCGCGTATGCCGTACCGCATAATAAATTTTTTCACCCAAGGAATAATTCGAATTGGTAATCGATTCTGCACTGACTTGAGCGCTTAACCGAAAATCATCGACAACCATATCATGACCATCGGCATACACACTGACATTCCCCGGTTTAAACGTTTGCAATTCAAGCTCACAAGCCTTGATATACAACGCCATTAACTGGTCTTGTCTCATCACTTCAGAACCACTGATTTAGGCCTATTAGTAGCTTGATATAAATGTCGTTTTAATAAGTCTGCCACCAATAACTGAGCGACATCAATGTGGCAAATACTTTGCAAACCCTTCCACGCTGGAATGCTATTGACTTCAATAACTGAACAATGACCATCCTGGTCGACAATAATATCAACACCTGCGTAATCCATTGCTAATGCATCAGTCGCCTGCAAGGCCAACTGCTCCATACTTTCGTCTAATTTTTCTGCTCGACATTTAGCGCCTCTGGCAACATTATTTAACCAAAACAACCCTTCTCGGCGCATCGCAGCAACAACCTTCTGATTGATAACAAATACTCGCCAGTCAGAATATCCAGACCCCTGACAATTAATAAACCGTTGCAAATAATAGATTCCCCGACTGGGTGCCATCCAAACCAAATCTGATTCTTTTTCAATCAGTCGAATACCTTCCCCCTGAGAACCAAACACAGGCTTTACGATCACGCGAAAACCTTGTTGTAATTCTTCAGTAACACGGCTAATAGCCTGATCTCGATCCCTGAGCACCCATGTTTTGGGTGTGGCTAATTGACTTTTCTGTAGCAAAAAGCTGGTCATTGCTTTATCGACACTGCGCTCAACGGCCTTACCATTGTTGTAAACGGGAATCTCTAGTAAGGTTAAACCATGCAAAATATCCAGATAAAAAACCACTTCTTCGAGTGAGCCACCCGGTACACCTCGCACAAAAGCAGCAACCGGTAATTGCGTTTCAAAACCCGGAATCCTAATCGGCAACCCTTGATTACTCAAGTTCAATTGACAATCCGTTAAGGAGACAAAAACACTGTCTAACCCTCGCTGTGCAAATGCCTCCTGCAACTGCCTACCATGCCACCCTGGGTCATCGGTAAAAATAACAATGTCAGGCACGAACCTTTATACTCCAAACGATTGATTCAACAATGCTTCATCTAATTGGCCAGCATGAAAACTGCGGCCTGATTCTACCGCTGTAACCGTAACCCGTGCAGGGCTAAACAACATACCGTCAATCTTAAAGAAATCATAATCACAGGCTTTAAATATCTCAGCAAATGGCTTGCCATAATCTTTAGAGGTAGAACTCGGTAGTTGATTAGCTAAGTTCTTGGCTGCTTCATCACTCCCCTTAACAAACAAGTGCACTTGGCCTGCAAATAAGATAGCGTCATTAGTACGCCCCATCGCTTTAACAAAATCAGGATGCGGCGGACATAATGGTGCACTGCCGCTGCCGTCGACAATATCTTCCAAAGGAAAATGAAGTTCATGGGCTTTGTGCATAGCCACCTCTAACACTCTGGCAACCACCTGAACACAACCCGCTAAACTACTCGTAGGGGTTAAAATAATAGTCAGTTGAGACGCCGCTAAATGACAAGCATCTGCTATTTTTTCTATTAACGGTAATGGCGGTACTTTGTCCCCTTCAATGACCAAAACGGTTGAGTCTAAATCATCGCGGTAATCAAGTTCTTTAAATAGATCTTCTTTAACACACAAAGCCCGCGCCGGGCCCGAACCCAAGGCATAAAACTTCTCATACGCTAAACTCCAACCTGCATATTGACTGCCTAAACAAGCTAAAACCGGGTTTCCCGTATGAACATTTACGGTTAATGGCCACTGACTAACCTGCCCGCTTTGCGTCAGCGATACAGACCCCATACCCCCTAGACATATTTCAGAAATGATTCGCCCCGCTTCCAGTCCACCCGGAACATTAATGCCGGCATCAATGATGGTACACCCATTCTCTAATTGCTCAACATTAAGCCTTAATGCGTCTGCATTTTCTATAAGTTTTGTGACTAGAGGCTTCGCTAATTTATTAACACTGGCATGAAATTGCATGATAAAACTTTTTCCTTGTAAATAAGTAATTGGTAGACAACTCGAGCACGATGATTCAACAAATCTGTGAGTCTCTCCGTATTTTGCTCAGCGGCAATAATACTGCAAATAGGGCCATTAATGGGAATTATTACCCCTACACTCGGCTTATCCAACACCCAGTCAGGCCACTCAACTTGTTCTGGTATAACTAATTCATAGTAAGCATACAACACCTGATAGCCACGATGATTGTCAATAGATGGTACCGGAATATCCATTAAGTGCCCCAGACATCCCTGAACATGACGTTCAAAGAGTTTGTTATGGCCATAACCATCATAAAGCATCAAGCTAGCTGAAGGTCTCGGATTAATTTCAAGGATCCATAGCTGACCCTTATTCATGATGAAATCTAAGCTATTCAACCCTACCAAGGAAAAAGCACCCACTATCTGATTAAGCCAATCTAACAATTGCTGCCCATACCTAACACCCGCGATGGGACAATGCCTAACACCTGAAAAAACAAAGGGATATGAGGTCTGACCAGACTCCACCCACTGACTGTTAAAACCAATAATTTGCACACTTTCCCGGTCAGTTACAAAGAGCACTGAACCCACGCGGCCTTTTTGATAACGCTGCCAATAAACCGTACCCTCGCCTGATTCTTGAGAATCATACCACTGAATACCTGCCCCCCCTTCACCCGCAATAGGCTTAATAAGCCATTCATTGGTACCACGGGGCGGCGCGGTAAAGTGAGTTTCTAAAAAAGGGATCTGTAACCGCTGAAGCGTTGCAAAGAAAAAAACTTTATCCTGTACCTGCTGAAAAGTAACGGACGTATTGCCTAAAACAGTAAAGTGCTCAGAAAGCCAAAATAACGTTTCTAAATGAAACTCAAAACCACTGCCATAAACTAACTGATCAACATCAAAATCCTGTTTTATGGTGGTAATAATCGGTTCCAACGATGCTTTGGAGAAATCAGGAACCACCCAGTTTTTCTGGGCGAGATGCGCTATTTCTTGATCACCAAAGTTGTCAATAACAAAAGGAACCCAATTAGATTGACGGGCAGAATTTGCCAACATTCGACCTGAATGGGCAACAATAACAACCTGTTTACTCAACGATGATTTTTGCACCTTGGTTTCTGGCTTGGGTAATGACATACTCTAAATTAACCAAATGACCGAACTGTTGCTTTGCTGCACACACTAATGCGCTGGCTTTCTGCTCCCCTTGAACCGCACAAAAACCAGTCGGCCCCCATGATGTCTGACCAATAGCAACAGCGCCTTGTTCTGAGCACCACGCCATAACCTCACCGACTTCATGGCTTGTGAAAGCGCCACCCTGAGCGGGTGAAAAATGCGCACCTACTGATCGTTGTAATTGTGTAATCACGGAACCAAACTCATCAATATTTTGTTCTGCTAAGGCGGGTAACCCCTGCATCAATAACAAATAACATAATCTAGCCGCCTCTTCTTTAGGAAAAAGGGGTAACTCTTTAAACGCCTGAATTTCGCCATCACCATGCAAACCCTGACCTCGACGATCTAACAATAAAATAAAACGCCATTCCTCAGGGACGGGCATTTGTACCAGTACCGGCGGTGTAATGGTGTGTTGACCTCGGCCGCCATCAACCACAAGCCCCCCTTTTTCAAAAACACCAATGCCAATACCCGAACGCCCCCCGCGGTCAGTCAAATGTGCAATATCACGAATAGAAAGATCTAATTGATAAAAAACATTAAGCGCCATTCCTACCGCTAAGGCCAATTGAGTTCCTGATCCCAACCCAATATGCGCTGGAATTGCTGACTGAACATTCACATGTACTTGATCAGACACGCCTAACTTTTGACATAATTGTTGAACACACTGTAGCGTTCGACTAGGCGCCTCTCTACTGACATAACTTCGATGTGAGGCCGTCAAAGAGAGCTTAGTTTCATAATTATTAAGCGCTAAACCAATACTGCCAAAATGACGATCCAATGAGCCACTAAGATCGATGAAACCCATATGTAATCGAGCCGGTGCAATAACAGTAACTTTAGTCGGTGTGGTATTCAAGAAATAAACAGAAGAATAAGTGATAAAAGATTCATCAATTATACCTAATCAGCCATTTTGGCGTAAATTATTACACCGCAATCAAAACAATAACCGCTCCAATTCCACCAAGTCATTGAGCTGACAGACTTTTTTTGAATCCATTAATGTTTTCTTTGAATTAACCTCTGGAATCCAAATAGGAATAGCACCCGCAATCTGGGCTGCTTCTATACCCACAATTGAGTCTTCAACTGCCAAACACTGTGCTATCGGATAGCCCATCAATTTTGCTGCCAACAAGAAAATATCGGGTGCAGGTTTGCCTTGCTCTACTTGATCTCGGGTCACTTTATTCAGAAACAAATGTCCTATCCCCGCAATCTCCAGATTACGCTCAGCATTTTCTCTTAGGCTATTGGTCGCTAAGCAATACGGTATTTGTCGCTCCGTTAATGCCGTTAACAAATCAAAAGCCCCTACTTTAACCGCAATACCTTCTAAGCCCACATAATCATGCCACTGTTCTGCACTAATCTTACGAAAAATCTGGACATTAAAGTTAGCACCACACTGTTCCAAAAAAAACTGCTCAATAGATTCATATTGCAGACCACATAATCCCTGATAAAAATCTGTAGGAAATGAGTAGCCCATCAACTCCAAAGCAGACTGCCAAGCAATGCGATAAGTTTTCTCCGTATCTAAGATTAAACCGTCCAGATCAAGTATGACAGCTGAAAAATTAGTCCCTTTAATCATTATCGATAACTTTCAAATATTCACCCTCTGCTTCACGGCTAGAGCCGACTACAATACGTTTTTGGCCATTCTCATCTTGCTCTAGAAAACCCGAAACCATCACACGCTCTCCTTTTTCAGCCTGCCCCGTGTAAGTAGGTGTATAACAACAAATCTCTTTTATCTCTGGATCATCAATTGCAAAAACGGCAGGATGATCAAAAGCTTGTTCACTACACACTATGGTCGCAATCAACTTAATGGCACCTTGTTTTTTATACCTTACCGTGTGCTCCTCCGCTTGTTCAGAAACATAACTAATATCGAATTTTCGCCCCGCAAACAAACCTTTATTAAATTTCCTACGCTCATGCCAACAAAACTCTGCAAAAGTTAACGCACAATCTCGTCGCTTAAAAGACTCTCGCCACGCCACACTCGTTAACAATGAAAGGCCCGCTTCATGATACGAACTAATCACTCTCCGTGCCGCCTGAAAAATCTCGCGATCATAGATCACTATATCCATATCAGAAGCACTGTTGTGACACCCTAAAAGAATTGACCCCGTGACGCCCAACTGGGAAACCGGCAACCCTTGGGCTTCAAGAACGCCCACTAACCCAATTAAATCCTTAATAACGGAGGAGTCAGGTTTAGCTACATCGATTATTTCCCTGAGTCGCCGACGTGGTTGATAGTGATGACAAACATCATCAAGCGACACCGCATGTAAAAAAGCATCTTTACAGGGTGAAAAGTACCGATACTGCGGAAACTGTTCGATCAAGAGTCTATTTGCCTGTTCAGTATTAACCTTAACCCATTGATTATCTTTCTTCACATACCGTAAAAAACATAAAACACGGCCTTTCTCCAGACCCGTCTCAACCACTGCAAACACCAACCCTTCACGGGTTTGAACAAAATCTTTTGCTAAAAAAACACTCATCTTAATCTCAAAAACAGTTCCTCGTTACCTCAAACACACATCGACTCATAATAGGTACTACACCTCTGGAGGACTACTTTTCTTCGATTCCACTTCGCTCAAGCCTCCAAAACCGCACTAGTATGGCCCCAAACACAGAGTTGCCGCACCAATAAAGCACTGTTTAGCATCCATTCCAAGATCACATTGATAAAACAAACTCAATCCCTTATGCTCTACGTTGGATTTTTTGTGCTTATTATCGCTATTGTAACTGTCGTGACAAATCCATCAAGATAACAAACGAATAAACTCATTAATCATTACTACCTAATATTGAGGATGAACAAATGAAGATCGGTATACCTAAAGAGGTTCACAGTGGCGAGGCACGTGTAGCGACGACCCCCATCATTGTTGAACAACTCATAAAACTCGGCTTTAGTGTTTCTGTAGAAGCCGGCGCAGGAAAAGCAGCTAACTTCTCTGACAAAGCGTACAAAGATGCTGGCGCCTCTATTAATAAGAGTGCTGAAAAGCTCTGGGCTGATTCTGATATTATTTTTAAAGTCAGAGCACCTGAAATGCACCCTAAATTAAAAGTCGACGAAGTCGAACTTTTATCTAAAGGACAAAATCTAATCAGCTTTATCTGGCCCGCCCAGAATGAAGATCTGATGAATCGTCTAGCCGCTAAAGAAGTAACCGTACTCGGTATGGAATGCGTTCCTCGGATTTCACGCGCTCAAAAATGTGATGCCCTCAGTTCAATGGCTAACATTGCAGGCTATCGTGCAGTTGTTGAAGCCGCTCAACATTTTGGACGCTTTTTCACCGGTCAAATTACTGCCGCAGGTAAAGTTCCTCCTGCCAAGGTACTGGTTATAGGCGCCGGTGTTGCAGGTCTTGCCGCTATTGGTGCAGCAAAAAGTATGGGTGCCATTGTTCGCTCCTTCGATACTCGACCTGAAGTTAAAGAGCAAGTCGAAAGTATGGACGCTGAATTCTTAATGCTAGACTTTGAAGAAGATGGCGCCGGTTCCGGTGGTTATGCTAAAACCATGAGTAAAGAATTCATTGCTGCTGAAATGGAACTCTTTGCTGAACAAGCCAAAGATGTTGACATCATTATTACTACAGCCTTAATTCCAGGTCGACCTGCACCTGAATTAATTACCAAAGAAATGGTTGCATCCATGAAACCCGGCAGCGTTATTGTTGACTTAGCTGCGGAGCAAGGCGGAAACTGTAAATTATCTGAAGCCGGAAAAGTTGTCATAAAGAATAACGTATCCATTATCGGCTATACTGATTTGCCAAGCCGTATGGCTGCTCAATCCAGCCAACTATACGGCACTAACCTACGGCACCTACTGACAGAACTCTCACCTGAAAAAAATGGTGAAATAGACGTCAATATGGATGATGAGATGATCCGTGGCGC
>CAJVZC010000022.1 GCA_913019935.1 uncultured Methylococcales bacterium
AGCCAACCAAACGGTGACACTATCAGGGTCAGTCCATGAAACCTTGTGTCTTCGGTGAGCTAGAATGTTAATGTAGTCACCAGGTTGAAGCCGAACCTTGTCACCATCCTCAAAGGTGATCTCCCCGGTCCCTTGTAGAACCACAACCCACTCATTCTCCGCTTGGTCATACCAGCCAGTTTCGGGTGAAGTATGTCCTTTTGAGAGTATGCGTTCGATTTTTACATTAGGTTGGCAGAGAAGCTCTTTGATTTGCTCATGGTTGATAGGGTCAGGTGAGGGTGTGAATAGATTGCTCATGGGTAGCCGTAGCGATTTTGTTTATCTGATTGAGAGGGAATAGGATAGCCTTATTTGTGACAATATGTCACAGGAGTGAATCTAAAATTTTAATGTATACTCTGCTACCAGTTGTTGGTGGCTACATGCGGCTACTGTTTAGCTTTAGAGCAGAGAAGCTCTTTTTCCTATTACATTAGGGTATTTTCAACGACCAAATAAATAACCATTTTTTTATATTATATGACGCAGTGATTACATTGTGTTTACATCTTGAGGGTTTAAATGAAGTTTATAAAATTAATTATTATCACCAGTCTTATTATTCCTTTTGCGGCTAATGCTGAAACAACGCTTAACCAAAGCGATATTTTAGGCGGTTGGACGGTAAATTGGGAAGCGAATAATCCAACCGGCGAGGGTGCAAGTATTATTTCATCTATTGATACAACTTGGGCATTTAACGCTGATGGCTCAATGACGAGTAGTTCTGTTGATTCTGACCCCTATACAAGAGTTTCAAATTTCTCCGCAACATTAAAATATCGCGTTGAAGAAGGTAAATTAATTAAGCAAGTCGCTCCTGGAAGAAGTACAGAAGACTCGTGTGCTGTAGTTGAAATGAACGGCTCAGACTTGTTACTTAAATGTCGTTTTCGTTACTACTCATTAACCAAAAAATAGATTGTTTTATTTTCAGTTTAAAATCAGGGAATCATTATTAGTTTCTGTATTAGATTGAAATACGACGCTGATTGGTAACAAAGGGTCTAGTGTATTATCTGTACTGGTTAAGGTAATACACTAGTTTTTATGACTCACTAAAAGTAAAGCAATGGTACATTACAACATTTAACATTCCAGAAACTGTTATTCTGGCATTGAAAAAACACACATGCTTTTTTAATGGTATGAATCATCAAATCCAAAACGTACTATGCCTAAGCAAGAACATCTTTTACACTCGTTTAAAGAATCCATTGATTCGTATACCTTACCTGATCGATTTACCTTCCCATTTTATTATCAACCACATCCGTTGTGTCTGTTAGCTGTAAAACAACTGCAAGAATATCTTGAAACTCAATCCGATTGGCAGCGTAGCTTCGGTTTATCCGGCAAGACAAAAGCTGCAACCGGAAAAATGTTTGGCGTTTTATTAGTGCACAATCAACACGGTGAAGTGGGGTTTTTATCTGCCTTTTCCGGAAAAATTGCTGATAACCTTCATCATCCCCATTTTGTTCCGCCTGTGTTTGATATGTTAGAACCCGATGGTTTTTTTAGACGAGGTCAGAATGAACTAACGCAATTCAGTAACCGGATTAAGCACTTAGAAAATAACCCTTTAATTACAACATATACAGCAGAACTCACTGCTAAAGAAAATTCAGCATTATTAGCCCTACAAGACCATCGTGCTCTGATGATAACTGGGCGAAAGATTAGAAAAGAGCGGCGAATGAGCGCCCAAAAGATCTTGAACTCAGAAGATTTATTACGGCTCAATGAGGCGTTAGCAAAAGAAAGTATTCAACATAAAAACCAATTAAGAGATTTGAAATTTTATTGGGAACAACAAATAAAAATTACAGAGGACCCTCTTACACAGATTACCCATGAAATCGCAGATTTAAAAATGAGACGCCGAAATTTGTCGAATTCATTACACCAGTGGTTATTTAATAATTACCGGTTCTTAAACAAGGATGGCGTTTATAAAAACCTGCATGATATTTTTAATACCACATCTCAAAATATCCCGCCGGCGGGAGCCGGGGAATGTGCGGCCCCGAAACTCTTACAGTATGCCTTCCAACATGATTTAAAACCTCTCGCTATGGCAGAATTTTGGTGGGGTCAATCGCCTAAATCAGAAATCAGAAAGCACAAAAATTTTTACCCCGCTTGTCTCGGTAAGTGTCGACCTATTTTATTGCATATGCTTGATGGCATTGAACTTGATAAAAATCCATTGTTAACTAACCCTGCCGAGGGGAAAACTATTCAGATCATTTATCAAGATGACGTTATGGTGGTCATTAATAAACCTGCGGGGTTTTTATCGGTACCGGGAAAAGACATTGAAGACTCCGTTTTTTTTCGAATGAAGCAACAATTCCCCTTAGCAACCGGTCCTTTGATTGTTCATCGATTAGATATGTTAACTTCAGGACTCATGGTGATAGCCTTAACTAAAGAGGCACATAAAAAGCTTCAAAAACAGTTTATTCATCGTGTGATTAAAAAACGTTACGTGGCGTTACTAGACGGTCTATTAGCTACCGATAAAGGCATCGTCGATTTACCACTCCGTGTTGATTTAGATGATAGGCCACGGCAACTGGTCTGCTATGAATACGGCAAAGTAGCTACAACAAAATGGCACGTCATTGCTCGAAATAACCAGCAGACCAAGGTCTACTTTTACCCTATAACCGGACGAACGCACCAACTTCGAATTCATTCTGCACATTTCAACGGTTTAAATATGCCCATTGTAGGTGATGATCTTTACGGTACCCAAGGTGAGCGTTTATTTCTCCATGCTGAAACTTTAGAATTGAATCACCCCACAACTCAAGTGGCAATGAAATTTCAAGTTGATGCAGAGTTTTAGAAAAGTCAGGCTATCACCAAACCTGTTACCCGAAGCTTTTGATTAATACCTAACTCAATCATATAAATAAAGGGGCGTTATACGCTGTTTATTATTCACTTTGGCTTTAACGATTCAATCTTTGCCTCTATTCCATGTTAGAATCTTCGCCTAAATTATTACTAGGACATATTAAATATTATGGCATCAACGAGCACAGAGACTATTTCAGAAAAAGAATCAGGATATTTGGAAACCTACGGATGGATTATCTCGCAGCAATCCGGTATTACCCAATTTGGCCTATCAGATGCTGAATTAGAATTTATTATTAAGGGTATTAAAACAGGGCACCAAGGAAAACCTGCTGCTCAAGACCCACAACTGATTAGTCAAGAGATGCAAGATTATCTCAAAACAAGGGCTGAAAATAATATCCCACCAGAACAAAAAGAAGCGATGGCTAAAAATGCTGAAACGGCGCAAAAAAATATAACTGATGGTGAAGCTTTTATTGAGAAAATCATCAATGAAAATAAAAAAATAAAAAGCACAGAAAGTGGCCTGCATTATGAAATACACACTGCAGGAAACGATGTGAAACCAACAGCTACCGATCAAGTAAAAGTTCATTATGAAGGTAAACTTATTAACGATAAAGTTTTTGATAGCTCTATCGCACGAGGAGAGCCGATAACATTCGGTCTCAACCAAGTTATTAAAGGCTGGACTGAAGGGCTACAATTAATTGGTGAAGGTGGGAAAGTAACCCTCTATATTCCTTCTGATCTTGCCTATGGAAATACTGACCAATCAAGCATACCTGGCGGATCAACATTAGTCTTTGAAGTTGAATTGATTACCATCAACCCTTAGCCATAATCAGTGTTTATAAAACACACTATAAAACCTTCAAAGTCTGTTATTAGCGGTTCGATTGACAATCGCTAATAACTAGAAGGCGTTTCAGATTGTTTTTGCATTGACCTCAGGGCATACATTCCTGAGAGGGACGTTGTATTCGGAAGGTACTGACCGCTCTTGTTGATTTTTTTGGGTTATATGACCCAAAAAACTTGGACTATAGGACATTTTGTCGCGCGTCAAAATGACACATTTCCAAGACTAAAATTTTCTCGTAAACTAACTTTCACAGTTCAAAACTCTCCAAGATTTTGAATCGTTAATTAAGATTTTCTAAGTTTTGGTAACCAGTAAACATTCTAACGAATGTCTTACTTACTCCCCCCCTCAAGGCTGGTTACCTCCTTTTTTATCACCTTAGAAAACATCTTGTTCTAATCCGCAAAGTATTCTCACACACATTACTTATTTTTTATCTTTACACCCTTCGTTAGTCCTAATTCTGTGTAAAAGCCTAACTCAAAATCTAAGCGATAGTCTAAAGTTGATTGGCGTTTAATAATGGCGTATTTTAATGATAAAAACTGATGGGTATTAGAAGGACAGAAATGAAAATAAAACACCTCAGAGAAACCGACTACTTAGCGAGACATTGGCGCTATATTAGTACACATACAACTGAGCCTTACATAGTGCTATTGTAAGGCTATGGTTTTGTTGTTTTTTTGTGTACTAACCACGGGCGAATAGGGCGCCCAAGTTACCCGCATTAAATACATACCCAAAAGGTAGTCTTTCAAAGACTACTCATTAGCGCTATCTTAGTGATCGTAGCTATTAATTTACTACCTTAAGAAAATTACAAACAGAGGCTTCAATTTAAAATGTTTATCACTATTGGAAAGCTGGCAAAAAAGGCCCATGTGACCGTTGAAACCATCCGCTACTATCAGCGTAAAGGATTGTTGATAGAGCCGGAAAAACCAGTCAATGGCTATCGACAATACCCGATAGATGATATCACCAGGATCAGATTTATCAAACATGCCCAACAATGCGGATTTACCTTAAATGAAATTTCAGAACTACTCTTTATGGATAGTGGTCATTGCCAAGATGTACAAAAAATGGCTGAGCAGAAAAGCCAGCAAATTAATCAGCAAATAAAAGACTTAATCGCACTTCAAAATGTGCTCGACAGCGTGGTTGAAGGTTGTCAAGAATCCCAATCTACAGAGAGTTGCTCTTTCATCGACGCCCTTTTCAGGCAATCACAACAGCCTGAATCATCGAATAAATAATGTAATCCTAGTGCCGTAATACAACGTTAAGACAGATACGGATACTAAAATACCAAATTATACATTGAATTTTTGTCCCCACTAGCTGTCACAAAACCCTGAAGAACTGTACATCTCTTTTGCAAATAATACTTGACTCTGTTCTATGGAACGGGGGTTAGACTATATGCCCAATCCGTTGACTCTTGCATTTTTCACCTATTTGGAGATGACAAGCAACAAATATTTTGGAGAACCACCATGGAACTTGAACAAGAAAAAGCCCCTAAAAAAATCTCATGGCTAGGTATTGGTGCCCTATTAGCGGCCATCGGGGCATCACTCTGCTGCGTTGCCCCCTTACTGCTTTTATCCTTAGGCATTGGCGGTGCATGGATGAGTACCTTAACGTCAATGCAGGCGGTTCGGCCCTTTTTTTTCATCCTCGCCCTGATTTTTATTGGTTTAGGGTATCGCCAACTTTATTGGGTTACGGAAAACTGTGCTGAAGGTGAAGTATGTCTATTACCCAATAACATGAAGAGACAACGAACCATCTTCTGGCTGGGTTCAGTCTTTATTCTTCTGCTATTGGCATTCCCTTGGTATGCACCGTATTTTATCTAAAGGAGATTCATCATGACCCCTAAAATTTTATTGTTAGTATTGAGTTTATTGGCAGGATTTTTTCTGATCAATACCAGTCAAGCGGAACCCATAGTTCAGGCACAAAATAGCAATCAATCTGTGACGCTTGATATGCAAAACATGACCTGTGCCATGTGTAAAATCATCATAAAGAAAGCATTACAAGGTGTCGACGGTGTTCAGGACGTTAAAGTTGACCCTGAGTCCAAAACATCTACAGTGATTTTCTCTCCTCAAAAAACGACTATTGAAGCCTTAATTAAGGCCACCACTAATGCCGGTTATCCTGCGACCATTCGTCAACCCAAATAAAACAGGAAGCACTATGTGGACTCAAAAACTACAAATAGAGGGTATGACTTGTCCCAGCTGTGCCATCAGCATCGAAAAAAAACTCAATGTATTGGAGGGTGTCAATATTAAAGTCTCGTACCCTGAGCGTTTAGGTGTCTTGAAAGTCAGCGGTGCAATGAGTCTCAATTTGCTAGTCCCTCTCATTGAAGGACAAGGTTATCAGGTAACCGCACTGGATAATACGCTAGCTACTACCCATAGTAAGCGTTCGACTTTCGACGGAAAAAATGAACCACTCCATGTCGCCATTATCGGGACCGGGTCGGGTGCTTTTGCCTGTGCGTTAAAAGCCGTAGAAAGTGGCGCTAAAGTCACTCTCATTGAACGTAAACCGATCATTGGTGGCACTTGTGTCAATATTGGCTGTGTGCCTTCAAAAATCATGATCCGCGCAGCACATATCGTCCATTTACAACAAAAACATGGCTTTGACGGTATTAAAATACAAAAACCAGTAATAGATCGCAAACGATTGTTGGCTCAGCAGCAAGCCAGAGTCGATGAACTTAGAGTGGCAAAGTATGAAAATATTTTAGAATCCAACCCGAACATCAATCTCGTTAAAGGGAATGCTCGATTTAAAAGTGTAAACACCCTCATTGTTGACCAGGACCACGGTAGCATGACCGAAATACCCGCCGACCGATTTCTTATTGCGACGGGTGCATCACAGAGTATCCCCTCCATTTCCGGATTAGCAGATACGCCTTATTGGACATCAACAGAAGCCCTAGAAGCAAAAAAGCTACCGAAACATTTGCTGGTCATCGGTTCATCCATTGTCGCCCTAGAATTGGCGCAAGCCTATTTGAGGCTGGGTAGCAAAGTCACGTTGTTAGCACGTAACTCAATCTTGTTTCGAGAAGACCCGGATATTGGCTCAGAATTGCATAAAATTCTGGAACAAGAAGGTATGACCATCCTGACACATACTCAAGCAAAATCGGTAAGCTACAAGAAAGGCCGGTTTTCATCGGGGAAATTTACCGTTAAAACCATTAAAGAACAAACGCTTAAAGCCGACCAGATATTGATCGCTACAGGTCGACCACCCAATACTCAAGAGCTGGCATTGGAAAAAGCAGGGATAGCTGTTGGGACCGACGGAACCATTACCATTGACGATCATATGTGTACTAATGTCGAACATATTTATGCTGCAGGTGACTGCACCAATCAGCCCCAGTTTGTCTATGTTGCCGCTGCCGCCGGTACCCGTGCCGCTGTCAATATGACCGGTGGTGATGCTGCCATTGATTTATCAGCGATGCCAACTGTTATGTTTACTGATCCGCAAATGGCTACCGTAGGGCTAACCGAAGGGGAAGCACAAATAAAACATATTGAAACCGATAGTCGTCTACTGCCTTTAGAAAACGTACCGCGTTCCCTGGCTAACTTTGAAACCAGAGGTTTTATCAAACTGGTTACAGAAAAGAGGAGCCATCGTTTGATCGGTGCTCAGATATTGGCTTCGGAAGCGGGTGAAATGATCCAGACAGCCGCATTGGCAATTCATAACCAAATGACCGTTGAAGACCTAGCCGGTCAATTATTTCCTTATTTGACTATGGTAGAAGGCATCAAGCTTTGCGCACAAACCTTTAACAAAGACATTAAAGAGCTTTCCTGTTGTGCCGGGTAGTATCATTGCCTGAATTGACGAAAATGGGTTAACCCGTTAATAGTATGAAAGCGCGCCTAGCTCGATGTGAGGGTTCATGATTTAAAATAACTAAACTTATGTCCCACAAAAAGTCTGATAGTGCCTATCGTGATCACTGGGTGTATCTTGATAATTTTTTGTTGTTGTGAGTTCATCATAGGGAGATCGTAAAACAGTCAGAAAATCATCTACGGCTTTCGTCTCGCCCGTTTCCTGACAACTCTTTAAGACGCTTTCCACATGGTGGTTTCTGGGGATAACGACTGGATTACTTTTTTTCATTAAGGTTTTGGTGATTTTAATATCGACTTGGGTCTGAGCTAAATGCGCCCGCCAGGTGTCATACCAATCCCCTAATTTATCTTTTAAGTCATTGGCAAGGTTAGTATTGTCTAGTGATTGCGTTAGTTCAGTAAACAACTGGGTATAGTCTAATTTTTTATTTTTCATGTTTTCTAATAAGTCTGTAATCAATGCATGATCACTGGGCGTTATTTTCGGTAAGCCTAATTTACGGGCTAACATTGAGAAATAAGCCTGTTCAAATTGTTGGCTAAATGTCATGAGTAACGGCTCAACGAGTGCGATGCCTTCTTTTTCATCTTGATTAATTAAAGGAAGTAAACATTCTGCCAGCCGCGTCATATTCCAGAAAGTAATATTCGGTTGATTACCAAAAGCATATCGACCTTGGGTATCAATAGCGCTATAAACGGTATTGGGATCGTAAATACCCATCATAGAACAAGGGCCAAAGTCGATAGTTTCCCCCGAGATAGTCACATTATCCGTATTCATCACACCGTGAATGAAACCCACACGCATCCATTCAACCACTAATTCGATTTGTTTGGTCATGACCCTTTCAAGGAATTGAAGTGGCTTATTGGTAGGGGTATTGTTGATCTCAGGAAAATGACGATTTATCGAATGTTCTAAGAGTGTTGTCAATGATGCGATGTCATTTCTAATGGCAAAATATTGAAATGTGCCTACCCGAATATGGCTTGAAGCGACTCGGGTAACGACCGCACCCGGTTTTAAGGTTTCTCGATACACCGATTCACCGGTTGTTACAACAGCCAAACAGCGTGACGTAGGAATAGCCAAAAAATACATCGCTTCACTCATAATGTATTCACGTATAGCCGGGCCTAATGCACAACGCCCATCACCTTGTCTTGAAAATGGCGTAGGACCAGAACCTTTAAGTTGTATATCAACACGCTGATTATTTTTATCCAACATTTCCCCAATCAAATGTGCACGGCCATCACCTAACTGTGGACTTAGATGTCCAAATTGATGCCCACAATAGGCTAGGGCGATAGACTCCGCATTTTCAGGCAATTGATTGCCTGAAAAATATTGTGCTTTAAGCCTAGCGTCGCTCGCTAGGGATTCATTTATTTGGAGATTGTCAGCCAACTGAGTATTCCAAAATAAAAGTTCAGGATTAGCAACCGGTGTCGGGATAACGCGCTGATAAAAAGCAGCACCTAGATGAATATAACTGTTAGAAAATTTCAAAATTATTGACTTTAAATAGGCTGAAACGGATAAACATTAAAATAAGGCCATTCAATTTTACGTTTCAATCGTGTTGTAATGAGGTTCTTATTGATTATACGTATCCTACAGACGATAACCAAAAAGTATGTGACGATCTATTGAACAAACCTACATTTAATTTCCGTCATGAAAAAACTCATTTAAAAGCTAATCATGGTTATTTAATCATCTGGCCCTCTTAACTCAGAAAAATTGAACTAAAAGGATTGTCCTGAGTCTTTAAATCTGAAAGTATTTTTTAGTCTTTACATGCATCAGGTTTTTTAAAATAATAATTTAATTATCAATCCTTAGTTTATCGCCAGATGTTCAATTTATTTTCTGAACAAGAAATAAATTGCCTAAATTTCACTAGATGCCTATGATGTTGCTGGAATATAAAAGCTATAGTTTATCAATACTGCCGAAACCATAACGTTCCGAGTAGAAATAATTTATGCCATAAGTTTCAAAATAGGCCATGAATCACTAATTACAATTTTGGATGAGTACGTCTTATGAATGATAAAATTAACGCACAAATATCAGCTTTTATCGATGATGAGTTGACGCATGAGGAGTCTCTAAGTTTTTTAGAAATGATTTCTCGTGAAAAACATCACGAAGACACTTTTCACCGCTATGTGTCCATTCGAGAAGTTATTAACCCAAAAACTTTACTACAAGCCGACACTGACTTTGTTGCGCGTGTTAGAAATGAGGTTCAAGACGAACCTGAAAGCAATTTCCCAGATTTTTCAGAAACTGATGCAACGGTTATTTAATACCCTTTAAACCTTGATTCTTATGGCGATAAACTAACCCTTAAAAAACAAAGCTGAATGGTGAAGATCCAAAAAAAAACTTAATTACCCTCCCAGGAGGGCAGGTAATTAAGTGATTTTTTTAAAACAAATGTTATAAACAGAACTATGCCACTTTTTGGCGAATATCTTTACGCAGAAAATCCTTTAAACCACGGCCCAATTCCAGTGTTAATTTGGCAATAGCCTCTTCTTTTGGTAAAAATATTTTTGACTCATATTTAGTTTGAAAGAAAACAACATTCTTACGATATGAGGCCAGAGCCTTCTGTACCGTGTCGCATAAATAACATTCGGCTCCTGTCGGTAAGGTTGCGTCTAAATCACGTAGCATTCGTGGTGTAATTTTATTCATAAAACCTCCATCGTTAACCAGTCAAACCTTTCCAAGACTTATATAAGTTATTGATAATAATGATTATATACAAGACCACTCCAGTAATAGCTTGTTTTCTGTTGTTGCCAATACAATTTTTATGACTTTTAACCTGATAAGATGTTTGAAAAGCCTGTAAAACACTCGCTCAAACGTTTTCTGTCTAAGCGGGCCTGTTTTAGGGACCGTTGGGTCACTATTATGATGATCGAAAGGGCGTATTCAATATCGAATAATAAGATGCCAGAATACACCCTTTCTTGTGCATAACCACACTAGCCAAAATAAACCCGTCTAAAGAAGGGGAAGCAAACGGGTTATCTGTCTCATGCACATACCGCTTTAGAAAAGAAAAATTTATAACAGTTCATTTTCAATTGGAATAAGTTTATTTGCGGTCGGGGTAAAAAAAGAGCGTAAGACTCAAAAAGATCAAAACAACGGCAATTAAATGCGTGAACTCTTTTACACCCACGAAAGGAATAAAATAATAGCCTGAGGCAAGTGCCGCCAATACACTCGCAACGGTTGAAAAAGCATAAAGATTCCCTGCTTCAGTTGCCACGTTAGCCAGGGACTGGACACGCAACTTCAGTACATATGGCGTGACACAGCCCAAACAACTTAGAGGAAGGGTAAATAAGCATAGTGAAACAAACACAACCCCCAACCTATAGCCAAAATCACGCGCAACTATAGAAAGCGGTTCTGCAATATAAGGCAGCATAAATAACCACACGGCGGTCAATAGAATAAGTGTAGAAAGCGCACGGTATGAAGGTTTTTTATCCGCCAATCTACCGCCTAAAAAATAGCCTAAGGCCAGCGCAATCAATGTCACCGTTAATAAAGCTGTCCACAAAAACAGGTTAACGCCAAAATATGGGCCGATCATACGGGTACCCAGAATTTCAAGAGCCAAGATACTGGCACCACTGATAAAAACAGTACCATAATGGATCAATGAATCTTTCATAGGCATTCGCCGAAATATATAGTTAAGCTTTTTTTACAATCATTGTGCACCTGAAACACCTTCTGATAATTTTTGAGAAAAATCACCATAATAGTGATGGTTCTATAGTCTTATTCTTATAACTTCTGGTCTTAAAATTAATTTCATCGGCCCATAAATCAGAGGGGTTGTGATTATCAGTCAGTACCATTCCATGGGGTTTTCCAGTAAATAGATTCTGATAGGCCGTTACCACTACACCCCTGTTAAATGTATTCTCAATGGAGTCTTGCTTAAAAGAGCGTTGCCATTTATCAGCAATATCTAAATCCGATGCAAACATAATGATATTTTGCACCGCATCCTTGTTATTTGAAGTGGGTAACGCGATTACATGAGGAAAGACCTGCTCTAGAGTATTTAAAACTGAATGAATCAATAACGAGTCCCAACCATCAGAAATGATATTAATTGCCAGCACACCGTTGCTGTTCAGTCGACGGCTAGCAAGTTCAAATACTTCTTGAGTAAGCAAGTGGAAAGGGACTCCAGAACCTCCGAAGGCATCAAATACGATGATATCAAAGGTGTTATTTGTTTCATGAAGAAACTGCCGACCATCAACAGCATAGGCTCTTGACTTTGGAATACTTAAGTCAAAATGTTTATAAGCCATATCGATAATAACGGGATTGATTTCCACTGCGCTCATTTGCCACTGGGCATCTGCAAACGGTTTAATCGTAGTGCCAGCACCTAGACCAATCACTAATCCTTCTCCGGGTATCTCAAAAATATCTTTTACTGACTGCAATAAAGCAGGGTAAACAAAAGTAGACGAATTGAAAGACTTATTGATGCCCGAATGAATCTCACCTTGAATGATTAGGAACTTACCCCAATCTAAATCAACAACACGAATTTCACCGTATGGGCTCTCCTGAATATCGAGTAACCTTGGATCTTGCGTAGGTCCCTTGAAAACAATTAAACTCAGTGCCACCAATAAAAGAGGTGTATTAATGAGCAGCGGCAACCCTCGTACATGACCACTATAGATAAAAGCCGCTAACAAGCTCATTGAGCCCAGCACCAAGACAACCGACATGGCGACATTAAAGGTGCCAAAAATGGGGATAAAAAAGAACCCTGTTAATACCGCCGCAAAGATACTGGCCACCGTTGACGTGGCATACAAACGGCCAGCAATATGGCCAATAGTTGAAAGACTTTCAATACACAAACGAAGTAAAAATGGCGTCACCATTCCCAGTAAAGTCAGCGGCAAAGAAAATAAAAACACCGCACTGAGCAACATATCCCATTTGAGACCTAAAAAGAAAAATGCATCAACGATATCTTTCTTAATAAACGGAATAATTAAAGTCCATAGCGCACTTAACCAGATGATAACCACTAAGATTTGGTGTTTGTGATAGCGATCTGCCAAGCGGCCACCTAACCCATACCCTAAGCTTAAAGAAAGAAGCGTAACGGCAATGAGAGCAGCCCACAAATTGATACTGGCACCAAAAGCGGGACCTAATAGCCTTGTTCCCAATATTTCCAATGATAAAACGCAATAGCCTTCTAAAAAAATAAGTAAGCCCGCTAAAAACAAGTGGTTTCGAATCATATTTATTTCTAGAACGTGATGAAAAAAAGATAGCCGGGAAAAATTATAGACAGGTATACATTAAAAGAGAGACCCATAGGCATACTAAGAACGGCCCCTATTGAGACACTTGAGGTATTACGCAAAAGGTCAAACCTGAATTCAGAACTAAGAATGTGCAGCATTCTACCGTAACTTGAGCGAGTGCAGCAAAATTATCACTCAAAGACACCTTGCGAATCCTGCAATTAGCTAATTTAAACCGACTGATTTAACCGTTATGCAACGGGTTTACATCGATGAAAAAGAAAACGCTCAGGTACCTAGACGATACTCTTTTATGATTACTCAACATCTTCAGGGTTTACTCATAATTGCTAGCCCTAAAAAATGTTCTAATTTTGCTACGGTTTTTTAAATCCATTGAGTAATACAGTAAGGGCAAAGGCATGGTTCGTTTAATTATTGTTTTAGGGTTATTAAGTAGTGGTGTGTTTTTTGTTTTAAATCAAGAAAATAAACCCAAAGCGGATCAGCAAAAAATGATTACTTATGCACCTGTGCCTGCTACATCGCTGGGTCACGGTGACTCGATTAAACCCAGTACCTCACCAGAACCTGAAACCATAATATCAGCAACAAACAATAGCCTCATTCAACTTATTGTTGAAGATCTTAACAACACTCACGAGTCCGATGAAGCCGTGTTAAAACCCATCACTATAAAATCCCCATTAACCGCTTTGACAACTAGTGATAACACCGTTCGAGCAACACTGATACGATTACTCCCTGATTTAAAAGATTCTAATTTTTTAACAAAAGAGCAGGTGTTGATGCGTTTTATCACGCTGATTAATGACATTGCTCAAGGTGATATTCTCTTTAAGCACCGAAAATTTTTAAACCCAGTACGTTCATTCCCAGTGGTTAGTGTAGGTGAGTCATTAGTTCTCGATCCCCAGGGCTATCATCGTTTTGATGGGATCGTAAGGGCTTTTATCGCAGTTGATGGTGATGCGGCTATGGCTTTCATTAAAGAAAATAGCACTCTGATGGAGATAGGCTTTAATCAATTTGGTCATTCCAAAGAATTCACTCTACCTCAAATGTTGTTGCAAGCCATTGAGAAGGTACTGGCTGCTCCCATTATCAGAGAAGATATCAAATTAATAACAAAAAACAGTCGCTACCAATTTGCCAATCTTGATTATGAAACCTTGTCCGGTATTGAAAAGCAAATGATTCGTTTAGGCCCTGATAATACCCTTGCCATCCAAGAAAAATTAACCCTAATTAAGGCGCAATTGATTGAGGCCTCACTTTAATCTGACTCAATACAGTTTCTGAATCCACCCGTTGTGATCACAACCACTCATTCCGAAAAAAACGCCAACACTTTTTTGTGTCTATCGAAGACATAAAATGAGTACACGATGAAATAATCGTACCGTATCAATCCGGTGTTATTTATTTGGTATGGTTACCATTACAACTCAAACCCATTGATTTAGCCTGTAAAGCATCTGCTAACCCACATGCAGAAGGAAAGGCCTGTATTGAAAACACGTTGAGTAAGGTCGAAACAAAACAATAATTATCACACCTTAAAGTAACGGCATTGTTTACAATTAGTACTTATTAGCAAAGACGTCCTCTACCAGCAAATTTTTGATAAAGGCAATAGGCACTATGATGTTAGAAACACTGCTCAGAAGTCGGTCATGGGGTGACTAGAATAGCCATGATAAACATAATCAAAATGATCTGCCTGGTGTTGTTACTCCTCACAGGACCAACTGTTTATGGTGCCAATTGTTATAAAAAACCCCATGATGTGGCAGATTGTAAGCGTAAGGCTGCACAAGGACTTAGCCGTGCACAAAATATCTTAGGCTTTGTCTATACCAAAGGCCGCGGTGTTCCTCAAGATTTTCAAAAAGCAGCATACTGGTACCGCAAATCGGCCCTACAAGGCTTCGTCCTTGGGCAAATTAATTTAGGCTGGCTGTATATGACAGGTAAGGGCGTTGAGCAGAATTATACCGACGCTGCAAAATGGTATGAAAAAGCTGCTTTACAAGGTGACTCCAATGCAGCCCTGCAATTAGGATTACTGTATCAAGACGGCTATGGCGTCCCCTTAGACCGCACTTTAGCGACTATGTGGTTTAGCATCGCCTCTGAACAAGGCTCCATTACGGCCCCAAAACACCAAGCAATTATTGCCCGCAAGATGAGTTCGAACGCGATTGAAGATGCTCGTGCATTAACCAGGCAATGGCTGAGGAATTTTATTATCACCGCCTTTTCAAGTGCAACCCAAAACCATTGTAACGCTCAAAACTGTACCCAGGATGCTGATTTATGGTTTGTCATAGGTAAACAATATAGTGATGCGCAATCGTCTTGGAAACAGAATTATAAGCGTGCATTACAGTCTTTTCAGCGCGCCGCTAGAAAAGGAAGCATTAAGGCACTGGTTTCCATTGGATCTATTTATGATCAAGGCCTTGGCGTTGCCCAAAACCATCAAGAAGCAGCCCTTTGGTATAGATACGCTGCAGAACACGGCAGTGCCAATGGGCAATTTAATTTAGGCCATATGTATGCCCGCGGTGAAGGTGTTATAAAAAATTATAATGACGCCGCTCAATGGTATAAACAAGCTGCAGAACAGGGGGAAACGTCTGCACAATATCAATTAAGCAAACTGTATAACGCCGGCCAAGGCGTAGAAAAAAATCCCTTGTTAGCCCAACAATGGTTGAGCCGTGCTGAAAATTCACAGAACGCTATAGAAAATAGCCGCGGTGATTTTTCCCGCGTCCAAATCTCAAAACAAGGCCGTTGGAACCTTTATACCCAAACCTGCTCGCGTGGCTTTACGGCGTGTCAGTTAACAGCGGAAGCAGGTGACGCCTGGGCACAGAATAAATTAGGGTTATTTTATAAAGAAGGTAAAGACGTCACTCAAAACTATAAAAAAGCAGTTAAGTGGTTTAAAAAATCCGCAGATCAAGGTTCAGGCCGTGGTTTTTATAATTTAAGCACGATGTATTTAAACGGTTATGGCGTTCCTAAAGATATTGATCAGTCAGAAAAATTATTAGCTGCGGCTAAAAAAAACTGGG
>CAJVZC010000023.1 GCA_913019935.1 uncultured Methylococcales bacterium
GTTTGTCATCATCTGGATACTAAAATTGCAGAAGATGTGGCTTTTGCTGAAAGTCGTATTCGACGAGAAACCATTGCCGCTGAAGATATTTTGCATGATTTAGGTGCGTTTTCTATGATTGCTTCCGACTCACAGGCGATGGGTCGTGTCGGTGAGGTGATAAGTCGAACCTGGCAAACGGCACATAAAATGAAGGTGCAGCGGGGCGCACTGGCAGAAGATACAGCGGACAATGATAATAGCAGGATTAAGCGGTATATTGCCAAATACACGATTAACCCCGCTATAACGCATGGTATCAGTCATCATGTGGGTTCTATTGAGCGGGGTAAGTTGGCTGATTTGGTGTTGTGGAAACCGGCCTTTTTTGGGGTTAAGCCCAGTTTAATTATTAAGGCGGGGTTTATTTCGGCAGCACCTATGGGTGACCCGAACGCTTCTATACCAACGCCTCAGCCCGTTCATTACCGACCTATGTTTGGTGCTTTGGGTAAAGCACGCTCGGCGAGTTGTTTAACCTTCTTATCACAGGCAGGTTTTAATAACGGCGTGGGTGATCGTCTGGGTTTAGAAAATCAGCTGGCTATCGTTAAAGGAACTCGGCAGGTGACTAAGGCTGATTTGATACACAATAGCTATCTTCCTAACATCGAAGTGGATCCACAAACCTATGAAGTGCGTGCTGATGGGGAGTTACTAGTTTGTGAGCCCATGTCTGTTTTACCGTTGGCGCAGCGTTATTTTCTTTTTTAGGAGGGGGAATGCGTAGATTAATTGCATTTGATCGAGATGGAAAAGTACCCGATACCACGGTTATTTTACCGTATGATCAACGCCAAAAAAGTAGGTTGCTTGTTACCTTGGCAAACAATGAAGAAGCCGGGGTGTTTTTGCCTCGGGGTACGGTTCTTCGGGGGGGCGATCAACTGAAAACAGAACAAGGTTTTATTGTGTTAGTGGTCTCAGCACCCGAAAAGACATCAACTGCTTATTCAAAAGAGCCGTTGCTACTGATGAAGGCCAGTTATCATTTAGGTAATCGACATGTCGCTTTGCAGTTAGGGGAGTGCTTTGTGCGCTATCAACATGACCATGTATTAGATGAAATGGTTGCTGCTTTTGGGTTAGAGGTACGGCATGAAGCCGTTTCCTTTGAGCCGGAAACAGGCGCTTATCACAGTCATGGACCTAAGCACCACTCACATGAGCACTGAGTCATTGTTGCCGTTGTTACGTTTGTTTCAGTTGGTGAGTCCGTCGTTGCCGGTGGGTGCCTACAGTTACTCTCAAGGATTTGAGTGGGCTGTTGAAGAGGGATGGGTAACGAATGAAGAGACGGCAAGTGGTTGGATTGAGGAATTGTTAAGACATTCTCTGGTGTCAACAGAGGGGCCGGTTTTAATTCGATTAAGTCACAGTTGGCAGGCAGGGGATAGGGACGCCTTGGTTTTTTGGAACCAGTTTATCTTAGCGACCCGGGAAACGTATGAATTACAGAATGAAGATCAATTCATGGGGCGAGCCTTGGTTCATGTTTTAGAGGGTCTTGATGTGACTTGGCCCTATCAAAATGAACCCAGCGACATGGCTTTTGTAACACCCTACAGTTTGGCGGCATTTAACTGGGGCATTAGCGCGGATAAAATGTTAACCGGTTATTTCTGGGGGTGGCTGGAGAATCAGGTGTTGGCAGCCATGAAACTGATTCCGTTAGGTCAACAAGCGGGGCAACGTATCTTATTTAATTTAAGCCAGTCAATACCGGGTTATGTCGGAGCGGCATTTGAGATCGATGATAATGCTATAGGGGGTTCGATGCCACTGTGGGCGATTGCCAGTAGTCGTCATGAAACCCAGTATTCCAGATTATTTCGTTCGTGAGGGGTAGATGAAAAATAAAAATGAAGTCTTAAGAGTCGGTGTCGGTGGGCCCGTGGGTTCGGGTAAAACGGCATTGTTAGATGTTTTATGTAAGGCGTTGCGTGGGCGTTTTAAAATGGCGGTGGTGACCAACGATATTTATACCCAAGAGGATGCTCAGTTTTTATGTCGTAGTCAGGCGCTTCCTGAAGAACGAATTGTGGGTGTAGAAACAGGGGGTTGTCCACATACGGCGATTCGAGAAGATGCCTCAATGAATTTATTAGCTGTTGATAAATTGTTGACGGAATTTACCGATCTGGATTTTATTTTAATTGAAAGTGGCGGTGATAACTTGAGCGCATCATTTAGTCCGGAATTAGCGGATTTAACCATCTATGTGATTGATGTTGCTGCCGGAGAGAAAATACCGCGTAAAGGGGGGCCGGGCATTACTAAATCAGATTTGTTAGTTATAAATAAAACTGATTTAGCACCTTATGTGGGCGCTTCATTAGCAGTGATGGAGGCAGATTCTAAACGAATGCGCGGTACTAAACCGTTTGTATTTACTAACTTGAAGTCTGGAGACGGGATTGATTCAGTGATTAATTTTATTATTGACCAAGGAATGTTGACAGCGTCTGGCGGGGCTGTTTGACGCGAAACTATGAGCGATGGGGGCGAATGAGAATTTGAGGGTGTTTTTTTTTAAAAAAATGAAGTGAAAGATTTCATCAAGTTCTTAAAAAATAATCTCAGAGGGTGTATGCTTGTTATTGTAGAAGTGACGTAAGTACTTTTGCGAAATAAAAAAAATAATTATAAACAATAAGGAGGAGAGGAATGAAATTATCAATACGGGTATTAGCTGTTTTGGGGTTATTTATGGGTGCATCACTGGTTCAAACGGTAGCAGCGTCAGATTGTGCTTGGCCTGATGGGAATTGCCCAGAAACACATGCAGCAGCAGCGGCAGCAGCGGCAGCAGCAGCGCCAGCTCCAGCAGCAGAGGAAGCTCCAGCGGCAGAGGAAGCGCCAGCAGCCGAGGAAGCCCCAGCAGCAGAATAGTTGCCCGGTGTAAGTGCATATTTTTTTTAGTAATGGCTAAAGAAATATAATGAGTCAGGCAGGGATGCTGACTCTTTTTTTTGTCTGAGGTTTTCTCCTTTTTTTTGGGTAAGAATAGGGCGAATATAGGATGCTAAGGGGAGTTGATCATGACTGATTCACAGAAATGGATGGTGCTTGCCGTGACGGGTATTTCTTTTGGGCTCCTCTATTTATTAACCCCTGTTTTAATGCCTTTTATTGTTGCGGCATTTTTAGCTTATTTGGGCGATCCGGTCGTTGATCAATTAGAAGCGCGTGGGGTGGGTCGAACTTTAGGTGTTGTCTTTGTCTTTGCGTTAATGGTTCTCGCTTTCGGCGCCGTGTTATTCTTTTTTATTCCGTTGATGGAAGATCAAATAACTCATTTCTTTACGCAGCTTCCGCATTATCTTCAGAGTATTAATTCACGCTTAATACCTTGGTTGGATGGGCAATTTGGGGTTGGTATAGGATCCATTGATTTGAGTGAGTTACGTACGGTTTTGGAGCAACACTGGAAAGAGGCTGGCGGCATTATGACCACTGTTGCGGGCTCGGTTTCAAAATCAGGTGCGGTCGTTTTTCAGTGGTTGATGAATGTATTTTTAGTCCCCGTGGTAACTTTCTATTTATTGCGAGATTGGGATATATTGGTTGCTAAAGTCCAAGGGTTAGTGCCCCGTACATCTGCAGGTTATATCCGGCAGCTTACACTGGAAATAGACTTGGTTTTAGCCGCTTTCATGCGAGGGCAGTTTTATGTCATGTTGGCACTGGGCTTGATATACAGCATGGGGTTGACTTTTGTGGGTCTAGATTTGGCGGTATTAATTGGCATGGTAGCCGGGTTCGTCAGTTTTGTACCGTATTTAGGTTCCATTGTTGGGGTGGTTATTGCTTGTGTCGCCGTTCTTGTACAATTTCAGGATTTTTCTCAATTATTGCCGGTTCTTGCTGTTTTTGGGGCCGGTCAAGTGATAGAAGGGGTGTTGTTAACACCTTGGCTGGTCGGCGATAAAATTGGCTTACATCCCGTAACAGTTATTTTTGCAGTCTTAGCCGGCGGGCAGCTATTTGGTTTTATCGGTGTTTTAATTGCACTGCCGGTCGCTTCGGTTATCCGAGTGCTATTAGATCATGTTCACGATAAATATACCGACAGTGAGTTTTATCGTGAAAAAGAGACCGTTGAGTTACACCAAAAATCTGAATAAAGCCATTGTGATTTTATTGAGTTCTTATTTAAGGTGTTAATGCTTTAGTCTAATGCGGTGCCATAGCTAACTTGTTGACTACCGGATAGCGGGGCAATTTGGCCGATCGGCATCACGGTTTCACCGATATTTTCTAAGTATCTAATGGCGGTATTTTGATCCTCTGGGGCAACACAGATGACCATGCCGATACCACAGTTAAAGGTCTTAAGCATTTCAGCATCAGTGATTTGACCGTGAGTTTGAAGCCAGTCGAAAATAGCAGGCCACTCCCAGGCAGATAAATCAATGTCTGCTTGTAGATCATCAGGAAGTACCCGAGGCAGATTTTCCGTTATGCCGCCACCGGTGATATGCGCTAAGGCATGAACAGGAATTTGGTCAAATAATGCCAGTAATGATTTGACATAAATTCGTGTTGGGGCGAGGAGATGTTGAGCTAACGGTTTTTCTTCTAAAAGATCGCTGAGTGGTACGGCGGCACGTTCGATTATTTTTCGAATCAGAGAATAACCATTAGAATGCGGGCCAGAGGATGCAAGCCCTAACAGGATATCGCCTGCTTTTACGCGACTGCCATCAATCAATTTTGATTTTTCAACAATACCCACACAAAAGCCGGCTAAATCATAATCTTCACCTTGGTACATCCCGGGCATTTCAGCCGTTTCTCCACCGACTAAAGCGGCGCCAGCAAGTTCACAGCCCTGACCAATGCCGGAAATAACATCAGTGGCCGTATTGATATTAAGTTTTCCGGTTGCAAAATAATCGAGAAAAAATAAAGGTTCTGCACCTTGAACAATAATATCGTTAACACACATAGCGACGAGATCAATGCCGATGGTGTTATGTTGGTTAAGGTCATCCGCTAATTTTAGTTTGGTACCGACGCCGTCTGTTCCGGAAACCAGTATGGGTTGGCTAAAACGATCCAGGGGTAATTCAAACATGGAGCCAAAGCCGCCTAAACCCTGCATAACACCGGGTGTTTGAGTTTTTTTAGCAATCGGTTTAATACGCTCAATGAGCTCGTTACCAGCATCTATATCGACACCGGCTTGCTTATAGCTCAAACTATTTTGAATTTGTTGACTCAAAATGATGTCCCCTTTAAATAAAACGGTAAAATGAAGTGTATTGTACAAGACCAGTGGTGAGTTGTGTGAAGGATGTAGGGTGTTAGCAAGGATACTTGTATTGGTGTTTTTGGGTTTTTGGGTAATGGAAACTTCAGCACAAGAGAATCATTTGTTTGATGCGGATATTGCTTTAAGCGCTCAGTCATCCAAAATACGACAACAAGCGATTCGGCAGGGTCTGTCTGAAGTCTTGCAGCGAATTATGGTGGCTGAACCCGCTGAAATAGAACAGGACGAGACTGTTCAGGCCATAATAGCGGACGCATCACGGTATGTGGAGACGTTTCATACCGCTGTTGAAGCATTATCCGGTCAGCAGATGATGCATGTTTCCTTTAAGAAAGGAGCCTTATTAGCACGCCTTCGTAATGGATCGTTAAGTTTTTGGGTTCAATCGAGACCTAAAATATTGCTGTGGATAGTTCTTGAAAAAGACCAGAAAAGAGGTTTCTTTTATCCACAACGACACGAATATTTTAAGGAAATACTGCTCGCTAAGAGTAGTCTATTGGGGTTTCAACCGTTGTTTCCTTTATTTGATTTTGACGATTATGTGTCTGTCACAGTCAGTGACGTGGCCTTGAATAATAGTGAGAAAATAAAGCAAGTATCGAATCGCTATCAGGCTGACGTGATATTGTTAGGTTTTGTTAAAGAGGGCAATAAGTGTTGGCAAGGGCGGTGGTCATTATTATTCCGTGAACAGGCTGTAGATTGGAATCAGTTATGTGCAGATTTACCGACATTGATTGAAGAAACGTTTCGTAATGTTTATCGGGAGTTGGCGCCAAAATTTGCCATCCAGCCTGATAATCAACAAGCACAGGATTCTTTTTTAATAAAGGTTTCGGGCATTCATAAGTTGAAAGATTTACATCGGTTGACCGAGTATTTTCAGTCAATTGATTTAATTCGGTCTTTTTACAGTTATAAGATTGAGAATGACCATAATTTTTATAAGATAGAATTTAACGGTGATTGGAACTCGTTGGCAAATAAATTTCTGCTTGATAAAGTCATTAAGACCACTCAAGATATCTCGGTTATGCCTGAATTAGCTGAATTCCAATTTTGGCAAGAATAATTAATACAAATAATTTAGAAAGGGGAGTAGAAAATGAATAAATTAATCATGGGGTTCGTATTGGTTGCAACGGTGATGTATGGGAATACTGTCTGGGCAGCGAGGCCGGATAATGGCGTGTCGAGGGTTGCCTGTGTAAAACCACGGTTTTCTAAAATGTTGCCCGCGCATAAAAGTGAAGTTGAGCCCGGGTCGGCATTTAGCTTTGTCGCGTCTAAACAATTAGACCTTTATACGTTAACGATAAAATTAAAAGATACAGAGGTTAATGACTATCAAGTCAAGAATAAGAATACCTTTTATAAGGTGTCTGGAACGTTTCCTGATTCAGTTAAAGGAAAATGGGCACGCGTCCATATCCGTGGGGTATCCAAGCAAGGCGGATCAGGCTGTTTTACAAACGGCGGTTGGTTATTGAAGATTAAAGGCGACGATTCTGAAGTCACCCCATAATGTGGGTGGGTTTTGAACGGTTAGGGAGATTAAAGCGTTGAGATAAGGTAAAGGTGTTATTTTAAGAGCCGTTTTTTGGAGGGCAATATGATCAGATTAATAGGGACTAAAATAGTTGTATTTATCGGGTGTTGTTTTTTTACCGGTACACTTTGGGCTTATGGCGGGGGTGGTGGGACAACTACCGCCTGTAAAAAACCTAAATTCAGTGCTTTTGAGCCGGTGCATTTGGCGGCGGTGGCGCCGGGGTCTGGTTTTTCTTTTGTAACAAATGAACATGCCCATCTCAGCGGCTTAACCGTCACGGTCAAGAAAATACCGGTTACGGTTGAAGCGGTGACCCAGGGGCGTGGATTGAGGGTCACCGGGCAATTGCCTGAAGGTCTTGCAGGTAGTTATGCGCGTATTGCGATTACCGCTAAGAGTGTTTCTGGCTGTAAAGGTCAGGGGGGCTGGTTGGTTAAGGTTACCGGGGGTGATGAATCTACAGCCACGCCCTAAAAAATAACGGAATTTTTTTTGTAGAGGGCAGTAACAGCGTGTGATGAGTAAATACTATTGGGTTTTGATTAAATGACAGTGATACGTCAAGAGGATTTTGTACAAAGTATTGCCGATGCACTGCAATATATTTCTTATTACCATCCACCTGATTTTATTCAGGCGATGAATCAGGCTTATGAGAAAGAACAAAACCCAGCAGCAAAAGATGCGCTGGCGCAAATTTTAATTAACTCAAGATTATGCGCTGAAGGGCAAAGGCCTGTTTGTCAGGATACCGGTATTGTGACCGTTTTTCTTAAAATAGGTATGGCGGTGGTCTGGGAAACAGATTCGGCGATAAGTATTGCAGATATGGTGAATGAGGGTGTCAGGTTAGCTTATGGTCATCCTGATAACATCCTTCGTGCATCAATAGTTTCAGACCCTATTGGTCAGCGCATAAATACCCAAGATAACACGCCGGCGGTAATTCATATGGAGTTGGTTCCCGGCGCAACCGTTACCGTGGATATTGCTGCAAAAGGAGGGGGTTCAGAGGCAAAGGCACAATTAGCGATGCTAAATCCATCGGATAATATTGTTGATTGGGTGCTTGAAACTGTTCCTAAAATGGGCGCTGGCTGGTGTCCACCCGGTATCTTGGGGATTGGTGTCGGGGGAACGGCAGAGAAGGCCATGCTACTGGCTAAAGAAGCCTGTATGGAGTCTATCGACATTCAGGCATTAATAACAAAAGGCGCAGACAATGCGGCTGAAGCCTTACGTTTAGAATTGTATGAGAAAGTGAATGCCTTAGGTATTGGAGCACAGGGGTTGGGGGGGCTGACGACGGTATTAGATATTAAGGTCAAGGATTACCCGACCCATGCGGCGAATAAACCGGTCGCGATAATTCCCAATTGTGCCGCAACACGGCATGTCCATTTTTCCTTAGACGGTGAGGGTCCGGTATCTTTAGAGCCTCCTAACGTAGCGAGTTGGCCTAAAGTGACTCAGAGGGGTGCAAAAGATAGCCGGAAAGTGAATTTGGATTGTTTAACGGCTGAACAGGTGGCGCAATGGAAGATTGGAGAAACCTTATTGTTATCCGGCACTTTGTTGACGGGGCGGGATGCAGCGCATAAGAAATTAGTGGCACTTTTTGAGCAACAACTACCCTTGCCAGCAGGCTTGGATTTTAAAAATAAGTTGATTTACTATGTCGGCCCTGTTGCTCCGGTACGGGATGAAGTCGTCGGTCCAGCAGGCCCAACGACGGCAACGCGAATGGATAAATTTACGGACAGTATGTTACAGCACAGTGGATTATTGGGCATGATCGGTAAGGCTGAGCGAGGACCTGAAGGACTCGCTGCAATCAAGAAATACCGGGCGGTTTATTTGATGGCGGTGGGGGGTGCGGCTTATCTGGTGTCTAAGGCGATTAAATCATCACGGGTCGTTGCGTTTCCTGAGTTAGGTATGGAGGCTATCCATGAGTTTGTGGTTGAGGATATGCCGGTTACTGTTGCTGTGGATATCCACGGTGAATCTATTCATCAACAAGCGCCCCGAGAGTGGCAGCGGCGTATAGGTAATATACCTATTGTGGTTAAATAATAAGTCGGCGTTTGGTTATAAGTTCAGTGGATTTTGAGGGTCAATACCGGGCATTAGGGCTTGGCGTCGGTCTTGGTGTGTTATTTGGTATATTTTCCCTAACCAGTTATTAAAAACAGCTTTTGCTGTATCGCGCCATGTGTTATCGAGGTGGTTTGTGAGCGCCTGTTCTGGAAACGCATCGGGTGTTTGCTTGTTCTTTACAGCGCTTTCGACATGTTTTTTATACTGTTCCAGTTGCGCAATACAAAGGGGATTAAAATAATTATCAGGAAGCGGCGGGTAGTTGGTTAACTCGCCATCGATATAGCGGTTGACTTCACGTTTATATTCTTTCAGTAGACTAACGGCATCATACTCAGGGTGACCTTGGAAAAAAACAAATCGAAAACCATCCGGGCTGACGAATAAATGTGCACCGGCTTCTTCGCTGGCGACGAGAACTTTCAGGCCAGCCTGCTCAAGATCGGATTGAAATTGTTCGTTAAAGCGTGAGTGAGGGACATCAAAACGGGTATTAATATCAGAAACTAAAGGGTGGTTGTTGTCGAGTACAGTATGTTCGAAAACACCCCAGCGTTTATGGGTTAGCCGTGTCCGTTCTATGTGGTAACATTTTTGAATCAGGGCATGGGTGGCTAGACAGGAGCATAAAACCGACGTGACATTTTTTTTAGCCCAATTAAAAACCTCGGTTAAGGGTTCCCAAAAAGCTTCCTCTTGTAAATGAGCGTGGGTCACATTGGCGCCACTAATAATAAGCGCGTCTAAGCCGTCTTGTTGTATCTCGTCGAAGGATTCGTAATAGGTGTCGATATGATTTTGGGCCTCGAGGCCTCTTTCGATGCCTTCAACAGTGAAGATATGAACATGGAACTGAACGATTTGGTTGCAGGCCCCTACAAGGCGGCAGAATTGTCTTTCCGTGGCCTCAAGTGCAGCATCGGGCATCATATTTAATAACCCAATATGGAGTTCCCGGATATCTTGTTGTTGGGCGCGTTCGGCTGATAATATGGCTTCGCCTTCTTCTTGAAGACGTGCAAAAGACGGTAAATTGGATAGATTTACTAAAGGCATAATAGGGCTGTTTTTTTATGAGTTATTATCAAGTGTTTGCGCAATAAGGTTGATAAATTCATCCTCGTTTTGGACCTTCGCGATTGCGCTGGCATCCACGGTATAACCGTATTGATCGGCTATCGCTTGATAGCGGGGTAGGCGGGCGTGAAATAATCTTGGAAAAACCCATGAAACAAATTCATTGGGTGGAATTTGATCGGTATGGCTATAGTGGTGCTCAGCCATAAAGGTCTTGAGGTTTTCTTCGAGGAAATCAACGCGATAGTAGAGTGGCTTGGGATCTTGTTGTGCTCGATCAAACAGTAACTGCTCTTGGTCCTTGGATGTTTTAATGTAAATAATGAGTGTGTGTTGGGCTAAAAGGTTAAGAACCTCAGGCTCGTCGAGTTCGCAAACACTGCCGCCAGCATCATTAATAAAATGGTTGTAGCTATAAATACCCTGTGCTTTTTCAATGAATTTGGGGACATCTTTCATCGCCGCTATTTCTGCCTCGCGGTGTAAAAGTTGTCGGTTTTTGAAGGTTTCTAAGGATAGGCCGCCGAGGTCCGGGTTACCAATTTTTCCCATAAAACTTGAAATAGGCATTAAATTATCAACAGTAATGTTATTGCAAATATAAATGGAATCTGAAATAAGAAGTTCTTTGAGAAAAGGCGTGTCCATTGCCTGTTGCTTTATATTATCTAAAATAGGCTCTGATAAGTATTGGGTACCAATTCGGTAGTCACCTGAATAATGGAACCATTTTTTGGGCGATAATTTATTGGCGAGTGTGGTTTTTCCGGCCCCAGACATTCCCAACAAGGTAATTTGTTTTCTTTCACAAGTTAGGAAATCTTTTGCGCTCATTCTCATTTGGGTAATGTCCGTCAGTTGGCGTCTATGAATTAAGATCTTATTAAAGCAATATTAGCGGTTTATCGCTATGGGTTTTTTAAAGTGAATGCATTGCTTAGGCGGGCAAATTCAGTTAATGAAATTGCCTCAGCCCTGAGTTCAGGATTGATATCAAGGGCGACTATTTCAGCTTCGGTAAAAGATTTCTTTAGGGAGTTACGCAGTGTTTTCCGACGTTGCGAAAAAGCTTGCGCGACAACTTGGTTAAGGTGCTTAAGATTAGTAATGTCTACAGGTGCTTTTCGGTGTGGTGTGAGCTTAAAGATGGCAGACATCACCTTGGGTTGTGGATCAAAACTTTCGGGTGGGACGTCAAACAACGGTTCTGCCTGACAGTAATATTGCAGCATAATGGTCAGTCGACCATATCGCTTGTTACCCGGTGTGGCACAAATTCGTTCAACGACCTCTTTTTGTAACATAAAGTACATGCTGTGAATATGATCAGCATATTTCATGAGATGAAAAAGTATCGGTGTGGAAATATTGTAAGGCAGATTTCCGATAATATGTAACCGGCTAGAGCTTGTCGCTAATTGGCTGAAATCCACCGTGAGCGCATCTTGACTATGGAGGGTTAATTGTTCTTGGTCAGCGAATTTATGTGCTAAGTAACTGACTAGGTCACGGTCTAATTCAATGAGATCTAATTTAACACCGGTAGCGAGTAACGGTGCAGTTAGTGCGCCTTGCCCCGGGCCAATCTCAACCCAATGCTCACCGTGTTCAGGATTTGCAGTCATCAGAATGTTATCAATGATATGGCTATCTTGGAGGAAATTCTGGCCAAAACGTTTACGGGCTTTATGAGTCATAGTGTTTTTAATGGCGGATTAATTGTTGTGCGGTATCGATAGCGCAGTTTAAGCTATTTTCGTTGGCTAATCCTGAGCCTGCTAAATCCAGTGCTGTTCCATGGTCAACAGAAGTGCGGATAACAGAAAGGCCTAACGTAATATTGACGGCATTGCCAAATCCTTTGTGTTTAAGAACCGGCAGTCCTTGATCATGGTACATGGCAATCACAGCATCAGCCCGGTCTAAGTATTTGGGCGTGAATAAAGTATCAGCAGGTAATGGGCCTATCAAATTTAAGCCTTGTTCTCGTAATGCAGTTAATACAGGAATGATGGTGGTAATTTCTTCATCGCCTAAATGACCGTTTTCTCCAGCGTGTGGATTGAGTCCAGCAACCAGTAATGTTGGGTTGTTAATACCAAAGCGTTGTTGAAGGTCATTGTGAACGGTTGTGATAACTTGGGTGAGCCGTTGGTGGGTAATGGCACGGGGTATCGCTTTTAAGGGTAAGTGGGTGGTGACGAGGGCGACACGTAACCCTGGGACTGATAACATCATGACCGGTTGCTGACCGGTTATGTTGGCAATATATTCGGTGTGCCCGCTAAAGGCTATGCCGGCATCATTGATGATACCTTTGTGCACAGGCCCAGTTACCATGGCGTCAAAAAGACCGCTCAGACACCCTTGGGTGGCTTGTTCTATGGTATTTAATACATGTTGAGCATTTCTTTTATCCAGATGTCCGGGTGTTACGGGCGCGGACTGCTTAATCGGTAATACCTTGATGGTCCCGATTTTTGAAAGCGTAGGGGCTAGTGAGGGCTGAAAGGTTTGAATGGTTATGGCGGCATTTAAGTGTTGGGCGCGTTCAGCGAGTAGCGCGGGGTCTGTGAGGATCACTAACTCACAAGTTTGGTTCTGCATGGCTATCTTTATGCAAAGATCTAAGCCAATCCCCGCTGGTTCCCCGGGGGTGAGTGCAATACGATAAAGGGGCGAAGTCAGTGGCATGCAAATCCTGGTGAAAGTTTAAAGGGTATTTTACACGGTTTATAAAGTTACACAGTGATGAAGTTTTTAATATAACATTGCCCAGTAAGTTAACAGGGTGTCGTCGTTGGGGTGAGACTTAGACAGTGGTGCGATAGCTCTGAATTGTTGCCCTCTTTGAATTAAATAGTTTGAGCAAAAATGTCAAAAAGCCGTAGTAAATTAATGCTGGTTTTAAAATATGGTGTTGACCGCCCTTACCGTACCATTGTGGTCACTTTACTGACTTTGGTACTTTTGTCATTAGGGGTTAAGGGGCTTGGGTTTAGAAATGATTATCAAGTTTTTTTTGGTCCCGACAATCCACAGTTACAAGTCTTTGAAAAGATACAAAAGACCTATGATAGAAATGATAATGTCTTGTTTGTTGTGGAGCCAGAATCAGGAACCATTTTTGATAAAAACACACTGGTGGTGATTCAGTCTTTAACGACCTCAGCGTGGCAGTTGCCTTATGCAAGCCGTGTTGATTCGGTCACGAATTTTCAACATACGATTGCTAAAGAGGATGATTTGGTGGTGGCAGATTTAGTCTTAAATCCACAGCAAATGAATCAGCAAGCAATGGCAAGCGTCAAGAAGGTTGCGCTTTCAGAACCCTTATTGGTAAATCGTTTGGTCTCAACGACCGGTCATGTTGGCGGTGTTAATGTCACGCTGCAGTTGCCTGATAAATCAGCGCAAGCCTCATTTGAAGTTGCTAAAAAGGTTAGAGCATTGGCCGCTGAAATAGAGCGGAAAAACCCGGGTCTTCGTTTGCATTTGAGTGGAATGGTTATGATGAATAATGCCTTTGGTGAGGCAGCCATGCAGGATAATAAAACGCTGGTACCCCTGATGTATGGCATTGTTTTTATAACCTTACTGTTATTTTTCCGGTCAGTCATGGCGACGCTGGCAGTTGGGGTCATTATTTTAGGTGCCATTTTTCCTGCAATGGGCATTGCCGGTTGGTTGGGGTGGTATTTAACCCCAACATCGGCAATAGCACCCACTATTATTCTGACTATGACGGTGGCCGATTGTGTGCATTTTTTGGTAACTCAATTTCATTTAATGCGTGAGGGGATGGCTAAAAAAGACGCTGTTCTAGAAAGTCTGCGGATAAACTTTAAGCCCATATTATTAACCAGTGTTACGACGGTTATTGGTTTTTTGAGTATGAATTTTAGTGATGCGCCGCCCTTTCGAGATTTAGGTAACATGGTGGCTATTGGTGTTACCTTGGCATTTATTTTAACGGTTACTTTACTGCCGGCTTTGATGGTTTTGCTGCCCATTCGTAAAAGGGCAGGGTCAGAAGTTAGTCGGGTGATTATGGGTTTTTTAGCGGACGTTGTTATTCGTTATCGAGGGGTGTTACTGGTTGTCAATACGATCATAGCGGCGGTGTTAATTAGTTTTGCACCACAAAATGAATTGAATGATGAGTTTGTTAAGTATTTTGATGAAAGCGTAGAATTCCGGCAGGCTACTGAGTTTTTAAATAAAAATATGGGCGGTATTTATTCCATTGAAGTGGTTATTGAGTCCGGCGATGAAGGGGGAATTAATGAGCCCGCTTATTTATTGGCGTTAGAGGGTTTGGTCGATTGGTTTTACCAGCAACCCGAAGTCGTTCATGTGAATACCTTGGTGGATACCTATAAACGCCTGAATAAGAATATGCA
>CAJVZC010000024.1 GCA_913019935.1 uncultured Methylococcales bacterium
TTGATCGGTCGTATACGCTTGTTAGGAATTTTTGCTTATCTTTTCGATGCAGCTAATAAAAGATTCTTAGTAATGGGAATGTATTTAGATGCTACATTAATTAGTGAAGTAGATGTAAACTTAGGGACACCGTAGACCTCTACTCTCGCATTTAAATCTGTACGGATTTTTTCAACCAGTAAGTCAAAATCTCCATCACCTGAGGCTAACACGACCACATCTGCATCTTTAGCGTACGCTATAGCGTCGAGAGTGATGCCCACATCCCAGTCGCCTTTTGCTGACCCATCAACCCTTTGGATAAATGGCTTAAGTTTTACCTCAAAACCGATCGCTCTCAGTATATTTTGAAACTGTCTTTGTTTTTCATCATCGCGATCTATGGCGTAAGCAACCGCTTTTATTACCTTCCTATTTGAAGTGGCTTTCGCCCAAAACTTATTGTAATCAAAATTACAATCATAAGATTGTTTGGTCGTGTAATAAATATTCTGCACATCAACGAGTACAACTAGTTTTTCCATAGCCTGGGTAGTCCGATTTCCTAACTTTAAGTTAATTTACGCCGATTTGGCGTCAAATTGAACGCCTTGTGACAAGACACCCTGTAATACGCTTAATTTTCGTAACAGGCCTATTGTTTTAAACAATAAACCTTAATGCACAGGCGACCAGCTAATCCTATCAATTGATCGCCCATAGGGCCATACTAATAGTGTTACACATTGACTTGGCCGCTTGAATGGAGGTCATTGTGTAGCCACAGCCTATAGGTTGTTTCAAACTGACTTTAGGTTTAATAGGCGACCGCAAGAGGAGAGTATCATGAGTAAAGGACAAGACAGTAAAAAGAATATCAAAAAGAAACCGCTTTTAACGGCAAAAGAGAAGAAAGCTGCAAAAGCAGCCAAGAAATCCAAAACCAATGTTTTAAGTCATTAAGCAGAGTATGGCCATCGAGTTTTTCGATGGCCATTATTTTTGAGTTAAAATGACGCCAGAATCACGTTAGTCAACTAGCAAGGCCCAACAAGGCAATAGACGGCATCATTTACAAACTGGCACTTCCTTGTTAAGGAAAAAAAGGCGACTGAAACCAGAACATGATATTTGCTTATTTCTGGCGTTAGCGGACTTCAATCCATCCTATAACGAGTAAGCTAACTTGATCGCATTTTATACGCCGATCAAGAAACTTATTATGTGTTTTTTACTAAATTGCTACAACGTTGGTAGCACAAGGACCTTTCTGGCCTTGGCCTACTTCATATTCTACTGCTTGGCCGTCATTAAGAGATGCATAATCTCCACCGCTTTGAATTTCTGAATGATGGACGAAAAGATCTTTACCACCATCATCTGGGGCAATAAAACCAAAACCTTTACTTGCATCGAACCACTTTACTGTACCTTTACTCATAATATATTTTCTCAAATTAATGGGTGAAACCTTAAATTTAACACATTTGAATTAATTAGGTCAAAATAAGCATTTCTGTCAGGATTTTATTTCAATGTTCCAGCTTTTTTCCCTGACCGAATCCTTTTGATTATCATCTCCAACAGTTCATCCCTAGTTAAAAGGTCATCCGATTGAATATTTCCTCTACCATGGAAAAAGGGATAAAACGCTATACCAGAAAAACAGGGTGCACTAGGCTAATATCGGGAACTACACGCTTCAAAGGTCTGGAGGTTTAATATCAACCTAGTGCGGTATTCAGACTATTAGCTACGAATATAGTTCTCTGTATCTGTCAAAGTAATGCTAGCAACCCCTTATGCGATAGACTTTAACCCTTTCAAACGCCATTATCAACCGACTGACTATTGCTATTTGGAGTAGTATAGATATAGGGATTAATACTTTTTCAGGGGAAATCACTATCACCATTGCATATGATTTTGCTGATAAGCCCTTTCTAAGCGCACAAAATAACAGTGCAGGACTCCTGCTGCCCCGCGAGGCCGACAAGCTGTAGGACTGTTGGTTACATTAAAAGATCTTTAAAGCGCTCACACGGCTGTTTTTTTAGGAGTTTTTATATGGCTGAAGTTAAGTTTTCTATTGGACAAATTATCCATCACAAGCTATTTAATTATCGCGGCGTTATTATTGATGTCGACTACAAGTTTTTAGGGGATGACAATTGGTATGATGCAATGGCTCGCAGCCTCCCACCGAAGGAACAACCTTGGTACCACGTTCTAGTCCATAGTGGAACTCACCAAACCTATGTTGCCGAGCGTAATCTTATGCTGAGTAGCAATCATGATCCAATTAACCATCCTTTTATAGAACATTATTTTGCCGCCTTAAAGAAAGGCTGTTATCAACGAAAAACGCGCATTAATTAACTCATTAATTCACACTTATTTTTTACACATGGCGCATCTATTCTTTATGAACCCACACTAGGTGTACTGTGTTTACTTAGTCGATGAATTAGTTGTACTTATCGGTTTGGTAACGGTCATTCTTTGGGCGGTTTTGCCATCAGGTCTTGGTACCGGCGAGCGAGAGGTCCAACAGTTAATAGTCATGTGGATTCAGAAAGAGGGCTTGGGTATCAGGTAGCCGTTGGTTCTATTTTTTATTACTTCTGTGGCGTTATCCTCGTATCACTTTTCCCCTATTTAAAGGAAAAGCGGTTAAGGGTTAAACAGACTTCTTGCTAGACCAGACCGAAGACACCCTGTGCACTGAAATGTTAGGCTGGTTTATATCTGTGGGTTATTGAGTGAAAAAGACATTTAGGTGTAAGGTAAAGGTTGATTGATTTAGAGGTAGTTTAATCGATGGATTTATTTAATGTCACTAATGAATCTATTTTACCGTTCGCTCTTCCACAAGAAGAGGATTACTCTGTGAAATGGGATGAAAGACTAGATGGTTTCAAAATAAATCTACCCCATGGAGAACTCTTCTATGCGGAACATTTTTTTAATCAGGAAATTAGTGATAGATGTATGGCGTATTTTCTCGAAAATAACGCGAATAATTGGCAAACAACAAATTGGAAAAATTTAACTGAGGATGAATTTAACGCTATTGATTTCAAAAATATAAAGTGGAAACGCGAAAGCATTAATCTATATGGTAAAAACGTACTCTTACCTAGAATGACATCATGGTACGGTGATCCCGGTAAGTCTTATTCTTATTCGGGCATCAACTCAAATCCAAACGAATGGAATAAGGGCTTGATAGCTATAAAAAAAAGGATTGAAGAGGTCGCTTTGGTAAAATTTAATAGCGTATTAATGAACTGGTATAGAGATGGGGTGGATTATTTAAATTGGCATGCGGATGATGAAAAAACGTTAGGTGTAAACCCGATCATTAGTTCTGTTAATTTTGGATCCATGCGAGATTTTATTTTAAGAAATAACGATACATCGTTAAAAATATCTATTCCTTTGAATCATGGGGCTTTATTGATAATGGGCGGTGAATTGCAACACCATTGGCAACACTGTGTACCTAAAAGAAAGCAAGTCAAAGGTATGCGAATTAATTTAACTTTTAGAGCTATTAACAATTAAATTATTTAATAGGATGACTTTGAAACCCTGTCATAGCCCAATATGCTGTCTTTAGTAATTTTATATTTAGTATGCCTACTCGTTATTTTTCTGTTCCAAAGGAAATTGATTTATTTACCTGAAACGTTTCCTTCAGACTGTTTAGATGAATTAACAAGGCCCTATAATTTAAAACCCTGGCCTGTTGAAAAAGACTATCGTGGGTTTATTACCCAGAATCAGTTAACACAGGCTAAAGGTACAATTGTGGTTTTTCATGGTAATGCCGGTTCTGCTAAAGGGCGCTACTATTATATTGAAGCACTGGAGCGACTCGGCTATCGTGTCATATTAGTTGAGTATCCAGGCTATGGTTCACGATCAAGTAGGCCTTCGGAAGAAATTTTAATTAAAGATGGATTGCAAACAACACTTTTGGTTCAGGAACAGTTTGATGAGCCGGTGTTTCTTTGGGGGGAGTCACTGGGAGCAGGCGTTGTTACTGGGATTATAAAAACAGGGGAAATCAAGGTGAAAGGGATTGTCCTTATGACGCCTTTTGATAATTTAGCTAATGTTGCACACCATCACTTTTGGTTCTTTTGGGGTAAAAGGCTGACCCGGGATAAATTCAACAACATTGAAAATTTAGAACAATTTTCAGGAACTACGGCCGTTATATTAGCTCAAAAAGATAAAATAATTCCCAATCGGTTCACTCTAAATTTGTATAACTCGCTAGTGGGGAAGAAACAAATGTGGCAGTTTCCTGAAGCAGGGCACAATTCAGTACCTGTTAGCCCCGAGTCATTATGGTGGTCTGAAGTAATGAAATTTATAAGTGATAATTAAAGAAGAATCAGTATTAGGCTTATAAAGATTTAATGTGCTCTCTTACGTTAGATAAAAAAACACTATGAAGTCATTACATTTGGGATTGTAAATAATTTTCAAGTCCAACTTTGTCTATAAGCTCAATCTGAGTTTCCAACCAGTCAATATGTTCTTCCTCACTTTCTAAGATAGATGAAAAGACTTCTCTGGAAACAAAATCTTTAACGACTTCACAATAAGCAATTGCTTCCTGTAAAAGTGGTATGGCTAAAGCCTCTAACTTTAAATCACAAGCTAGCATCTCAGGTGTATTTTCACCAATCATGAGTTTCCCCATGTGTTGCAAGTTAGGTAGGCCTTCTAAAAACAAGATCCGTTCAATTAATTGGTCTGCGTGCTTCATTTCATCAATAGACTCGTGATACACCTTTTCATTAAGTTTAGCTAAACCCCAATTCCCATACATCCGTGCATGTAAAAAATACTGGTTAATAGCGGTCAACTCATTTGCCAATGCTTTATTTAGATATTCAATAACCTTGCTGTCGCCTTTCATCAAAACTCCTTAAATGCCTAATAAAATCGATTCATCAATTTCTAGCTGAGCATAGCGCGATTGATCCAGTAAAATCTGCGTTTCCGGAATACAGCTACCACATACACTTCCAAGCCCGAGTTTATCTTGAATCATTGATTTATTACAACACCCTTGGCTAATAGCCTCATTAACCTGTGACTCTGTAACACCTTTACACAAACACACATACATAAAGATTCCTCCTGATTTAAATAAACCATATCTTAATGTAAATGAGAATGATTATCAACACCATTACTGATAAAGTACCTTTTAGGGGTAATAATGGCGAGCGAACGAGAAGGTTTATCGTGAGTGATGGAATGATTAAAGAATGAAGGGGTTTTTGAACATTACGCCCATATATAACGAAATTAACTAATTATGGGCGCTATAACTAAGGCAACAATACTAATCAGTTTAATTAAAATATTAAGAGAAGGACCCGCTGTGTCTTTAAACGGGTCTCCTACAGTATCACCAACCACGGTTGCCTTATGGATCTCTGAGCCGGCACCTTGTATTGAACCGTCTGGGCATGTAAAACCAACAGTTTCTAATGATTTTTTGGCATTGTCCCATGCTCCACCTGCGTTAGACATAAAAATAGCCATCAAAACACCCGATGACGTAACGCCTGCCAGGAGACCCCCCAATGATTCGGCACCTAAAATAAATCCTGTCAGAACGGGAAAGGTAATCGCTAATATTCCTGGATAAATCATTTCTTTAATCGCGGCAACGGTTGCAATATCAACACATCGCGCCGTATCGGGCTCAACTGCCCCGATAAGCAAGCCGTCAATTTCACGAAACTGCCGGCGTACTTCCTCAATCATATCCATAGCTGCATTACCGACTGCTTTCATCGCTAATGAACTAAACCAAAATGGCAACATAGCACCTAAAAACAAGCCGACCATAACCGTTGGCTTAGCAATATTGATAGTCTCTAAATTAGCTTGCAACATAAAAGCGGCAAAAAGTGCCAAGGCTGTCATCGCCGCCGAAACAATAGCAAAGCCCTTTCCGATTGCTGCCGTGGTATTACCAACCGCATCAAGGTTATCAGTGATCGCTCTAACAGCAGGGGTTTGCTTACTCATTTCAGCAATGCCTCCAGCATTATCGGCAATGGGGCCATAGGCATCAACAGCCAATTGAATACCGGTTGTGGATAACATGCCTACCGCCGCGATAGCTATTCCATACATGCCACAAGCACCATAGGCACCAAGGACCCCTAAAACAATTAAAATAATAGGGATAACAGTCGACTCCATGCCTATTGTAAGACCCGCAATAATATTTGTTGCGGAACCTGTTTTGGATTTTTCTACAATATAATTAACCGGCCGTTTACCCATGGAGCAATAAAAAGCGGTCGTCAACCCAACCAAAATACCTACGATTAATCCAATAATAATAGCTATCGTGACATTTAACGCAGCAATCGATTCCCCAGTTGCCATATCAATCACGACTTCAGGCCACAAGGCTTGAGTGATAAAATAACTTACCACAGCCATAATAGCCGCGGTTCCGAATGAACCCATATTAAGCGCCCGTTGTGCATTATCGCCCGCCTTTAAATGTACAAAAAATATGCCCGCAATAGAGCATAAAACACCTGCGGCCGCTAATAACAAAGGTAAAATTATCGGTAAACTCCTATCGCCATCAACCGAAGAAAAACCGAGTCCCAAAATCATAGCGCCAATAATAGCACCTGCATAAGACTCAAACAGGTCAGCCCCCATACCGGCAACATCGCCTACATTATCACCCACATTATCAGCAATGACAGCGGGGTTTCTGGGGTCATCTTCGGGTAATCCGGCTTCAACTTTACCGACTAAATCGGCACCAATATCAGCGGCTTTAGTAAATATGCCCCCACCCACACGGGCAAACAACGCAATGGAAGAAGCGCCCATGGAAAAGCCAGAAATGACTATGAGCACTTTATTGAGACCATTAATCCCTTGAAATAATTGTGTATAACCAATAAACAGCGAACCCAGCCCCAAAAGCGCCAACCCAACAACACTCATCCCCATTACCGAACCACCGGCAAAGGCTACTTTTAAAGCATCTTCTAAACCATTACAGGCTGCAGCAGTAGTGCGGTTATTGGCCATCGTGGCAACTCGCATGCCAATATAGCCTGCGGATGCTGATGCAATCGCCCCAATCAAAAAAGACAAACCAATTAAAGGGCTTCGAAAATCATTAATCGCACCACTATTAACATTTCCTAGCACTAATAAAATCACAACCACCAAGGTAAAAACAGTAAGCACTTTATATTCACGCTTTAAAAAAGCCATGGCACCGCTACGGATCAACTTAGCAATTTTCTGCATCGTCTCATCACCGGGATCTTGTTTAGCCACCCAAACAGATTGTGACCAAGCATAAATGAGTGCAATAACACCTGCTGCGGGTACTAGGTAAACTAATGGACTCATAGATTCCACCCTGAATAATCAGTGTTTTTAGCTTAAATTAAAATTCTCAGTGCATTTCTTAACCTATAAGGTCAGAAAACTTTTAAAACCATAACAATCTAAAATTTACATTCCTACTGTAACACTTAATATCAACCTGAACATCGTCCATAGCCTTACCCATTGAAGTCACTTAAGGGGGAACTAAAGCTGTCTATATTTAATTAAGCCCCCTAAGGCCGCCTCTGTATGAAGATGTTGCTTAGATCGCTTCTCGCGCGCTCATTTATCTCGGTAAGAGTAGGGTAGGGAACTAACATGACTGTGTCAGTACAAATAAAGGCTCAGTGGCACTTGAGGAGTTAGTTTTATCATGGTGTACGCGGCAAGAGCGTTAGGCTAGAACGAATCCGGTCGCACGATGCTGATATAAGGGCATTGAGTCTTTCGATGTGGAGCATAATGATCGTATTAATCTAAAAGTTGGACGTTGATTATAAATAGCCAAAGGGTAGCTAGGCCCTAACGAGGTACGTCTTTTTAATAGTTATGTCTCAATTCATCCACAACGCCTGTGAGCAACCCTGTGGACAACGCTGACACAAGTCAATTAAGTCATTGTTGTGGTAGGCGTTGCTGAGGAGCTGTCTATATTTTATACACCCTCATGGTGATGAAAACGATCGGGCTGTGAATTATTCTTAATGTGTAAATAGAGTGCAGGGGCCATTATCATTGATGATGAGGCGCTCCATTATTTAAAGCCAGACATCAGCTATAAAATTGTTAAATAATATTCAACAGTCTATACAAAAAAGCGCATTTCTTAAGCTGAAATTCATGCATCAAGTATTGAGCCTTTCCCTTATTTTCATAAACCCAAACTGCTATCACTGTTTATACAACGTTGAGAAGTACACCTTTTACCGCAGCCATCATCTCCACACCAAAATTGATCGCCACAACCGCTTAAAAACAATACACCCAATATCACCCAAAATAACTTTATTATTCTCATTATTTATGCACCCTCGAATAGTAGTTGATATAAATCACGCGTTCTGAGCATTACCTGTACAACTACGCCTTATTTACCTTAGTGTCAATGTCAACTTTCGTTCAAAATAACAACTTCGTCATCGTTCTATCATTCAGTTAAGCAAGGGTGAGGGTGTTTTTCATAAAAACATACCCTTTATGTGTCTTTTAAGTTACTACGATTTAACTAATCCACAACGCCTGTGAGCAACCCTGTGGATAACGCCGACACAAGTCAATTAAGTCATTGCTGTGTCTGCAGTCGTTGTCAGATTGTCTGGTTTCTATACAATTGGCTAGCGGTATTGTTGAAAACATAATGACTGATTCACAATTATGGAAATCATACGTTTTAGCACGAGAATGGATGCAGACACATCAGCAAATAAGCGTTACCTAACTAGCGATCGTCATAATTCTGACTGAGGCAGAAAACCACCGGCCTGCATAGACCACATTTGAGCATAATGACCTTCACGCCTTAATAGTTCGCTGTGACTACCATCTTCCACAATTACACCTTGCTGAAATACCAGAATCCTATCCAGATGTGACAGCGTTGATAACCGGTGCGCAATCACCATCACCGTTTTATCACGCATAAGATAGGCCAGGCTTTCCTGAATATGATGTTCTGTCACGGAGTCCAGTGCACTCGTTGCTTCATCAAGTAATAAAATGGACGTGTTTTTTAAAATCGCTCGGGCTAGCGTAATGCGCTGGCGCTGGCCCCCTGACAATTTCACCCCTCGCTCCCCTACCAATGATTGGTAACCACTCTCGCTGGCCATTATAAATTCATGTGCATGGGCCTTTTTGGCTGCTGAAATGACTTCATCATCAGTCGCATTTAATCGGCCGTAACGAATATTTTCAAGTAGCGTGCGGTGAAATAACATGGGATCTTGAGGAATCATGGTGATGCTATTACGCAAGCTTTCCTGTGTGACAGACTGGATGTTTTGTTGGTCTATTAAAATAGCACCAGATTGTGGATCAAAAAGACGCAATAGAAGGTTAAACAAGGTACTTTTACCCGCCCCTGAAAAGCCGACTAATCCAACCTTTTCTCCAGATTTTATCGTTATATTTAGATCTTGGAAAACCGGCTTGTCACTTCCATAACCGAAACTAAGCTGTGTAAACTGAACCGTAGCCTGTGTAACAATGAGTGGCTTGGCATCAACATCATCCATGATTTCATGGGACTGAATGATTCGACTCACACCTTCATTGATGTTTCCAGTATATTCAAAGAACTCAAGAAAACGACGGCTCAATCCACGGGCCTGTTCAATCAGCATTAATGACAAACTCGCCGACATCGCAAATTCACCGACAGTCATACCCTTATCGCTCCATATTTTCAGCGCATAACCAATAATGCCAAGCATTAAAATCATAGCTGAAACAAACTGGAACCAGCGTATACGCTCCATAAACCAAAAGGTCTTCCGTGCAATGTTAACCTCTTTTACTAAATAGCCTTCCAAATAGCGTTGTTCATAATCTCGTCGTGCAAACAGTTTTGCATTTTGTATGTTAGTCACTGAATCAACAATCTTGCCACTAACCAAACTTCTTGCTGCAGCATATTTTTGTGCATAATGCCGGCATCGTAGCGCTAAAAAAAAAGAAATCAATACATATATAGCCAGCCATAAACCGAGTGCCAAAGCTAATTTATTATTAACACTTATCAATAAAACCAGAGAAACACTGAAGGTGATAATTAAGGGCCAAAAATCAAATAACACCGTCCAAATAGTATTGGCAACACCTAACGCTACCTCACTAATGCGATTAGCCAGAGAACCTGCGTAATGACTCAGAAAATAGCGGTGAGAATGGCCTTGTAAATAATTGAATAATTCACGACGAACCTGTAACCGTATTGTGGGTCCCAGTAGCACCAACATGGCACCGCTAGCGCGTGAAAATAATACGATACCCAGATTCAATCCACCAAATAGCCACAGAGCCGGTTCTACCTCGATCCAAACGTCTACTTTAAGTTGTTGGGCAAGTGCAACCGCATCCATAATCTTTTTTATGGCATAAGGAAGTAATATAGAACATGTAGCCTGACCGCCTTCAAGTACTAGCATGAACATTAAATGCCATAGATAGGTTTTAATGTAGCGACAACAAAATAAAAATGACGTTGTCGGTAGCTCGGGTACTCTAACGGTATGGTTAAGGTTTTCTGAAGAACTAGATTCCACTTTTTAGTAAACCTCCACAGCGAACTGATTTGAATATTATAAGTAAAGTTGATAACTGGGGCAGTAAGTTATTTAGTAATTTTATCTTACACGCATAACAGTCTACCCGTAGAAAATTGAACTATTATTAATATGCTTTATCCAATTAATATGCGTGAGAAACTCTCGTATTTATTCTTTCCCTCCATCGGGTGTAAAGGTGAGTGTCTCTTTCATAAAAACGCAAGAAAGAGCGTATCTGAGCAGTCTATTCCCTTCCGTCTTTGGATGCGCTCTTTCGATCGCCACAGCATCCACCACTTCAATTAACGAATTGATCACCGCACTACCGTCTCTTAAATATACGAAATAAATACCTAATATTTTTCCTTACAAACACCGTACAAAAACGAGTTATATTTTTTGCATTGTTTAATGAAGCCATTTCAAGCCGCTAATCGTCTAAAAATATTTTACGGCTTACAATTATTAAATGTATGAAACTGTGGTGAATAATTTAGGTATAGTAATAGATAGATTGTAGATAAAAAAGTAGGAATGAAATCATGCGTTTTTTAAGTCGTAGGTTAGTTATGCCGGGGCACCTTAACAGTGCAGATCGGTTATTTGGGGGGACATTATTACGTTGGGTAGACGAAGAGGCCTTTATCTTTGCTAAGTGTCAATTAAAAATACCTCATTTGGTTACACGGTATATTTCAGAAATTAATTTTGTGTCGCCAGCAATGCAGGATGATATCGTTGAGTTCGGACTTAAGGTGACTAAAATAGGTAACACATCTATTACGCTGACCTGTCTTGTTAGAAATAAAGAAACCGCTAAGACTATTATTAATATTGACAAGATTGTATTTGTTTCTGTTGACCGTTTAGGTAACCCCATCAATCATAAGTTATCTAAATCATTACCCGTAGAAATTCTTTAAATTAATTTTTATAGTTGCTTATGGGAATTTAGTTACTTAGTAGTGCTAAAGGACAGGCGATTAGTCAGTGGTCATTCAAGTCTAGCCCTTAAGGGGCTGTTCGTAGAGGGGTAGAGAATTATTGTCGATCTGCTTATCGTCAGTTTTCTTCCAATTAAATGACTCATAAACACTACCAACAAGTTGAAAAAAGGATGTGATCTTTAAAAAATCGGCTGATGCTTCGCAACAGGGCTAGCGTCGCTAACTAATATATTATCAATCCAAAGATTTATATCAGATTGAACAAGCCATCCTTGTAAATCACGCAATAACATATGATAACCCTCGTCATAGATGATTTTTTGAATATGTGTCCCTTTTACCGGGAGTGAATCAATCATTTTTTTCATTGCAACGGGGGGGATAACTTCATCCTTCTTACCATAGAGCAACAACGTATTAGCATTTAATTCATTTGAGGCTAATAAGGCATCGTCCATTAAGTTAACTAAACCCCAAACCGTAGCGATAATTGTTTTTTTAATAATCAAGGGGTCTTTACGCAGATCTCGTAACATGGCTATATTATCTGATGGTGTTATTTTCAGTCCACCGCCACCTATTTGTGCCCATGGAATAGTATGTGCTGCCAACCACAACGTTGCCCGTTGATACCACGGCATTACCGTTCTTCCTCGCACGGACGGAGCAACCAGGATCACACCATTAACATCAAGTAGCGTTGATGAAAGGGTCTTCAATACAACCCCTCCGCCCATACTACTACCCAGTACAAATATAGGCATGTTTTGTTCTTGGGACTTTATCAAAGCAACTAAAGAAAATAGATCATCAGCCATTACTGATCCACCATGCCAATAACCAGGAGAATTTGTACCACCAAACCCTCTTTGATCATAGGCTATGGTTTTAATATCTTGTGTAGATAAATACTTTCCCAGCGATGCAAATGACGAAGAGTAATCATTGAAGCCATGTAGGCAGACAACAATTGCTTTGTGATTCCCATTTTTAGCGCCCCATATTTTTAATGGATGTTGATAACCGTCATTAGAAATGAATGCTGTCTTGGTAAGAAGGGCATCACTTATATTTTTCTGTACCTTCATAGCCGGTTTTGGGGGTTTGAAAG
>CAJVZC010000025.1 GCA_913019935.1 uncultured Methylococcales bacterium
TTGTCATTGCATCAACTCATGGGGGATAAAATTGTTTTACTGAGTTTTATTTATTCGACTTGTGGCGATGTTAATGGTTGCCCGTTAGCCACAGCCGTTTTTCATAAAATAAAACGTCAATTGGCAAAAGCGCCGGAAATGAGCCAACAGCTACGGTTATTAACATTGAGTTTTAATCCGCAGTACGATACGCCGGAGAAAATGCAGCAATATAGTCAGGGGTTTCAGGGGCAAGGGATTGATTGGCAGTTTTTAACGACAAGGTCTGATGATCAGTTAACCCCTATACTGGATGGCTATGGGCAGTCGGTAACAAAGAATTATGATCAACAGGGGCTATTCACGGGGACCTTTTCCCATCAATTACGGGTTTTTTTAATTGATCGAACCAAACGGATCAGAAATATCTATAGTGTGGCCTTTTTGCATCCAGAAACCGTCATCAATGATGTTAAAACGGTGCTTAGTGCTGTTACGAAGGAGAGTGAGCATTTTGGTAGTCTGCTAAAACGTGAGGCGTTATGGCGGCAGACAAGACTTCAGACATTTACTGATAATGAAAAAATACCTTTTCAACAAGATTCTGATGCTTTGATTGACGGTATGAGGCAACCGTTTGACTTACTCAGTACCGTCAAACAGCCCCCGTTAGGGTTACCGGCTATTCCGGTACCCGCTAATAATCCGCTCACTAAAGATAAAGTACAGTTAGGGCGGAAGTTGTTTTATGATCGACGCCTCTCGTTAAATAATACTTTTTCATGTGCCATGTGTCATATTCCTGAGCAGGGCTTCACTAATAATCAGCTAAAAACAGCGGTTGGTTTTGAAGGTCGTACCGTCAGGCGTAATGCACCGAGTCTTTTTAATGTGGCCTTTAATGCCACGTTATTTCATGACGGGCGCGAAACCAGTTTGGAAAATCAAGTTTGGGGGCCGTTGTTAGCGGCTAATGAAATGGCGAACCCTTCCATTGGTTATGTGATTGAAAAAATAAAGGCCAGTGCTGATTATGCGGGTTTATTTCAACGCGCTTTTAAGCGAGGTGTCAGCATGGAAACGGTCGCTATGGCGATTGCCAGTTATGAGCGTACCTTGAACGCGGCTGATTCCCGCTTTGACCGGTGGTTTTTTAACGACCAGAAGGATGCTTTAGCCCCTTTAGCGCAACAAGGGTATCGGTTATTTGTAGGAAAAGCACGTTGTGCGAGTTGTCATACCCTAACCAATCAAGCCGCATTATTTACCGATGAGCAGTGGCATAACACCGGTTTGGGTTATCAGGAGGCTCACGGGCTTAAACCCAGCCAGCAACAGGTTCAGTTAGCGCCAGGACAGTTTGTCACAGTAGACAGTACTTTGATTGCTACGGTAAGCGAGCCAAAGGTAAGTGATTTAGGGCGTTATGAAGTCACCCAAGACCCGAAAGATAAATGGCGCTATCGAACACCGTCGTTACGAAATATTTCGCTGACAGCCCCTTATATGCATAAGGGTCAGTTTTCCACCTTGCAACAAGTGGTGAATTTTTATGATCAGGGAGGGATTGAAAATCCAGATCTAGATCCGCTTATTGTGCCTTTGCATTTAACCGAACAGGAGAAGACGGCGTTGGTACATTTTTTAGAAGCATTAACAGGTTCTACTGTAGCGTCGCTCGTTTTAGATGGTATTTCGGCACCGGTGGCTGATGCACAATAATAATGAGGTGTTTTTTTGGAAACGATAATAAAGCAAGATCGTCAGGTGCTTTGGCACCCCTATAGCGCCATTGGAACGGCGGCACCTATTTATCCCGTTGCCTCCGCTGCGGGTGTTAGGTTGAAGTTGATGGACGGCTCTGAATTGATCGATGGGATGTCGTCGTGGTGGAGTGCAATCCATGGCTATAATCATCCTAAGATTAATGCCGCATTAAATAAACAGATTCAAACGGTGTCGCATGTCATGTTTGGTGGCCTAACGCATCAGCCCGCTGTTGATTTAGCCACACAGTTAGTAGCGATAACACCGGCGTCTTTAACGACCGTGTTTTTTTCAGATTCGGGTTCTGTGGCGGTAGAAGTTGCTATGAAAATGGCCATTCAATATTGGTACGCACAAGGCCAGCCGAATAAAAGTAAGATGTTAACCATTCGTCAGGGTTACCACGGCGATACTTTTGGAGCCATGTCAGTCAGTGATCCTGTTAATGGAATGCACGGTTTATTTTCTGATGCCTTAGTTTCACAATTTTATGCCGATGCGCCGCAATGTGGTTTTGATGACACTTATTCAGACCAAGACACAGCATCGGTCGAAGCGATCTTGGAAAAGCATCACGCACAGATTGCCGCTTTTATTTTGGAACCTATTGTTCAGGGGGCAGGTGGCATGCGCTTCTATTCACCCCGCTATTTGTCAGCGGTACGTGCACTGTGTGATCGTTATGAGGTGTTGTTAATATTTGATGAGATTGCTACAGGATTTGGGCGGACCGGTAAATTATTTGCACTTGAACATGGGCCGGTTATTCCAGATATTTTGTGCCTTGGGAAGGCTTTGACAGGGGGTTATTTGACCTTGGCAGCAACGCTGGTTGATCAAAAAATAGCCACAACAATCAGTGCGGGTGATCCCGGTGTGTTTATGCATGGCCCCACGTTTATGGCTAACCCCTTAGCGTGTTGTGCTGGCTTAGCGAGTTTAAAACTATTATTGGATTCGCCTTGGCAGCAACGTATTGAGAGAATTTCAGCAGCATTAGCGGCGGGGTTAGCGCCGTGTAGGCAGTTGCCGCAGGTTAAAGACGTGCGGGTTCTAGGGGCTATTGGCGTGGTGGAAATGCATGAACCTATAGACATGGAAATATTACAGCCATTATTCGTTGAAAACGGTGTTTGGGTGCGACCTTTTAATCGTCTTGTTTATTTAATGCCGCCTTATATTATTAGCGAGACTGATCTTAAAATATTAACCAATGCCGTCGTTACGGTTTTATCATCCTAGTTTGGTGGTTGTAGGGTTAAGTGCAGTGGGTGGGTATTTCATTGGTCGTGACGGACTAATATGTTGATTGGCTGTCATGATTAGATTAAGGCATGGCGTTTGAAGGATGAAATAAATTAAATGAGAAAAAATATCTGGGTTAAAGGGGCGGTGACGGCGATGTTATGGGTTGCGGTCATTTTTAATTACAGTGAAACGATAGATACCATGGGTCAGCATCATATTAATAATTCTTTTAATGTGGCCTCAACTACCTTTGTTGCAGCCCGTGCGCTGAATGCGGTTATTTCAGTGGTGCAAGGGACGGAGTTGGCGATGGTGCCATTAGGTGTAGGCATGACATTGACACCAGGGCAAATTTTGGATCCAGTCAATGATTTGATTGAACAATTTTCTTGGGTGATGTTGGCAAGTACAACGGCCATTGGGATCGAAAAAGTAGCTATGACGATAAGTGTCTGGCCCGTTAGTAAGGTAATTTATAGCGGTTTTTTAGTGTTAACTATTTTGTTAATGTGGTCGGGGAAAGTTTCGATAAAGTGTAGAGTTTTTTGGCTGAAGGCCTCTATTATTGTGATTTTTTTGCGGTTTAGTATTCCTGTCGTATTTATAATGAATGCACAGGTTTATGAACGATTTTTGGGGCCGCAATATAATCAGTCTATTTTAGTTATTAAGCAGACCCATAAAAATCTTGAGCATTTAGAACAAGACTATCAGTCGATAGCTCTTGAAATGCAAAAGCAACAGCAGCCCAGTGATGATTCGACCTTGTGGAACCGTGTTAAGAACACATTAGATATTAAGGCTTATGTGCAACTGCAGTTGGCGAAATTAAAAACACAGATAGAACAACGGTTGATACAGTTAAAGACAGCAGCTAATAATGTTGTGGAACATTTATTAGAACTCATAGTCGTGTTTATTTTACATGCGGTTGTTTTTCCAGTGGTGTTCTTATATGGGTTATATCGATTGACACACTATTTATTGTCACTGAAACTGTCTACTTTATTTGATCGATAGAAGACTGTTTTTGATCAAGGCGTGTGTTTCTTGGTCGAAGAGCAGTCGTTAATACCATAGAGGAGCTTACGATGGCAAAACCGGTAACACCCTTAGTCGCTGCAGATACCATTATTGAACTGATTGACCGCCCGGGCCGACCTTTTGTGCTGATCGAACGTGCTTTTGAGCCGTTGGGGTGGGCTATCCCGGGTGGTTTTGTTGATGTAGGCGAGACCATGGAGGCCGCAGCCACGCGTGAGGCCGCAGAAGAAACAGGGTTGTCTGTGAGATTAACAGCTTTGTTAGGACTGTATTCAGATCCCAGTCGAGACTCAAGGAATCATACTGTGACTGCTGTCTATGTGGCCGAGGCAACAGGGTTGCCGATAGCGGCGGATGATGCAAAAGAATGTGGGGTGTTTACTTTCGAGACCATGCCAAAAATATTAGCCTTTGATCATAACAAGGTACTTGCAGACTATCATGATTTTGTGACCTCTGGGCGCGTTACCCCCTTACGTTAAATACCGGGTTAAGGTGAAGTGCGAACACCGCTCGTTAGTTTAATCAAGTAGAGCTGAGACCAGTTTTTCCCGGTGACCCAAAAGGCATCATCTGATGGACTGTAGGCAATACCATTTAAAACCTCATTATGGTTGCGGGCAGTTAGATCATAGAGGTCGAACAAGTCAATGAAGCTAACAACTTTCCCATTGCTGGGATCGATAATGACAATGATGTCTTGTCCCCAGATGTTGGCATAAATAAGACCCTGAGTGCATTCCAGTTCATTAATAAGAGCTAAGGGTTGGTCATCGAACATAATAGTGAGGGTGCGGGTTATTCGAAAATCGTCGGGATTACGAAAAGTGAGTTGGTCACTGCCATTAGAGGTAACTAAAGACGTTCCGTCATAACAAATCCCCCAGCCTTCTCCGGTATAACGGTGCGAGCCCATTATTTTAAAATCGTTGGTATCTAGTCGTAGTGCTGTTTCAGACTTCCAGGTTAACAGAATTAGGCTGTTGTTAATGTGAGTGAGGCCCTCAGCAAAAAGGGCATCATCCAGTTTGAGTTGTTGACTGATAGCACCCGTGGCAAGACTGATTTTGTTGATCGTAGAATGACCGTAGCGGCCAGCAGATTCATACAAGATACCCGCCTTAACTTCTAAACCTTGGGTAAATAGTTGTTTGTTATGGGGCAGTACTTTAATGATTTTATACGGGGTTTCAGGTGTGGCAGCGCGGAGTGCCGTGCCCGACGTGATAACCACACATAAAGCGATAAACAGGTTTTGACAGGCGCGGTAAAAAATTTGGCGATAGATCCAGTTCATGATGGGTTTGTGTTGGTGGGTAACCTTTGTTTTAATGAATAGTTCAAGGTACAAAATAGCAGAGGTTTAGAGCAGATGGCAGATATATTTTTTTGGTGTTCTAAATTGTTTTGGGGGATCGTTTCGCCAGACGGTTTGCTGGTTATTGTTTTTGCGTTAGGGATGGGGTTGTGGGCTTTGGGTCGTATCAAGGCAGCGAGACGATTATTAACAGTTTTGTTCGGTGTCATGGTTTTTATTACGCTATTTCCCGTAGGCAGTTGGTTGTTGTACCCTCTAGAAAGTCGTTATCCAGCGCACCCTGACTTAGTGGATATTGATGGTATTGTGGTTTTGAGTGGTGCAGAGCAGAGCTTAAAAACGGCGTTATGGGACAGTGTTAATTTAGGAGAATCTGCAGAGAGGAATTTGGCATTTATGGCCTTGGCGCGAAAATTCCCAAAGGCTAAGTTAGTTTTTACGGGTGGGTCTGGAGGATTGCTTACTCAGAATTTTAAGGCGGCAGACGTGGCTCGAAGATTGTTCAGGGAACAAGGTTTGGATTTGAATAGAATCATCTTTGAGTCTAAGTCGCGTAACACCTGGGAGAATGCCCATTTGAGCGCGCAGCAGGTCAAGCCCAAGGCGACTGAAAAGTGGGTGCTGATCACCACAGGTTGGCATATGCCACGAGCAGTCGGGGTTTTTTGTCAGGTTGGATGGGATGTTATTCCCTACCCGGTTGATTTCGCAACGTTGCCCGGGTACTTAGGGGCTGTTGAATGGGATTTTGCAACGCATATTCAATGGTTGAAAACGGCAATTAAAGAATGGATTGGGCTTAGCGCTTATCGGTTTACAGGGAAAAGTTGTTGACTTTTTTTACCGCTAAGCCGAGTGTTAAGTTTTAGCTATGGGCAAGGGTATTTAGGGTGGTATGTTTTTTATGGTAAATGTAGGTAGGTTTGTCAGCAGAGGTCGTTATGAATAAAGTTTATCCAAAAGAGACAATGAGAATAGCGTTATCTTTTTTGGTTTTCATCATGGTGGTCGGGGTGTTGTTTATAGCGGCTATGATATTTTGGATCAAACCTGAGATGGAGGAAAAGTTAAGAAAAAATGCACACAAAGATATTGAGTGGGTCAGTCTAGCCATTCATCAGCATTTAGAGCATGCAAGTACAACAGCTCAAGCACTGGCTAATGCAGCTAAATTAATGCCGATTATGCCTGAACATTCTCAGCTTATTAAGCCGCTATTTAAATCAATACTTACAACGCCCGGATCAGAATATCTAATTGCCGGCGGTGGTATTTGGCCGGAGCCGTTTCAGTTTAATCCTGAAAAAGAACGGGATAGTTATTTTTGGGGCCGAAATAAAGATAACCGATTAATTTTTTATGATGACTATAATTTATTGGCAGGGCCTGGCTATCATCATCAAGAATGGTATGTGCCGGCTCGTTATATGGCATCAGGGGAAGTTTATTGGTCTAAATCTTACATAGACCCCTACTCGTTACAACCTATGGTGACAGCGACAATACCGATAGTTACTGATGGGAGCTTTATTGGGGTTTCTACCGTTGATGTCAAGCTTGAAGGTCTGAGTGAATTATTACAATTAATCAAGGAACGCCACCATAAGAAAGTGTTTTTAGTAGATAGGAATTTGCAACTTATTGCTAAGCCTCATGTTCAGTCTTTGGGGGATGAAGCGTTAGAGGGTGATGATTTCTTTAGTAGTGCGACTGATTTCCAACAGGTTAAAACTGTTTTGAATCAGCGCCGTGAACAACGGATTGTTAAAGCACAAGAGAATTTGCGTGTTAGCCAATTGGCAAAAGAAATAAGTCCTGTCAATGGCGCGATCGATTTTGATGAGGGTCTGCTTATTGCCAGTGGGATCTACCACCAAAAGGGGCATGATTCATCTTTGTTTTTTGAAAATACGCCTGTGACAGCTACAAATTTATCCCCACAAAGAGTTGTCTTTTCTAAAATGATTCCGTCTTTTCAATGGACTATTGCTATAGTCGAAGACCGCGTTGATGAGCCTGTTTTAAAAACCATAAAGAACAATTTTAATCCCTTTAAATTTAGTTTTTTGATTATCTGTTTGGTATTTATTTATGGGTATATTTATCGTTATTTCATTAAGCCATTAAGAATTATAGACCATCAACTTGTTGAATATGAGGTGTTTGATAATGAGTGGTCACAGTATATAGAACATGAAATAGTAACCGATGAAAGCAAGAAAGAAAGAGCGCATGATGTGATTTCGCGCATATCGCAAGAGCTCGTTAAGCGAGATAAATATCTAAAGCATGCACTGGAGTTATTACACAAAGGAGCCTTAGAAAAAGAAGTAGAGGATGAGCTTAATGAGATGCCTAGGGCCGAGACAGAGCAGGGCGTATCCGCCATAACGAACCCAGAAGTAGCCACTTTGGGGAGTGACAAGGCTATCAGTACGGTGAGCGAACAACTTCACGGTTGTAACTTATTATTGGTTGAGGATGATAAAGTCAGTCGTCAGTTATTGCATGCCTTTTGTCAGAGTCATGGATTATCACTGATGAGTGTAGAGACAGGTGAGGAGGTATTGCCGGCATTACAAGGACAGCATTTTGATGCGGTTCTGTTAGATTTGAACTTGCCGGGTATAAGTGGGGTGAGGGTAAAGCAACTTATTAGAGACCAACAAGCATTTAAGCAATTACCGGTAATCATGATCTCAGCAACGATCATAAAAGCCCAAGAAGAGTTCTTAGAAGGAGACTCTTTTTGTGGGTTTTTTCATAAGACCTTACCTTTAGAACAGCTACTGTTTAAACTAGCGACATGGCTTCCTAGCCAGTCAGAATCAACGGCAATTCATTACCCCATTGACGCTGAGTTATCAGAGTCTTCCACGTTTTTTTCAACGGAACAACAGGCACTAAACGTTAAGGTGGGTGTGAGTTACTGTGACGGAGACATAGAGGCTTATCAAGCATTATTGAATTCATTTAAAGATCAATTTAAAGGCTTCTTGAGTAAGACTTATTGGGGTGAGGATGATCAGGGTCAGTTACAGCATCTTTTACGGCGTATGCGAAAAAGTGCCGTTATTATCGGTGCTGAAAAGTTAGCTGATCAAGTCGATGCATTGGTTGTTATTTGTCGACAAGAACCGGTGAAAAAAGCCGCAATAGAATTGGCTATCAGTGCTGTACAGAAAGAATTAGAGGGCGTGTTAATAGCCATCCATACGACGGTAACAACGGGCAGTAGATAGTGTTTTTGTATGGCCTGTTTAGGGTGAGCTAACAGTAGCAAAGAAATTGTCAGCAGGCGTTGCTGGCGTTAATACATTTTTAACTAGCGGGTGAATTATGCTGGCATTTTTTCAATCAATTGTAGATACCAAATCTTTCATGCCACAAGGGCTGTGTTTACAATCACACAGTGATTTTTTATCCCTGCTGGTGATGACAGATATTGTGATTATGCTAGCTAAAATATTGATTGCAGTTTCGTTGCTACTATTTTTTCAAAAGAATAACGAAGGGCCATTGGGTCGGGTAGTATTCTTATTGAGTGTTTTAATGAGTGTAGAAGTTCTGGGGCAGTTGAGCCAGTGGGTAAGCGATTCGGATGCGCACCAGGCTTCTATTTTAGTGGTTATCGTTAAGGGTTTCACCTGTCTTTTAGCCGTGATAACGGCTGTTTTTATGGTCCTAAAAGGACGGGGGATTGTTAAGGGAATTTTTTGGGATTCTTATCATGAGATGATTGCTACGGCTAATGCACCTGTTTTTGGTGTGGATCTAGACGGTCGTATAACGGAATGGAATGCCAGTGCAGAAAGGCTAACAGGCTATTTAAAGCAAGAAGTCTTAGGGAAAAAAATGGTTGAAAATTTTGTCGCTGAAGCTGATCAATCATCAGTCCAGTGTGTTCATGATGGTACATTAAAGGGTGATGAAACAATTTCCTATGAGTTGCCACTGATAACCCAGAAAGGTACTCGTGTCGAAGTGTTATTAAGTTCTTCTTCGCAGCGTAATAGACAAGGAGAAATTATAGGGTGTATTGGTTTTGGTCAGAACGTTACGGAGCTGAAAAAGAAGAGTAGTGACCTGATTCAAGTTAATGAACGCTTACAAGATGAGGTGTTATTTCATGAAGAGACCAAAGAAAAACTGCTCGAATTGACGGCTAATTTAGATCAAGCCGTAGAACAAAGAACCAAAAAGTTAAAAAGGTCAGACCAAGTTAAAAGTGAATTTATTACCCATGTTAGTCATGAGCTTAGGACGCCTTTACATGGTTTGTTAGGGTTCTCACAACTCTTACAAGCTGACCAAGGGTTAACGGCTGAGCATCAAGAAAAATTAGCGATTATTAATGAATGTGGGGAAACATTGTTATTGATGATTAATGATTTGTTGGAAGTAGGCGTACATGATAGAGAGGTTATTGATTTTGTTCTTGAACCCTTTGATTTGTTTGAGTGGTTGATGGGGATAAGGAAAATAGCAGAACAACAATGCGATGGAAAACAAATTGAATTTAAGCTTCAGATTGTCAATGACGATTTTCCCCCATATGTCATCGGTGACGCTAAGTTAATGAGGCAGTTATTGCTCAATTTAATTACTAATGCGATTAAATATACCGAGGAAGGGTCAGTTTGCTTACGAGTCTACCGTGTCGATAACAGATTTAATTTTCAAGTGGAAGATACTGGGCGTGGTATTTCTGGGCAAGAGTTGGAAAATATTTTTGATCCTTATTATCGGACCTTGTCAGCGGAAACATCACAAGGAATGGGCTTAGGGCTAGCTATTTGTAAGAAAATAGCGGTGATTCTAGGTTCAGATGTTGTTGTTAATTCTGTTGTGAATGAAGGCAGTGTCTTCGAATTTACAGTGGAACTTGAGCGGGCTACGATAACCCAATTAAGCCCTTCAGATTTGATGACCCCGGTAAGGTATGACGGGGTAGAAAAAATAATCATGGTGGTTGACGATAACGTAACGAATCGACTTTATATGGAAGAGCTTTTGTTGGGGAAAGGATTTAATGTTTTTTTAGTAGAAAGTGGCGAAGAATGCTTGGAGTCGGTCAATAGTATTAAGCCAGATTTAATAGTAATGGATTTAAAGATGCAGGGATTGAACGGTATTGAGACCACAAAGCAATTAAATAAGCATGATGCGAATTGGACGGTTGTCGCCATGACGGCCAGTCCTTTAGACCAAGATAAAGTGGATTTTTTTGCGGCAGGCGGGGCAGACTTTTTAGAGAAGCCATTAAACATGAAGAATTTTTACTATTGCCTGCAAAAACATTTGGATATTCATTGGCTTGAGGATAATGCGTATCAATCAGAACTGAAAAGAAACGCTGACAGTGGACATAGAATTCTGATTGTTGATGATGTGGTTGTAAATACCCAGTGGTTGAGCGGTGTATTACAAAATAAGGGTTATTGTGTTGATGTTGTGGAAACCGGTCTGTTGGCGATCGAAAGATTAGAAGCCATAGATTATGATTTTATGTTAATAGATTTGGCTATCTGTCAGGGCGATCAAAGAGACCAACTTAAGGCGGTTTTGAATACTAAGACGTTGACTGTGTCAGTTATTGCTTTAGAAAATGATTGTCAGAAAGTACCGTTATCACAACGGCCAACAGGGGGTGAATTCAGCCATTATTTAGATTTGCCGATAGAGTGGAAGAAACTTAATGGGATTATAGCAGCGGTTTAACGCGTGATAATGGTGTCATCAGAAGTTGTGACAGCATCGAATCTAGAAGTTAAATTAAGCGTGTATCAGTTCTGATCTTTTGGCTGGTGCGTGGAAGAACCTTTTTTAGTTAACCGTATTTCTTCAAGGCTGGATGGGTTTAAGTTTTTTTATTTTCAATGGCTGGATTGCTAGCGTTGAGGTTATGAAGAAATCGGTCAAATTGATCAGCTAAAAAAGGTAAAACGGTCATGAGTCGGTGATCAGCATTACAAACGGTTAGATTGGCATGGTATTGTTGGCAAAATCTCCAACTATTTTCAGGCGGGACAACGGTGTCTTGCCAACCGTGGATGACTTCGAGGGTACACACAGGAAATGTAAAGGTAGTTCGCTGGTAGCCCGGTAAGTAAAAAGCTGGGGCGAGCAAGAAAAGCCCTTTGGGTTTTAAGGTTTCAGCAGCAACGGCACAGACATAAGCGCCCATGCTCGACCCGACTAAGACGATTTCATCAAATTCAGACCAATCATTGGCCAGTAATTGTAGAACGCGTGCGTCAGGGTCGTTTTGGTTACGGTAATCAATACTTTGGGTTTCATAGCCATGTTGTTTGGCGACTTGAGTAAATACCTGCGTTTTTTCGGTATAGGGTTGGCTGTCTTTGCCATGGTTATAAAGCATTAATTTGCGCATAGGGTGAATCCTTCGTCGGTAATGGATATGAGTTTGGGGTAGAACGCGTTTTTGTGGGTCTGGGTGTGATTGATTTGATTGCAGAAAGGGTAGGTTATTTTTTGATATAATACGCCTAGTTTTTGTCCAGTGGCCCTATTGGAATGATTTAATTTATAGTTTTTAGGACAATGGTGCCTTAGCAGATGATTTGTCTGTTCTATTTTTTTATAATGAGCACATTTTAAATGTATTTTTATACAGTAGTCTGTGCTGATTTGAGGAGTTTTGAAGTTGGTTAAATCGTATTATAGTGCTTGGGTGTTAGGATTGATGTCGGTCATGTTTTCATTGCCGGTAGCAGCATCTGGGTCGTCGTTAACAAATTTGCATTCAACAGACTCATCTTTAGGCGTGTTGGCGATTGTTATTTTTGTTATCGCTTATGGGTTGGTTATTGCTGAGGAGTTTATTCACCTTAGAAAGTCAAAACCG
>CAJVZC010000026.1 GCA_913019935.1 uncultured Methylococcales bacterium
CGCTCTGCTTGGTCTTCGGCATCATTCAGCTCAGTAAAACCATTGGCAATTTCACGCCCGCCCACAAAAAATTCAAAGCGGTCTGTAACTTCTGGATTATCATCATTTCGACGCGCCAAAGGCGACACCTCAACAGGATAAGCGGTAATGAACGTGGGGTTCATGAGTTTATGCTCAACTGTTTTCTCAAAAATCTCAATTTGTATTTTTCCAAGACCGTAACTTTCTTTGACTGGAATACCTAATGTTTCTGCAATCTTACTTGCACCTGATCGATGATTTAATTCCTCGTTCGTTAATGCCGGATTAAAATGCAATATCGATTCAACCACAGTCATCCGATCAAAAGGTTTACCAAAGTCATAGTCCTCCCCTTGATAAGTAATTACGGTCTGACCCGTCACCATTTCGGCTAAGCCACGAAGCATCTCTTCGGTTAAATCCATCAGGTCTTGATATTCAGCATAAGCCTGATAAAACTCGAGCATCGTAAACTCTGGATTATGACGCGATGACAGCCCTTCATTCCGAAAATTACGGTTAATTTCAAACACGCGTTCAAAGCCGCCAACCACGAGACGCTTAAGATACAACTCTGGTGCAACACGTAAAAACAACTCCATATCGAGCGCGTTATGGTGTGTGATAAAAGGCCGCGCTGTTGCACCCCCCGGTATCGATTGCATCATCGGTGTCTCAACTTCCATAAATTGCCTTTCAATCAGGAATTGCCTGATATAACTGACAACCTGAGAGCGAATACTAAACGTTTTACGAGAATCCTCACTCATAATCAAATCTAAGTAACGTTGGCGATACTTGATTTCTTGGTCAGCAATCCCGTGAAATTTCTCAGGTAATGGCCGTAATGCTTTAGTCAGCAATTGAATACTGTCTACTCGCACACTGAGTTCCCCAGTTTTAGTTCTGAACAACACACCTTCTGCGCCTATGATGTCACCAATATCCCAACTCTTGAATTGTTCATTATAAAACCCTTCATCAAGATTATCGCGGGCAACATAAAGCTGTAGCTTATCGGACATATCCTGAATATGACAAAAGCTAGCCTTACCCATAATTCGCCGCGTCATGATTCTACCCGCCACTTTAACCCGGACCGGACTATCGTCTAACGCCTCTTTACTCGATCCTTCATAGGCGCTATATAATTCAGCAGCAATCACTGTGCGACGAAAACTGGTCGGAAAAGCATTGCCTCTTTCACGCAATGCTTGTAATTTTGCACGCCTTTGCGCGACCTGTTCTTGCTCTTCTATCTGTATGTCTGACATATTCTTTAACTAACTGTTGGTTTGCAATCGAACAAATAAAACTCACATCGATCTATTATAATTCCATTCATAGGCCTCAATTTTTCACGGCCTATACCCTTTATTTTTTACTTAAACACCGGTCTTTAAACTAGCCACAATAAACTGATCCAAATCACCATCTAACACGGCCTGCGTATTACCGGTTTCCACATTGGTTCGTAAATCCTTAATACGCGATTGGTCTAAAACATAGGATCGTATTTGACTGCCCCAGCCAATATCTGATTTGGTTAATTCCAATGCTTGTTGCTCTTCACTGCGTTTTAACATTTCCATTTCATACAACTTAGCTTTCAATTGCTTCATTGCGGTATCCTTGTTGGTATGCTGTGACCGACCATTCTGACACTGAACGACAATACCGCTAGGGTGATGCGTAATCCTAACTGCAGACTCCGTTTTGTTAACATGCTGACCCCCTGCGCCACTTGCTCTGTAGACATCAACACGGATATCGCCGGGATTCACTTCAACATCAATATCGTCATCTATTTCCGGTGACACAAATACCGCCGCAAAGGAGGTATGCCGACGATTCCCAGAATCAAAAGGTGACTTTCGAACCAACCGATGAACCCCTATTTCAGTTCGCAACCAACCAAAGGCATAGTCCCCTTCAAATTTCACTGTCGCACTTTTAATTCCCGCAACGTCACCTGCTGAAACTTCCATGAGTTCAGTTTTAAAGCCTTTACGCTCACCCCAGCGCAAAAACATTCGTAGCAAAATTTCTGCCCAATCTTGCGCCTCGGTCCCGCCTGAACCAGACTGAATATCTAGAAATGCATTATTAGCATCCATTTTTCCGGAGAACATGCGCCGAAACTCCAACCCAACTACTTTTTCTTCAAACCCATCCACATCACTAGACACATCCGACAGGGTATCAGCATCTTGTTCCTCAACAGCTAAGGCTAATAGCTCTTCGGCATCGTTAAGACCTGAATCCATACCGTCAAGGGTGTCGACCACCGTTTCTAATGAAACTCGCTCTTTTCCCAGCGCCTGAGCCTGTTCCGGATTATTCCAAATGGCAGGGTCTTCTAACTCTCTTAAAACCTCAACTAAACGCTCACTTTTTGTTTCATAGTCAAAGATACCCCCTAAGCGTTAGGCACCGGCTTTTTAAATCATTTATTTTATTAACAATCGGATTAACTTCCAACATAACTATCTACTTAACCGCCGTCTCTACTATTTTAAAATCTTGTGAATGCCTTAGTCCCAACGCGAATCACGAATCTGCACCATCCCACCTTCAATACGAAGCGGAAAACATTCAATATCTTCATAAGCTGGCGCTGATTTAACCTTTCCGGTTTTAATACAAAAACGCGCGCCATGCCGCGGGCATATTATTTCATCACCCTCAATCTGGCCACTGGCAATATCACCCCCATCATGGGTACAAACATCTTCTAATGCATACCAGTGATCTGCTAACTTAAAAACCACAACATCCGTGCCATCAACGTCAACAACAATATGTTCGTTATCGGATAAAGCGTGGTCCGCAATCACATTGATCCACTCACTCATGATACTTTCACCCCGTTATTCCGTCGATATTGACGTTTGCCCTTCATTCTTTAATGCGGTATCTAAGGTATGCCAAGCTAAAGTAGCGCACTTTACGCGCGCGGGATAATCTTTTACCCCCGCCAAAACGGCCAACTTACCGACCGCCTCCAGATCAACTTCACCCTCACTGGTTGTCATCGTATGAAACTGACTAAACAACGCTTCAGCTTCACTTTCCGTCTTACCCTTAATAATCTCAGTCATTAAAGAAACAGATGCTGTCGAGATAGCACAACCTGAACCTTGAAAACTAGCATCTTCGATGACACCCGAAACTATATTCAAATAAAGTGTTAACCGATCACCACACAAAGGATTAAAACCTTCAACAGCACGCGAAGCATTTTCGATAACCCTGAAATTTCTGGGATTCCGGTTATGGTCAAAAATGACCTCCTGATAAAGATCTCTTAAATCTTCAAACATAAAGCAACCTACTAAAAGAACTAACACACTTAAAAAAAAACCGAGACAGCGATAAAATGACCGTTATCGAAATACTTTAATCAACTCTTTCAATGCGCTGACCAGTGTATCTATTTCTTGCTCGGTATTATACATTGCAAAAGAAGCCCGTGCTGTCGCAGGGACCTGATAAAAGTCCATAACCGGCATAGCACAATGATGCCCGGCCCGAATAGCAATCCCAACAGAATCCAACAAGGTACCAATATCGTGGGGATGAACGCCTTCTAGAACAAAGGACAAAATAGCCCCCTTTTGAGCGGCCTCACCAATTATCCTTAACCCTGAGATATGATTGACCTGTTCCGTGGCATAACGTAATAAGTCATCCTCATAAGCTGCAATATTATCCAGCCCGATACCGGTGACATAATCAATCGCTGCACCCAAGCCAATGACATCGGCAATAGCCGGCGTTCCTGCCTCAAATTTATAGGGCAAATCATTATACTCAGTTTCCTGAAAAGAAACTTTCCGTATCATATCGCCACCGCCCTGATAAGGAGGCATAGACTCTAATAGCGCCTGCTTCCCATACAACACGCCAATACCCGCTGGTCCGTACAGTTTATGCCCTGAAAAAACATAAAAATCGCAATCCAATGCACGAACATCAGTAACCATATGTGGTGCTGCTTGAGCACCGTCTAAAACAACCGGTACATTATGACTATGGGCCGTTTTAATCATCTTGGCGATGGGATTAATGGTGCCTAACGCATTCGACATATGCGCCACTGAGACTAATCGGGTTCTGGAATTAAAGAGCGATTCATAATCATCTAAAATTAATTCCCCTCGCTCCGTCATCGGCACCACCCTTAGACGCGCCCCCGTTTGCTCACACAACATTTGCCACGGCACAATATTAGCGTGATGCTCCATCGTGGTAATAATAATCTCGTCGTCTTGACCCAGAGTAGAACGGCCATAACTTTGAGCGATAAGGTTTATACCTTCCGTTGCTCCACGCACAAAGATAATTTCTTTGACACTCTCAGCATTTAAAAAAGCTCTTACTTTCTCTCGCGCACCCTCAAAACCATCTGTTGAGCGCTGACTAAGCGTATGTACACCACGGTGTATATTGGCATAATCAAGGCGGTAGTTATTACTAATTGCATCAATAACCGAAACGGGCTTTTGACTACTGGCTGCATTATCTAAATATATTAAGGGCTTCTCTCTAATTTTCTGCGTAAGAATCGGAAAATCATTACGAATACGCGCGACATCCACTGCACTCATAACCACTCCTGCTCAATAATGCCTTGCGGAAATCTTTGTAATAACAATGCTAAAATATAGCTTTTAAAGCCACTGACTTTAATCTTCTCAACCATTTCATTCGCAAAAGCAAAAGTCAGCATATCTTTAGCATCTTCCTCAGAAACAGCACGCGACTGTAAGTAAAAAATAGAGGCGTCGTCTAACTGACCCACGGTTACACCGTGTGCACACTTCACATCATCTGCATAGATTATTAACTGTGGCTTCGTATCAATCTCAGCATTGTCCGATAACAACAAATTATGATTATGCATTTCTGAATCAATTTTTTGCGCATCCTCAAAGACTTTAACACAACCTTGAAAAACCCCTCGAGCACGGCCATCCAGAATACCTTTGAACAACTCACGACTCGAACCGCGAGGCTGTATATGTTCTATCGACGTATGATTATCAATATGTTGACGTCCACGACCTACAAACAAACCATTCAAATCACACGCCGCAGCAAACCCTACATTAACGTGTAATTCATTGCGCGCTATAAGACCCCCAAAAGAAAAGTCTAAATAATTAAAATTTGAATGCTTTTCCTGCTGACTATAGATCCCACTACAATGCAAAGCCTTAGTGGCTTCATTTTGCAATTTATATAGCGTTAAATGCGCATTCTCAGCAACAAAAACTTCGCTAATTGAAGACGTTAAATATGCTTGATCCTGACTGCCAAAATAGCTTTCAATGACTACCCCTTCGGCACCCGCTTCTGCAACAATAAGATTACGCGTGGCTGTCGCAACATTTTCTTGCGTAACGACATGAACGAGTTGCAAGGGCTGCTTCATTTTTACTTGCTGAGGAATCCAAACAAATAAACCCTCAGAAAACCATGCTGTATTGTAATGAATAAAACCATGATCTTCATTCTCAACCGCCTGGCCTAAATACCTTTTTACTTTATCCGGACAGTTGACTAACGCATCCGATAAAGCCATAACAACCACTTCTTCAGGCAACCCGTCTAACTTAGACAATAGCTTTGAAAAATGACCATCAACAATAACCACCTGCCAACAATCAGGTACATAATAATCATGCATCTGTTCAGGCACGACTGCTGTGCTGGTTTTTGCTACCACCGACTGAAAGGATTTTTTTATTAATGGCGTAACATTGGTATAGCGCCAATCTTCATCGCGTATCGTTGGGAAGCCTTGTGTCGAAAACTGATCTAAGCCTTGCTGGCGCAACTGCACGAGCCAATCCAATTCTTGTCCCGGTAAAGTCGCTTTAATTTCGTCGTACTCTTCGACATATTTTTCTAATGAACTCACAGCACTTGCCATTATTCTTCCTGCCCAATCCAGCCATACCCTTTTTGCTCTAATTCTAATGCCAACTCAGGACCTCCGGTCTTAACAATCCGTCCATCGGCTAACACATGCACCACATCAGGCACGATATAATCTAACAAACGTTGATAATGAGTAATCATTAAAAACGACCGGTTTTCTGAGCGTAATGAATTCACACCTGCCGCCACAATTTGTAAAGCATCAATATCAAGCCCTGAATCCGTTTCATCCAGAATACACATCTTCGGCTCCATTATTGCCATCTGAAGGATCTCATTACGCTTTTTCTCACCACCAGAAAAACCTTGATTAACAGACCTGTACAAGAATTTCTCATCCATCCCTAGTAATTTAATCTTCTCTTTAACCAGCGTTAGAAAATCCAAAGCATCAACTTCAGACAAGCCTTGATGCTGACGAACCGCATTCAATGCTGCCTTCAACAAATATATATTACTCACACCGGGTATTTCAACCGGATACTGAAAGGCTAAAAACAACCCTTCTCTTGCCCTTATTTCAGGAGCCATTTCTGCTAAATCTTGTCCTTCTATTTCAATAGAGCCACCGGTAATCGTATAGCCGTCTTTACCGGCCAGTACATGCGAAAGCGTACTCTTACCAGAACCATTAGGCCCCATAATAGCGTGAACCTCACCGGGGTTAATATTAAGACTTATACCCTTAAGAATGGACTTATCTCCAATATTAACCTGTAAATCTTTTATACTGAGCATACAATTACCTTTACCGTATTTAACTAAATTTGTTTACCGTCACTTAACGTATCAGCCTTTTTAAAAGTGCTCTCGCCATGAAGGTGTTTATCAATGTTATCCTACTGAGGAACCTTCAAGACTAATGCCTAGGAGTGCTTGTGCTTCTACTGCAAACTCCATAGGCAATTCCTTAAAAACTTCCTTACAAAAACCATTCACAATCAGTGATACCGCATCTTCTGCAGACAACCCACGCTGCTGACAAAAAAACAATTGGTCTTCACTGATCTTTGACGTCGTCGCCTCATGCTCTACATTCGCTGAAGGTTGCTTAACCTCTACATAAGGAAAAGTATGTGCGCCACACTGATCACCAACCAACAGTGAGTCACACTGCGTATAATTTCGAGCATTCTCTGCACTTTTCAGAACCTTAACTAAACCTCGGTATGAATTCTGTGCCTTACCGGCCGAAATACCTTTTGAAATGATCGTACTTCGGGTATTTTTACCCACATGTATCATTTTGGTGCCGGTATCGGCTTGTTGATAATTATTTGTTAGCGCTACTGAATAAAACTCACCCACTGAATTATCGCCCGTTAAGACACAACTGGGGTACTTCCACGTAATCGCAGAACCGGTCTCAACTTGTGTCCACGATACTTTTGAATTAACACCTCGACAATCTGCCCGCTTGGTTACAAAGTTATAAATCCCGCCTTTTCCATTCTTATCTCCGGGATACCAATTCTGTACTGTTGAATATTTTATTTGTGCATTATCCAAGGCAACCAATTCAACAACAGCGGCATGCAACTGGTTTTCATCACGCATCGGTGCGGTACAACCTTCAAGATAACTTACATGACTACTCTCGTCAGCAATAATTAAGGTACGCTCGAACTGACCGGTATTAGCGGCATTAATTCTAAAATACGTTGATAACTCCATCGGGCAGCGAACACCTTTAGGAATATAAACAAAGGAACCATCAGTAAAAACAGCTGAATTCAGGGCCGCATAAAAATTATCTTCTTGTGGTACCACCGAGCCTAAATACTGTTTGACCAATTCAGGATATTCTTGAATGGCTTCAGAGATCGGGCAAAAAATAACCCCCACTTCTTTCAACTTCCCCTTAAAAGTTGTCGCGACAGAAACACTATCAAAAACGGCATCAACGGCTACGCCGGCAAGCCGTTCTTGTTCCTCTAGGGGTATACCTAATTTCTTATAGGTATCTAATAACTCTGGGTCAACTTCATCCAGACTTTTTAACGCTTCTTTCTGCTTAGGGGCCGAATAATAACTTATCTGCTGATAATCAATCGGATCAACATTAACAAAAGCCCATTCAGGAGGCGTCATCGTTAACCAATGCCGATAAGCCTTTAAGCGCCATTCCAACATAAAAGGAGGCTCATTTTTCTTAGCCGACAGAGCTGTTATTACCTCTTCATTTAACCCGGGCAAAAAAGTATCTGCATCTAAATTGGTTACAAACCCTTTGTCATACTCTTTGCCAATTAATTGTTCAATTTCTGTTGTACTTGACGTCATTTTCTTCTCCACCACTAACGGCTTAAACCTTGCCACGAAACTTGAATTTCTGCTGAACTATACTGCTGCTGTGTAACCATCATATCTGCCAATGTTATAGACTCTAAAACATTAACGATCGCTCGATTAACAACCCCCCAATTACCTTTAATCTCACAGGCGCTGGCTTGCTCACAATCATGCGTTTGCGCGCTACATTCCGTAATAGCAACAGGCCCTTCTAGTGCACCAATAATGCTAGCAACAGTTATCTGTTCAGGCACCTGCGCTAATTGATAGCCTCCCTTAGAGCCTCTAATAGCATAGACCAGCCCCGCTTTTGACAGCACTTTCATGACCTTACTGACTGTGGGCAAATGAATAGCTGTCGCCTCTGATAATTCCAAAGCCGTATGTAAATGGCTGTTTGTTTTCGCCATATACGCTAACAATACCGTGGCATAGTCAGTTAATTTACTCAATCGAAGCATAGTTACCTCATTTATACAGTACCAATTTAGTCCTATATTGAATTAAAAAAATTCCGGATCCATTAAAAATCCGGAATTCTTATCTTTTATGGTGCCGATGGCCGGACTTGAACCGGCACAGCTTACGCCACTACCCCCTCAAGATAGCGTGTCTACCAATTCCACCACATCGGCCTAGTAAAACAACTTAACTAAACGTGCAACCTAGCTTAGTTAGCATCAATAGGTAGATCATCTATAGCATCACTACTCTGATCTATCTCAACACTTGTTGCTTCCGAATCCAGAACTATAGGCATATCATCATCAGCGATAACCGGCATATCCTCAAGAACCACATCAGGTTCTGCAACAGCATCCAAACTTTCCGATTCTTCACTGAAAGTCGTAATATCATCCATAATATCGGTTACATCGCCGTCATAACCACTTAAAAAAGCTAATGCCAAACTGGTAGAAAAAAAGACAACAGCACAAATAGCTGTCGTTCTTGATAAAAAGGATGTTGCGCCGCTCGCACCGAACAACGAGCCTGAAGCACCGCTGCCTCCGCCACCAAAAGCGGCACCTGCATCAGCGCCTTTACCTTGCTGCAACATCACTAGAACAATAATCATCAAACCGATGACTACATGCGCGATAATTAATATCTGATCCATAAGAATGTAATCTTTAAATTATTTTGTTGATTGATAAATCGATAGGAAGGCATCTCCATCAAGTGAGGCACCGCCAATAAGGCCACCATCAATATCAGGCATTGCAAACAATGCAGTTGCATTATTTGGCTTTACACTACCACCGTATAAAATTTGCATATTTTCAGCAATACCGGCATCTAACTGAGCCAACTTATTGCGGATATACGCATGTACTTCTTGCGCTTGATCATCAGTAGCTACTTTTCCCGTTCCAATTGCCCAAACTGGCTCATAAGCAATAACGGCTTTGGCGAAAGATTCAATACCTGCCAAATCAATAACCGCATCCAACTGCTGATCAATAACACTAAATGTTTCATTACTCTCTCTTTCTTCAAGTGTTTCACCCACACATAAAATAGGTGTAATACCTTGAGATAAAGATTGACTATATCGACGAGCAACAGACTCATTAGAGTCATTATAATAACTTCTTCTCTCCGAGTGCCCGACAATAGCGAAATGACAATCAAAATCATTCAGCATTTTAGCCGAAATCTCGCCCGTATAAGCCCCAGAATCATGTTCGGCAACATTCTGAGAGCCCAACAAAATCGACGTGCCCGCTAACAACGCGTCTATTTCACTAAAATAAACTGATGGCACACAAACGGCTATAGCAGCGCCATTGTCTTCAAAACCCGTCTTTATCGCCGTTGCCAAATCCGTTGCATCCGAACGAACCCCATTCATTTTCCAATTTCCAACAACCAGTGCCTTACGCATTTTCACCATCCAAAAGCTAAACGGATTAATTTAACAGTTATTATATATCAAATCAAGAAGATAACGCCGCTTTAATGGTATTAGCCAAAGCATTAGCACTTTCAGAAACGACCGCCGCATCTTTTCCTTCCACCATAACGCGCACTAATGGCTCAGTTCCAGATTCTCGTAATAAAACTCGCCCTGTCCGCCCTAATTCAGCCTCTACTGCCTGCTTTTTTTCCTGAATGGCTACATTCGCATTAAGATCAATTGAACCTGAAAGCTTAACGTTAATTAAAGTTTGTGGATATTTCTCCATTCCTTGCTTCAATTCATACAATGTTTTACCGGTTCTCTTTATTTCTTCTAAAACCTGCAATGCCGCAATCACACCATCACCCGTCGTCGCTTTATCTAAACAAATGATGTGCCCAGAACCTTCGCCGCCCAACATTCCCCCGTGCGAAGATAACATCTCCATAACATAACGGTCCCCCACATTAGACCTTAAAAAGTCGATACCGAGATCGGTTAAAGCTCGCTCCATACCAAGATTTGTCATTAACGTTCCTACCACGGGGCCTTTCAACTGCTTCTGTTCATGCCGTGACCGCGCAATGATAAACAATAATTCATCACCGTCTACAATCGCACCGGTATGATCAACCATAATTAATCGGTCGCCATCGCCGTCTAGGGCAATGCCAAAATCAGCACGATACTCTAAGACTTTTGCACTTAAATTTTGAGGCGCCGTTGCACCGCACTCATCATTAATATTAATTCCATCGGGGGTATCGGCTAAGGTCATCACTTCAGCACCCACCTCACTGAGAACATGTGGCGCCACATGATAAGTAGCCCCATGCGCACAATCCACAACAATACGCATACCTCTAAAATCAACCCCCGCAGATATCGTGCCTTTACAAAACTCAATATAACGTCCTGCAGCATCAACGATACGCTGTGCTTTTCCTAACTGTGCCGAGTCAACAGTCGTCATCGGGTAATCAAGAAAAGCTTCTATCTTGTGCTCAATATCATCTTTTAACTTAACCCCTTCAGTCGAAAATAATTTTATCCCGTTATCGTAATACGGGTTATGAGAGGCACTAATCACAATACCTGCCTGCGCTCTTAATGTCCGCGTCAAATAAGCAATCGCAGGTGTTGGCATCGGGCCAATTAAACGCGTATCAACACCTGCAGCGGTTAACCCTGCCTCAAGTGCCGACTCAAACATATAACCTGATATTCGAGTATCTTTACCCACTAAAACCATATTTTTTCCTTCCCCGGAAAAAACTTTACCAATAGCCCAGCCTAATTTAAGCATAAATTCTGCCGTTATAGGTGCCTCGCCAACCCGACCGCGAATACCATCAGTACCAAAATATCTTTTCTTACTTACCATAAAACGTCCTTATTTCGTATGACCATACACGCTTACTACCCTAACAGTACTTAAACAATAGCTACAAAAAAAGGGGCAAGCACAAGACTCCCCCCTTTTTTTCACCACTTAAAATATCTTACGAATGCTGCTCAGCAGTCCCTCCGCCAACAGGTGGCTCCACATCCTGACTATCTTTACCCGTATCGGTTTTTACATTACCCTCAGGCGGGGTTGTATCATCACCCCAACCTTGCGGTTCCCGCACCGGTGTTCTACGCTCTAATAAATCATCAAGCTGGTATTTATCAATGGTTTCGTACTTCATTAACGCATCTGCCATCGCATGCAAAATATCTTCGTTATCTTTAAGCATGTTCTCGGCGCGCTTATAGTTACGATCAATAACCGCCCGAATTTCTGCATCAATAGCCTGCGAGGTACTCTCAGAAACCGATTTAGTCTGCGTAACCGAACGCCCTAAAAAGACTTCACCTTCCTCTTCACCGTAGGCTAAAGG
>CAJVZC010000027.1 GCA_913019935.1 uncultured Methylococcales bacterium
GATCTCAAGACAGAAGACCGCAACGCAGCTCTGACGACCGTAATAAAGGCCGTAAGTCGAAAGAAAGAAGCCAGTCAGCAGGTGCTGAGAAAGGCGTCGCTAATCGATCGTCAAGAAAAGGTGCTCCGGGTGTTGAAATGGAGCAGTTTAGACTCGAGGTAGGTAAAAATGACGGTGTACAACCCGGGAATATTGTTGGTGCAATTGCCAATGAAACAGGGTTAGAAGGTGATCTGATTCAGAAAATAAAGATTTTTGATGATCATTCAATGGTGCACTTACCGGAAGGGATGCCGAGATCTTTATTTCGCTCGTTAAAGAAAGTCTGGGTTTCGGGTAAGCAGCTTAATGCTTCTATTGTGGGTGGTAAAAGTAAGTCTAAAACAGAGGCCGGTGGTTCTTCTGAGAAGAGCGGTGCTAAAAAAAACAAACCAAGTAAATAAAGGCGTGCGGTGTACTTGTTAGCTAAAAAGAGTATCTAATTTTGGCTGGAATCGTTATGTTATTAGCTATAGAATGACCGCCTATTAGGGTGATTTGTTTTTCAAATAGCACGACAACGTGGAGTTAGGTGTCAAGAGTGACCATAGTTTTGGAAGATTTAGTTCAAACCCGTATTCCCACTAAACACGGTGAGTTTGAGTTGCATTATTATTCTAATAATGTCGACGATAAGGAGCATATTGCCTTTGTAAAAGGGGATGTTTCTGGGGTTAAGGATGTTCCTGTAAGAATACATTCTGAATGCTTTACCGGGGATGTGCTAGGGTCAAGGCGTTGTGATTGTGGCGAGCAGTTGGATCTGGCGTTACAACTTATTCAAGAAGCGGGCGTGGGTGTTTTGGTGTATTTACGTCAAGAAGGCCGCGGTATTGGCTTATTGAAGAAATTACAGGCTTATAACTTGCAGGATGAGGGTTTAGATACGGTTGATGCCAATATTCATTTAGGGCATTTAGCGGATGAACGAGAATATAATTTAGCGGCTTTGATGTTAGAAAGTTTAGGCGTAGATTCGATTCGGTTGATCACTAATAACCCTAAAAAGATTGAAGACCTGCGTCAGTTAGGGGTGTCGATTGTAGGGCGCATCGCGATTGAATCAGACTATCACAGTGATAACCTCGATTATCTTAAAACGAAGGCTGAAAAGATGCGCCATTTATTGTCTTTTCCAAAGGCTGAAAAATAAGACCAGAGTAAAAATATTTCTGTGTGGTGTCTTTTATGGGGCTAATAGCGTTTCTGTTAGCTTGATCCAATAGGCGGCGCCAACCGGCAGAATGGCATCATTAAAGTCGTAGTGCGGGTTATGTAGTAAGCAAGACCCTGTTGAAGGGCCATTGCCAATCCAGATGTAGCAGCCGGGTTTTTCTTTGAGCATAAAGGCAAAATCTTCTGCCCCCAGGCTGGGCTCGGGTGTAAGGTCAACGCCATTTTCACCGGCAATAGTGGTTGCCACTTGGGCGCATAAATGTGCAGCTTCCTCATTGTTCCATGTAACGGGATAGCCCGGATTTTCAGGATTAAACTCAAGAGTAGCTTGTACGCCAAAGCTTTCACACAGGGAGCTAGTCAGGTGTGTAATGGCATTTTGTAAGTGTTGTTCAATAGCAGGGCTGAAACAACGGAAGGTTCCTTTGAGTTCCACAGATTCAGGGATTGCATTCCAAGTATTGCCGGCGTGCACTTGCGTGATGGAGATAACAGCGGCCTCGGCAGGATCGGTGGCGCGACTGATGATGGTTTGTAGTGCGGTTATAAGTTGCGCAGCTACAACGATGGGGTCTTTTCCAAGGTGAGGCATCGCGGCATGTGTTGCTTGCCCTGTGACGGTAATTTTAAAGCAGTTGAATGCGGCCATCATGGCCCCTGCTTTGACAGCAAAATGTCCTTCAGGGAGGTCGGGGAAATTATGCATCCCGTAGATACTGTCAACGGGAAATTGTTTAAATAAGCCCTCTTCTATCATGCGCAGAGCCCCTGCCCGCCCTTCTTCGGCTGGCTGGAAAATAAATCGGACGGTGCCGTTAAAATTTCGGTGTTGTGATAAGTAGCATGCCGCACCGAGGAGCATTGCAGAATGGCCATCATGGCCACAGGCATGCATTTTGCCGCTGTGCGTGGATTTATAATGAAAAGAATTTAGTTCTTGAATGGGTAGTGCGTCCATGTCTGCGCGTAGACCTATTGTAGCGTGACTATCGCCAGCGGTAATAGAGGCGACGACGCCTGTGCCGCCAAGACCTTGGTGAACGTCAAGCCCAAAGCTTTTAAGTTTGTCGCTGATAAATTGTGCCGTTTTGATCTCTTCAAAAGCGGTTTCTGGGTGTTGATGCAGGTGTTGTCGCCATTGGCACATATCGTTAATAAGTGACGTTAAAAAATCTTTAGGCGTATTCATGGCATCGATTCTGGTTAGTGAAGATGGACGTGATTTATCTTATCTAAGATAAAGTAAGATAAGATAGCTTGATTGACAAGGTTTCTCTGTGTTCTTTGAGAATATTAAGAAGCTCGCGTAATCGTATTTTTTAACAGTGGAGCATTATGGGTCGTAAAACAGCATTGATTACCGGAGCGGCCAAGCGTCTAGGTGCTGAGATAGCGCATGCGTTACATGATGCGGGGTATGATATTTTAATTCATTATCAACAGTCAGTTGAGCAGGCTAATGTGTTGTCTGATGTGCTCAATGCACGGCGACCTAATTCTGCAGCATTGGTTCAAGCTAATTTATTGGATCCCGATGCTTGCCAGGCCTTGGTTGAATCGGTACCTAAGGATTTGGCGGTTTTGGTTAATAACGCGTCAGTGTTTTACCCCACGCCATTAGCAACAGCATCGGTGACGGACTGGGATGAGTTGTTAGGTGTTAATTTAAAAGCGCCCTTCTTTTTGTCGAGAAGTTTAGCGCCGACGCTTGCATCACAACAAGGCTGTATCGTTAACATAACGGATATTCATGCGGCCAATGGTTTGCCTGAGTATTCAATCTATAGTATTGCAAAGGCGGGATTAGAGGCGATGACGCGGGTTTTAGCGAAAGAGTTCGCCCCTGACGTACGGGTTAATGCCGTGGCGCCGGGGGCTATTTTATGGCCAGAAGGAAGTGAGGCGCAAGGTGACCTAAAAAAGACCGTGTTATCGCGTATTGCCTTGGGGCGGTGTGGCCAGCCAGACGATATTGCTAAAGCGGTGCTTTTTTTGGTTGACCAAGGTCAGTATATGACCGGTCAGGTTGTCACGGTAGACGGCGGGCGAACCTTGTTTAGTTAATCTAGCGCGTTTGTTTTTTGTTGCTTAAGATTTGATTTATCAAAATTTTCCCAAAGTTCAACGTATCTTATGTTGGTTTCGGGATGTTTAAGATCCGGTGAAATTTCGGCGAGTGGTTCGAGTACAAAAGCATAGCGGGTAATTTCATCGCGGGGAATTTGTAGTCGTCCTTCTGAAATAATAAGGTCTCCGTAGAGGATTAAGTCAAGGTCAAGTGTTCGGGCCTCGAACTTATTGCCGCCATGTACGCGGCCGTGTTCCATTTCTATACGCTTGAGGGTTTTTCCTATTGTTTTGACCGGTAAGTCTGAATTGAAGACGGCAATAAGGTTAAAGAAGTTACTTCCAGTAAAGCCTACAGGCTCAGTTTCATAAATGCTCGAGATCTTTAGTGTGCCAAATTCATTTTCTAGAGCAATGAGGCTCGAAGGGATGTTTTTTTCCCTGTTGATATTGCTTCCTAGGCTGATGTGTCCAATCGGCATGGGTTACTTTTGACCTCTTTCAATAATGATTCCCACATCCTGAGCCGTACTAATGGCGCCTTTTTTATTGAGGGTTAATTTAACCCAGGGCGTGTTAAATTCTTTTAAGATTAATGCGCAAATTTCTTCGGCTAATGTTTCGACTAATAAGAACTGACTAGGTTCAACAAAGGCAGTAACTTGTTGTGTCAGTGCCTTGTAGTCGAGCGTGTCTTCAATATTGTCAGTTTGACTGGCTTTGCGGATATCATAACCAAGTTCAAAATCAAGAATGAGTGTTTGTTTTTGGGTGCGTTCCCAGTCATAAATACCGATGATGGTGTCAATTTTCAGACCTTTTAGAAATATTATGTCCATATGTTCCCTGAAATTAGGATGAGTAATTAAAACTAACGCTTATAGTAGCAAGTAATGTGTTGGGCGCAATTTTATTATTTGAATTTGAAAATAAAAAACTCTAGAGTAGTGGCTAGAACTCTTTTTCACGCTTGTCGGGAACTATATAGGGTGATGATTTTATATGATTACAGTAACGTCTTAAGGTGAAGTGAATGGTTGAATGGTTGGTTATTCCTGCAGGTTATCTAGTGGGATCAGTGTCGAGCGGTATTATTGTTTGTAAGTTAATGGGCTTTGATGATCCGCGTGAGCATGGTTCTCAAAACCCTGGCGCAACGAATGTTATGCGTGTTGGCGGTAAGAAGGCAGCAGGGATTACACTTTTTAGTGATTTGCTTAAGGGGTTTTTAGTCGTCTGGGCCGCTAAAATTGCGAGTGATTCCAGTGTTATTGTAATGTTGTCGACATTGGCGGTTTTTTTAGGGAATTTATTCCCTGTGTTTTTTAATTTTAAAGGGGGTAAGGGCGTTGCAACCGGTTGCGGGGTGCTTTTAGGTCTGTCTTGGGGTTTGGGTTTTGTTGTAGCGCTCACATGGATAATAGTCTTAAAAGTCTCGAAAGTCTCATCGCTATCGGCATTGATTGCAGGCTTTTTGACGCCTATTTATGCCTGGTTTATGGTTACAGAACCAGAATATATTTTTATCGCCACCGTTATTTCATTGCTTTCTTTGTGGCGACATAAGGCGAATATTTTGCGTTTGATTCAAGGTACAGAAGGCTAATTAAGGGGCATTTAATTCATTGATCGGCCAGCGAGGGCGTCCTTCGATCACAAGGGGTTCTTGGTGGCCGGTCAATAGGCGCTGACAGCCCGCATAGGCAATCATGGCGCCGTTGTCGGTGCAGAATTCAAGCCTTGGAAAGAACAGTTCGGCGTTCTTTTTGTCGGTCATTGCTTTAAGAGAGGCTCTAATTTGGGTGTTGGCGCTGACGCCGCCCGCAATAACTAATCGAGTGAGCTGGGTTTGTTCGAGCGCACGCTTACATTTAATTGTTAATGTGTCGGCCACGGCCTGTTGAAAGGCTAAGGCGATATCAGCTTTATCTTGGTCGCTTTGCGGCGTAGAGAATAGCGTGTTTTTGGTGAATGTTTTGAGGCCGCTAAAGCTGAAGTCTAAACCGGGGCGATCGGTCATCGGTCTGGGGAATTTAAAGCGGTTCGGTGTTCCTTTTTCAGCGAGCTTGGCTAAATAAGGCCCTCCAGGATAGCCAAGACCAAGCATTTTAGCGGTTTTATCAAAGGCTTCGCCAGCGGCGTCATCAAGCGACTCACCTAATATTTTATAGCAACCAATGGCGCTGACTTCCACCAGTAAGGTATGGCCGCCAGAAACTAAAAGGGCGACGAAGGGATAGGGCGGCGGGTTTTCTTCTAGCATCGGCGCGAGCAGGTGCCCTTCCATATGATGGACAGCTATCGCAGGTACTTGCCATGTCCACGCAAGGCTTCTGGCTGTTGCAGCCCCAACCAGAAGGGCGCCTATGAGCCCAGGCCCTGACGTGTAGGCAATGCCGTTAATGTCTTGAGGGGTTAAGGTGCTATCCTTGAGTGTTTTCTTGATCAGTGGGATAAGTTTTCTGATGTGATCTCGTGATGCGAGTTCAGGAACAACGCCACCATACTCAGCATGGATAGCAACTTGGCTGTGGAGACAATGGCTGATAAGCCCTTGTTCTGAGTGAAAAATAGCGACTCCGGTTTCATCACAGGATGTTTCAATGCCTAATACATACATTTGGGGTTTATTTATGAGTTAGTTATACAGTATAATTGTCGGTTCATCTTAAATTGGATCCAGATGTAGGGATCTTTAAAGTAACGATTTTAGCAAATTAGGTCATTAAATGCCGTCAATAAAAGTTAAAGAAAACGAGCCCTTTGATATTGCAATACGTCGATTCAAGCGTTCTTGTGAAAAAGCAGGTGTTTTAGCAGAGGTTCGCCGTCGTGAGTTTTATGAAAAGCCAACGGCTGAGCGTAAGCGTAAATCAGCAGCTGCTGTTAAAAGACTACAGAAAAAATTAGCGCGCGAGCGTTATGCATTGAAAAATTTACGTCGCGGTCGTCCACAAGTTTAATTGAATTTTCGAAGACATGGGTGTTTGCTGTGATTAAAGAACGCATCAGAGATGACATGAAGGCGTCCATGAAGGCCGGTGATAAGCCTAGGCTGGGTGTTATTCGCTTGATGATGGCTGATATAAAACGCCGTGAAGTCGATGAGCGTATTGAGCTGGATGATGCGCAAGTCATTGTCGTTCTCGATAAAATGTTGAAGCAACGGCGTGAATCAATAACTCAATTTCGAGCAGCAGACCGAGAAGATTTAGCGGTCGTGGAAGAGCAAGAGATTGTGGTTATTCGAGAGTTTTTGCCACAGCCGCTGTCAGAAGATGAGATTAATGCAATCGTTTTGGAAGCGATTACAGCTTCCAATGCAAGTGCGATTAAAGATATGGGCAAGGTCATGGGTTTAGTTAAGCCAAAAATGCAGGGCCGTGCGGATATGTCTGTTGTGAGTGCTAAGATAAAAGGGCTGTTATCAGCAAGTTAGTGGCTATTGGGTTTTGTGGTTTGCGTAACCGTTTAGCTCTATGGCTGGATTAATTCCTTCTGTTTTTATCGATGATCTTCTAGCGCGTGTTGATGTTGTAGACTTAATCGATAGTTTTATTCCCCTTAAAAAAACAGGGAGCAATTTTGTTGCTCGTTGTCCTTTTCATACCGAAAAAACACCTAGCTTTTCTGTCAATCGTAGCAAGCAGTTTTATCACTGTTTTGGTTGTGGTGCGAGTGGCAACGCGATTGGTTTTTTGATGGATTATAGTCATTTAAATTTTGTTGAGGCCGTTGAAGATTTGGCTGCTTTTGTGGGTATTGAGGTGCCTAGAGAGGCGGCGACAATTCACTCGAGTGGTAAGCAGGATTTAGTCGCGTTGTATGATCTGCAGCAGCAAGTGGCAAATTTCTATGCGCAGCAGTTGCGTGAAGCCGAAAATGACGGTTTAGCGGTAAAGTATTTTAAAGATCGGGGTGTTTCCGGCGCGGTGGCGCGTGACTTTTTATTAGGGTATGCCCCTGATCAGTGGCATGTGCTAGCAAATCAGTTTGATGCTGAATTGCTGAAAAAATCTGGAATGGTTATAGCTAAAGAAAACGGGCGTGTCTATGACCGTTTTCGTGGTCGAGTTATGTTTCCTATTCGAGACCGGCGCGGACGGGTGATTGCTTTTGGAGGCCGTGTTTTGGGCGATGAGATGCCGAAATATCTTAATTCTCCAGAGACGCCTGTTTTCCAGAAGAGCAATGAAGTTTATGGCTTATATGAGTTGTTGGAAAAGAAGGGGCGGCCGGCGCAGATTTTATTAGTCGAAGGGTACATGGATGTGATTGCTTTGGCGCAGTTTGGTATTAGGCACGCGGTTGCTACCTTAGGAACGGCGCCATCAAGGGCGCATTTTGATTTATTGTTCCGGTTTACCTCTGAAATAGTGTTGTGTTTTGACGGTGACGTGGCTGGTTTGAAGGCGGTATGGCGTGCTGTTGAATCAAGTCTTCCTTGTTTAAAAGATGGGCGTCAAATTAAAGTTATGTTGCTTCCGGAGAAAGAGGATCCGGATTCCTTGATTCGCAGCCAAGGGTTGGATAGCTTTTTGGCGCGAATGGCGGCCGCTGCGCCCTTGTCGGATTATTTCTTTAGTCATTTGGCTGAAACGTTAGATCTTCAAACGTTAGAGGGGCGGGCAGCGCTGATGGTGAAAGCTAAGTCGTATTTAGTGACTTTGCCACAAGGGTATTTCAAAGAGATGATGGTGGCCAAGCTGAATGAACAGGTTGAGCATATTGCGACTGATTTAGCGCCTGAAAATTTAAAGCGTCGTAGTCCTGTGGCTAAAGAGAAGGTAACTCCTGCGCGTACGGCAAATGCATTGTTGTTGCAAAATCCCAATCTTGCACAGTGCGATTTTTTAAAAGAGGGCGTTGATCTGGCTTTGGATTCGCCAGGACTGAACTTATTGCGAAAGGTTTTGTTGCTTTTACAGGAAAAGCCCGAGTTGACCACCGGTGGGTTGATGGAAAATTTTCGGGGTCAGCCCGAAGAAAGCCAAGTTCGTGCGCTTGTTCAAATGCCGATACTGGTTCCGGAATCAGGATTGGTGTTGGAGTTCTCAGGAGCGGTGGGTCGGTTGGTTGATCAGGTTGTAGAGGCTGACTTGGCTCGGCTGCTTAAGAAGGAGCGGTCAGAAGGGCTGGGTGCAGATGAAAAAAAGAAAATGCTTGATTTTTTAGCAAGGAAATAGACAAGTGTCTTCATTTAAAGATAAAAAAAAGGTAAAATGTAATGTTATTTGACATGGGCTTAACATAAATGAACCAACAGTCTCAACTCAAGCAGCTTATTTCTAAGGGTAAAACCAAAGGGTATTTGACTTACGCTGAAATAAATGACCATTTACCGAGCGATATTGTAGAGCCTGATCAGATTGAAGATATCATTAGTATGATTAATGATATGGGTATTGAGGTTCACGAAGTTGCACCCGATGCCGATAGCTTAATGACAGGTGCCGCAGGCGCGAGTACTGATGATGAGGCGGCGGCTGAAGTAGCTGCAGCATTAGCGAGTGTTGATGGGGAGTTTGGTAAGACGACCGATCCGGTCAGAATGTATATGCGTGAAATGGGCTCGGTAGAGTTGCTGACACGTGAAGACGAGTTGAAGATTGCGAAGCGCATAGAAAAAGGGCATAAGCAAGTGGTTGAGGCTTTGGGTCATGCACCGTATATCGTGGATGAATTTTTGATGGACTTTGGGTTGATTGGTGGTGAGGAAGGTCCAAAGTTAAAAGATATTGTTGTCGATTTTGCTGATTATGAGGAGCCAGAGGTGGTTCTGCCGGGCATTAATAAGGCCAATGTCAATCCTGACGATGAGGAGGAAGAGCCTGAAGAGGTGCCTGAGCTAGCCTATGACGATGTTAAGGAGCGAATAGATGTACTGGTGGTTTCGGCAAAGGAAACGCGCTCGTTATTAAAAAAGAATGCTTATGACAGTGACAAAGGCAAGGAAGGACTGGCTCAATTAGCAGATATTTTTCTTGAATTTAAATTTGCACCTAAATATTTTAAGCGATTACTCGATGTTCAAGCGAATCTGATACAAGATGTACGTGACCAAGAAAAGGTTATTATGGATATTTGTGTCCGTGATGCCAAAATGCCACGAAAAGAGTTTATCGCATCGTTTGTCAACAATGAGGCCAGTATTGCTTGGCTTGATGAACACATAGCCTTAGGGAAAGGTTATTCGGAAATATTGCAAGAAAAAAAGGATGAAATTACTGAGGCGCAAGAAGTTTTGCTTGAAATTGAGACGCGCTTGGGTTTGCCCATTAATGATTTAAAAATGATTAACCGGCGATTAACGATTGCTGAGGCGAAGGGTCGCCGCGCCAAAAAAGACATGATTGAAGCTAATTTGCGTCTGGTTATATCTATTGCTAAGAAATATACGAATCGGGGCTTGCAGTTTCTTGATCTTATTCAAGAAGGTAATATTGGTTTAATGAAAGCGGTCGATAAATTTGAATATCGTCGCGGTTATAAGTTTTCTACCTATGCAACCTGGTGGATTCGCCAAGCCATTACTCGTTCTATTGCTGACCAGGCAAGAACGATTCGTATTCCTGTCCATATGATAGAAACGATTAATAAGTTAAATCGTATTTCTAGGCAGATACTTCAGGAACAGGGGCGTGAAGCAACACCAGAAGAATTGGCAGAGCGTATGGGGTTACCTGAAGATAAGGTCCGTAAGGTTCTAAAAATATCTAAGGAGCCGATTTCGATGGAAACACCGATCGGTGATGATGAGGACTCTCATCTGGGTGATTTTATTGAGGATTCCAAGGTGCTATCGCCGATAGAGTCAGCAACGGTGGCAGGTCTTATGGAGTCGACACAAAATGTTTTAGCGGGATTGACCGCGCGCGAAGCTAAAGTGCTTCGTATGCGTTTTGGTATTAACATGCATACGGATCACACGTTGGAAGAAGTGGGTAAACAATTTGATGTGACGAGAGAAAGAATTCGTCAAATTGAGGCGAAAGCCTTGCGTAAATTACGTCACCCTTCACGATCAGAGCAGTTACGCTGTTTTTTAGAAAGCGATTAATTTATCGGGCCCTTAGCTCAGTTGGTTAGAGCATCCGACTCATAATCGGCAGGTCGTAGGTTCGAGTCCTACAGGGCCCACCATAATTTGAAAAGTAAACGAACGTTACTGCCATCACAGTGCGTTATATAAAATAGTTGGAGTTATTATCAATGAGTAAAAACTTTATTTTTACCTCAGAGTCTGTTTCAGCAGGCCACCCTGACAAATTAGCCGATGCCGTATCCGATGCTATTTTAGATGCGGTTTTAGCACAAGACCCGACCTCACGGGTCGCTTGTGAGACCATGGTGAAAACCGGAATGGTTGTCTTGGCGGGTGAAATCACCACTCATGCGGTGATCGATACCGAAGCCATTGTGCGAGAAACGGTTAAGGCGATTGGCTATGATAATCCGGAATGTGGTTTTGATGGTAATACCTGTGCGGTACTGAATGCGATTGGTAAGCAATCGCCTGATATCGCCATGGGTGTTGATGATAGCGACGATCATGAACAAGGCGCTGGCGATCAGGGTTTAATGTTTGGCTATGCCAGCAATGAAACCGATGTGTTAATGCCCGCTCCGATTACTTACTCGCACCGTCTGGTAAAACGCCAAGCAGAATTATTACTCAATAAAACCCTGCCGTGGTTACGTCCCGATGCGAAAAGTCAGGTGACCTTCCGCTATGAGAACAATCAACCGGTTGCCGTAGATGCTGTGGTGTTATCGACACAACATTCACCTGATATTAGTCAGCGCGAATTACATGAAGCGGTGATGGATGAGATTATTTTACCGGTACTGCCGGCACAATGGTTGCACCGAGAAACAAAATACCTGATTAACCCAACGGGTCAATTTATTATTGGCGGCCCTGTCGGTGATTGTGGGTTAACAGGACGTAAAATCATAGTCGATACTTATGGCGGCATGGCACGTCATGGCGGCGGAGCTTTTAGTGGTAAAGATCCTTCTAAAGTTGATCGTTCAGCCGCTTATATGAGCCGTTATGTGGCCAAGAATATTGTCGCAGCCGGCCTTGCCGAGCGCTGTGAAATTCAAGTTTCTTATGCGATTGGTGTGGCTGAGCCGACCTCGATTAGTGTTGAGACCTTTGGTACCGGTGTCATCAGTGAAGAGCGCTTAGTTGTTTTGGTCAGAGATCATTTTGATCTTCGCCCCAAAGGCTTAATTGCCATGTTGGATTTATTAAAACCTATTTATGGGACTACAGCCGCGTATGGGCATTTTGGCCGTACCGAAGACAGTTTCAGCTGGGAAAAAACCGATAAAGCCGATGCTTTGCGCATTGCTGCAGGCATCTAATCTCGCAAGTCAGCGATTAAAAAATAAAAGGATAGTTTAATGTCAGATTATAAAGTTGCCGATATTGCTTTGGCTGAATGGGGCCGTAAGGAAGTTAATATTGC
>CAJVZC010000028.1 GCA_913019935.1 uncultured Methylococcales bacterium
GTATCGGGTGCTTTTAATGAAACGTAAGCGATGCGGTAGCCGGATTTTTTATGCGCAACAGTATTATGTTTATACCAGAGTGCAAAAGCAGTATCGTTTGCCAAGTGTTGCTCGTGACTGAGATCAGATTTGGCCGTTGTTGAGTAAGCGGGTTCTGAAAAATGACTTTTAACGTCATTGATCCGATCTTCGGTTAACTCCATGCCGTTTTTAATCGCTTGCCACTCGGTTTCAACCATTTGGGCAAAGGCTTCAACCCCGGTTTCTCTCACTAATATTTTAATACGGGCTTTATATTTGTTGTCTCGACGGCCATTTAAGTTGTAGACGCGTACAATCGCTTCTAAATAAGAGAGTAAATGTTTTTTCTCAAGATAAGGGCGTATCACTTGACCGATAACCGGTGTGCGTCCTAAGCCGCCGCCCACAAGAACTTTAAAACCAATGGTGCCTGTTTCATCTTCAACCAGGTGTAGGCCAATGTCGTGAAGTTGTGTGGCGGCACGGTCTTGTGTTGATGCGCTTACGGCAATTTTAAATTTACGCGGGAGATAGGCAAACTCAGGATGTAGTGTCGTCCATTGTCTAATAATTTCGCAATAAGGTCTCGGGTCTTCAATTTCATCAATGCAGACACCCGCTAAAGGATCACTGGTTGTATTTCTTAGGCAGTTTCCGCTGGTTTGGATCGCGTGCATTTGAACGCTTGCTAATTCTTCCAATAAATCGGGCACTCTTTCTAGTTCTGGCCAGTTGTATTGTATGTTTTGGCGAGTCGTGAAGTGCGCGAACCCTTTATCGTAATCACGGGCAATGCTCGCCAGTTTTCGAAATTGGGTGGCAGAAAACAAACCATACGGTCCAGCTACCCGCAACATGGGCGCGTGGGTTTGGATATAGAGTCCATTCATGAGTCGCAGGGCCCTGAATTCATCATCAGGGATCTCGCCGTTCAGAAATCGCTCAGTCTGATCACGGTATTGTATAACGCGATCGTCAACAATTTTTTGGTCAATATCGTTGTATTGGTACATATTTTACAAGGCTAACGTTTATTAGGGAAAGAGTTTCAGCTGATAATGATATACCTCTATAGAGAAAATGAAAAGTTTAATAAAAGATGTTAAAATTCTAAGGTTAATCAGAGTAGGTTGGAAAATCATTCTGAAATTTGAATTTTTGTTTTAATTGAAGGGGGCTAGTGTGTCTTTTAGACGTTTAATGCTGTTATTGCCGTTGTTTTTGGTGCCAGAGTTGGCGTTAGCGGCGGAAGTTAATAACTTGGGGCTAACCGGTACGGAAACGGGTATTTTTACGGTTCTTATTTTTATAATTGCTTATGGTTTTGTGATGGCTGAAGAATTCACCCATTTACGGAAATCAAAACCCGTTATTTTCGCAGGAGCAGTGATTTGGGCGCATGCGGCTTATCTGGCTTCAGAAGCTGGGGTGGCAGTTGAGCAAACACACCAAGTTTTCGAACGTAACTTGGTTGAATTTGCTGAGCTAATGTTGTTTTTGATTGTGGCAATGACTTATGTGAATGTATTGGCTGAGCGTAATGTGTTTAATGCTTTGCGGTCTTGGTTAGTGAGAAAACATTTTAATTACCGCCAGTTATTTGTCATTACCGGTGTTATTACCTTTTTCTTATCGGCGGTTGCTGATAATTTGACTTCAGCGTTATTGGTGGGTGCCGTTGTATTAGCGGTGGGTCAAGGAAATAAACGTTTTGTCAGTATAGGATTTGTTAACTTAGTTGTAGCCGCTAATGCAGGGGGCGCTTTTAGTCCGTTTGGCGACATTACTACGCTCATGGTTTGGCAGGCAGGTTATGCTGAGTTTTTTGATTTCTTTAAATTATTTGTTCCGTCGGTCGTTAATTACGCTGTTCCAGCGGCATTTATGTATTTTGCAGTTCCAAACGAACAGCCGGAACAATCTGCAGATGAGGCGGTTGTTGGCCTGAAAAAAGGGGCACTTACTGTTTGTGCTTTATTTGGCTTAACTATTGGGTTAGCGGTGAGTTTCAAGCAGGTTGTTCATTTACCTCCATTTATGGGGATGATGTTGGGGTTGTCTATTTTAATGTTGTATGGCTACTACCTAAAGACAACGTGTACGGAACATAAAGGTGATTATCGGTTCGATATTTTTCGCAAAATACGCGATGCTGAGTGGGATACGCTCTTTTTCTTCTTTGGTGTAGTTTTTGCTGTAGGTGGGCTAGGTTATATCGGTTATCTGGAGTTACTTTCGGGCGCGATGTATGACACGTTAGGCGCGACCACCGCTAATATTTTGGTCGGTGTTTTGTCTGCAATTATTGATAACATACCGGTGATGTTTGCCGTATTAAGTATGAATCTTGATATGGATTTATATCAGTGGTTGCTAGTGACGCTAACTGCCGGTGTGGGTGGTTCATTGCTTTCAATTGGTTCTGCTGCAGGTGTTGCCTTAATGGGGCAATCCAAGCAGATGTATACCTTTTTTAGTCATGTTAAATGGACGCCGCATATTGCCTTAGGTTACATCGCCAGTATTTTTGTCCATTATTTGATTAATGGGTAGTTTACGTTTGCTTCATTCTTAGCGAATGAGGCAATGATGTATGGCTGATATGCCTTCTCAAGGCTGGCTGAATGCATTGCGGGTTTATCGTCAACCTCGGGTGATTGCAATGATCTTCCTGGGGTTCTCGGCGGGACTCCCTTTTTTGTTGGTGTTTTCTACGTTGTCGGCGTGGTTACGCGATGAGGGGGTTGCCCGTTCCATTATTGGTTATTTCGGTTGGGTCGGTATGACCTATTCGGTGAAAGTTCTTTGGGCACCGATCGTTGATAAAGTACCGTTATTAGGGTTAACACAGTGGCTAGGCCGAAGGCGTAGTTGGTTGCTTTCTGCGCAACTGGGAATTGCTTTAGGTTTGTATTATCTAGCGCAGTTAAATGTCGAAACTGAGCTTGAACGGGTGGCGATTTGTGCCGTCTTTATTGCTTTTTGTTCAGCAACGCAAGATATTGTGATTGATGCCTTTCGTATTGAAACTGCAGCGGTGAAGTTTCAAGGGGCTATGGCAGCGGCCTACGTGTTTGGGTATCGGGTAGCATTGTTGATGGCCGGTGCTGGCGCATTGTATATTGCAGATTTTTATAGTTGGCAAATGGCTTACCGTGTTATGGCGACTTTGATGGGGGTCGGTATAGTGACAACACTATTGTTAAAAGAGCCGGCAGCGACAACCTTAACCAAGGAGGCTCATTCGCTAGCAGGCGGTTTGAAACCGTCAAAGAAAGCACTGGCTTGGTTTGTCGAGGCAGTGATCAGTCCTTTTAGTGATTTCTTTAGGCGTTTTGGTCGTTTTGGCTTTACGGTTCTTGCCTTGGTTGCAGTTTATAAGCTGAGTGATATTACGATGGGGATGATGGCAAATCCTTTCTATCTTGATTTAGGGTTTACAAAACAGGAGATAGCGCAAGTCACGAAGGTTTTTGGTTTTTTTATGACGCTGTTGGGTGCTTTTGTCGGCGGCGTGATGGTGGTTCGTCATGGGGTCATGCGGCCGTTGGTTTTAGGGGCGGTTTTGATTGCAACGACTAACTTGTTGTTTTCATTTTTAGCGGTCACTGAGCCTGATTTACAATGGTTGGCGGTTGTTGTGAGTATGGATAATTTAAGCGGCGGGTTGGCAACAGCTGTTTTTATTGCCTATTTATCCAGCTTAACCAGTAGTGCGCATACGGCAACGCAATATGCCTTGTTCAGCTCTTTGATGACGTTGCCGGCTAAATTTATCAGTGGCTTTTCAGGCGTGATTGTTGATAGTTACGGGTATTATCATTTTTTTCTTTTTGCGGCCGGGTTGGGGCTTCCGGCTATTATTTTAGCCGTTATCGTTTTCTGGCGTTCTAAGACTGCCTTATGATGGGCGTGTTTTTAAAGATCCAGTGCATAATCAATAATTAAGGGGGCGTGATCAGAGAACCGCTCGTCTTTGTAGATAGTAGCTGATTGTGCTTTATCTTTAAGGTTTGGGCTAGATAGTTGGTAGTCGATACGCCAGCCCACATTCTTTGACCATGATTGGCCACGGTTTGACCACCAAGTGTATTGTTCAGGGTCAGCGTTGAGTGTACGAAAAGTATCATTCCAAAGATTTTTTTCGATAAGTTGATCCATCCAGGCGCGTTCTTCGGGGAGGAATCCCGAATTCTTTTTATTACCGCGCCAATTTTTTAAGTCTATTTCTTTATGGGCGATATTCCAGTCACCACAAATGATATAGTGACGACCATTGTTTGAGAACTCATTTAATAAAGGCATAAAGCGCTCTAGGAATTCAAATTTTATTAATTGTCTTTCTTCGCTAGAGGAGCCAGAAGGAAGATATAAAGAAATAATACTAAGATTTCCGAACTGAGCCTCAAGGTAACGACCTTCAGTGTCGGCAGTTGACCAACCGAGGTTTTTAATGATTTTGGACGGTTCCTTTTTACTATAAATAGCCACGCCACTGTAGCCTTTTTTGACCGCGTCGTGGTAATAGCAATGGTAGGGTTTAGGCCAAAATATCTCGGCACTGAGTTGTTCTACTTGGGCTTTGGTTTCTTGAATACAGATAGCATCGGCATTTTGATGCGGTAACCATTCGAAGAAACCCTTTCGGGCAGCAGCACGGATGCCATTTGCGTTGAGTGTTATTATGCGCATTAGTGAAAAGTATATTGCTAGAATTGAATAAGGTAGGTATTATATGCAGTTAACTATAAGTGTTGTAACTAATTTAATCGGTGCGTAGTTTAAATGAAACAAGAAATTCATCCAGAGTATAATCAAATTACGGTAACCTGCGGTTGCGGTAATAATTTTCAAACAGGGTCGGTATTAGGAAAGGACCTTCATGTGGAAGTTTGTTCAGCATGTCATCCTTTTTATACGGGTAAGCAAAGAATTGTAGATACGGCTGGCCGAGTCAATAAATTCCACGAGAAATACGGAAAATAGACACCCCTCTAGTTGGCGGTGGCTGTTTTTTAAAGGGTTGCTTAGTAAACACTGGGCAACCCTTTTATTTTTGGTGTTTTGCGCGTTTAGAAAAGGCTTTCTATGGGCGTAATATTATCATTAACGGGTGTTTTTTGATGGTGCTCTTCAGTTGTTTGGGTGGGTACCAGTTCTTGTCGGAAATATTCCCAAACCCCCCTATTCGTTGGTTTCTCAGGTAGTCCTGTTGTTGGGTTGATGTAGCTTTTAACGATGCCTTTAGGCGGAGTTAAGGGTACTTCAGGCGATTTTTGTAATGCGGTTTTCATATAGTCTATCCACATAGGAAGTGATGCTCGTCCGCCGGTTTCTTTTTTTCCCAACGGTTTAGAGTCATCGTAACCAACCCAGGTGATCGTTGTTATTTCAGGGGAAAAGCCATTAAACCACGCATCGCGTTGTTGATTAGTTGTGCCTGTTTTTCCTGCCAGATCTTTTCTTCCCAGTGCTTTTGCTCGTCTTGCCGTGCCTCGATTAACGACATCTTGCAATAAGCTATTCATTAAGAAGCTAACTTCAGGTGAGATGATTCTAGGGGCATAGTTATTATTATGTTGCTGGGTCGTAGCGCAACTTGGGCATGCTATTTTTTTCTGGGTTTTAAAAATAATGTCACCTTGGTTATTTTCTATGCGCTCAATGGCATAGGGTTCTATCAAAAACCCCCCATTCGCAAAAACAGAAAAGATTCGAGACATTTCTAACGGAGATGCGGTGCCACTTCCTAGGGCTAGCGTTAAGTTTTTGGGGAGTTGAGTTTCTGAAAGACCAAAACGTTTGGCCGTTGAAATTATTTTACTCAGACCAATTTCCCGTAGTAATCGTATTGAAATTAGGTTTCTTGATTTTCTTAATGCTGTTCTTAATCGCGTGGGGCCAAAGAACTTGCCGCTGTAGTTTTCAGGGCGCCATTCAGCTTTGTTGGATGTGCCTTCATAAACGATAGGCGCGTCATTAATGATGCTGGCCGCGGTATAACCATTTTCTAAGGCAGTAGCGTAGAGTATGGGTTTGAAACCAGATCCGGGCTGGCGTTTGAGTTGAGTGGCTCGATTAAATTTACTGCGGTGAAAATCAAAGCCACCCACGAGCGAAATAATAGCGCCTGTTTGAGGGCTGATAGAGATGAGGGCGCCTTCAACTTCAGGTTCTTGACTTAACCGCCATTGACCCTGTGGAGATCGTCTTACTCTAATCAGAGTATTGGGTTGGACGTTTTGTGCAAAGCTATTGTTTTCGGCCGTACGCTGGGAAGGTAGTGCCCATTTAAAATTTTCCCGAGAGATAGTAATAGAGTCTGTATTAGATAATTGAGCCGTGATTTGGTTTTCAGTTACTGTTTTTACGGTAGCAAGGAGGGTATCGCCGATATGCTCTGGGCTGACTGTTGGGTCGATGGGGTTGCCGCGGTAACCGTGACGTTCATCATAATTGTGTAAGGTTTTTTGTAGGGCACGGGTGGCTGTTTGTTGGAGCTTAAAATTTAAAGTGGTGTAGACTTTTAGTCCTGACTCATAAGCTTTATCACCGAGTAACTCAATAACTTCTGATCTGACCATGTCAGAAAAATAGGCGGCAGCGACAGTGCTAAGTTGTTTTTGTTTGCTGGCGGTAATCGGTTGGGCAGAGGCTTCAGCAAATTCAACAGGGGTAACATACCCTAAAGATAGCATTCTATTTAAGACATAGTTACGCCGTATTAAGGCGCGGTCAGGGTCATTGATAGGATTTAGGCTTGAGGGTGCTTTAGGTAAACCAGCAATCATGGCCAATTGAGCAAGAGATAACTTCGCAAGGGGTTTGCCATAGTAAACCTCAGCAGCAGCAACAACACCATAAGCTTTACGACCTAAAAATATTTTGTTGATATAAAGTTCTAGAATTTCGTTTTTAGTTAATTCATTTTCAATTTTTAACGCCAAGATAATTTCTTTTATCTTGCGAGTGTATGTTTTTTCACGCGTAAGTAAAAAATTTCGGGCCACTTGCATAGTGATTGTGCTGCCACCTTGTTTCTTTTTACCGGAAGCGACGAGTTTAACGATGGCGCGTAATAGGCCGCGTAAATCAACACCATTATGGCTATAGAAACGTTGGTCTTCGGAAGCAATAAAGGCGTTAATGAGTTTCTGAGGAACTTTATTGTAGGAAACGGGGTTGCGTTTTTTTTCACCAAATTGGGCAATGAGAATATTGTTTTGACTGTAGATTTTGAGGGGTGTTTGGTAGTTAATGTTTTTTAAAGCGGCAGTGTTGGGTAGGTCGGTAATTATAGTGGAATAGATCAATATACTTAATAAAGTAAGTCCTGCGATGAGAGTCGTGACAAGTAGGGCAGTTTTGCTCATTGAGTGATGGCGTGGGTTATTTTGATCATTAAGTTTACCAAAGTTTGTTACTAAAGTAAGTAATAAGCATTTGCGTATGGCGTGTTGCTCAGTAAGGTTTTTTTAAAAAAATTTGGGTAAATGTCGTAACAGACTATATTTTAAGAAAAATTAAATAAGTCATCAGAGTTTAAAGGTAATGATTTTTCTGAAAAAGCTAGTTGATCAAATAAAGCAATATATTTTTTCTAGGGGTGGTTCATTAGTTGCTGTTGCTATTAGTGGAGAAGCGGTCAGAGTAGTGGAGCTATCTAAGAAAGGTGATCAATATACCGTTGAGAATTTGTTGAGTTGCCGTGTTCGTAAAGAGGCAACTGAAGAGGGAGAATCAGGCGGCATGGATGAAAAATCTATAGCGCTTAAAAAGATTGTAGATGAGTTGGGGTTAATGGGGAGAGAGGCGTGTAGTAGTGTTTCGAATGTACTTGTGATGAGTAAAGTTATCGAATTATCTTCATCGTTAACAGCCGTTGAAATAGAACATGAGGTCATGTTAGAGATTGACCAGTTTGTGCCTTACCCTATCGAAGACATCAGTTTTGACTATGAGGTTCAGCAAGATTTAGGGAGTAATCCAGAACAAATTCAGGTGTTGTTGGTAGCTTCTCGTAGAGAGAATGTCGAGGATCAGGTTGAGGTATTATCAACTGCAGGGTTAAAGCCGGTTGTTTTGGATGTTGATGTGTATGCAATGGAGCGTGCATTTGCATTATTGGTTCATCAGTTTCCAGAAGGGGTTGTTGAAAAACCCATAGCGGTTTTTGATTTTTCTGAAAAGTCGGTTGTGCAGTATGTCATGTACGGTGGGCGTACTATTTACACTCGAGAACAGAGTTTAGGCGGGCAGCAATCACAGAAACAAAAAGAGTCTCATCATTTTTATGGTGCTGAAACAGTATCGCTAGAAGAAGAGTCGTTGAGAAATACCATTCCATTAGAAGATCCCGTCGTTATTATTAATAATGCAATGGTTGTTCAACAGGTTCTAAGAGGTCTGCAGTTTTATGAGTCTGCAAATATCAATGATGGGATTGGGTATATTGTTTTAGCGGGTGATATCGACGTTCATAATGGTATCGAAGAGGTTATAAGGCAACAAGTAGGGGTGGCGGTACTCATTGCAAATCCTTTTCAAGAAATGGTTTTCTCGGAACAACTCGACATGATGGATAAGTCGCCGTCATTGTTTATGGTTGCTAGTGGGTTAGCGCTTAGAGGAGTGAGGTAATGGCGCACATTAATTTATTACCTTGGCGTGAGCAAGAAAAGAAACAGAAACAGCGGGATTTTTTTGTTGGCATGGGTGTTTCTGTCGGTGCAATGGTAGTGGTGTTATTGGGTATACATCTTTTTATTGTGAGTTTTCAAAATGATCAGACACAAAGGAATATTTTGCTTAAAAATGAAATTGATTTTCAAGCTGTGAAGCTTGCCAAGATAGCGGACCTAGATGCTAAGAAAAAGAAATTATTGAATAAAATAAAAATAATAAAAGGGTTAGAGCGGTACCGGTTTGGAGTGGTTCATGTTGTTGATGGTTTAGCTAAAGTGGTTCCTGATGGTATTTATTTGACACAATTAACGCAGACCGGGAATGCCTTGGAAATAAAAGGTAAGTCGCGCTCTAACGTACAAATATCAAGATTAATGCGATCAATTGAAAATTCTTTGTGGTTGAAAAGTCCTCAGTTACAAATCATCCAAGCGGTAAATAAGGAAAGAAAAGATTACTTGGATGATTTTAAGGTGAATTTAAAACATTTTTATAATTTAGTGAATTGATAAGTGGCCTTTATTTCAACAAATAGTGAACTTACAGCCATAGCAACATGGCCATTTAAAATCAAGCTTTTGGTGGGAGCGTTGGTTTGTGTGGTTGTTTTGGTCGCGGGATTTTTTCTGGATATTGAACCTCAATTGAAAGACTTGGAAAAGTTAGAGAAAAAAGAGCAGCAGTTAAAAGCAACATTTGAGAAGGGGCAGAAAAAAATAGTGAATTTTGGCGGTTATAAAAACCAGTATGCTGAGGTTGAACAGATGCTGGTTAGTATGTTGAAGAAATTGCCAAAAAAATCAGAAGTTGCAGACTTGTTAGTCGAGGTGTCGCAAGTGGGGCTTAATAGCGGTCTTAAATTTAAATTGTTTAAGCCTATGCAGGGGAAGGGAAAAGATTTTTATAAAGAATTGCCTATTCAAATTCAGGTGGTCGGACAGTATAAACAGTTTGCTGCCTTTATAAGTGGGTTAGCGAAACTATCAAGAATTGTGACGATACACAATATAGCGATACAGTCTTCAAAAGAACAGTTTTTAACCATGAGTGCCATGCTTAAAACCTACAGTGAGCCGGAAGTAAAAAATAAAGTACGGAATCAGAAAAAGCAATGAGACAGCGTATAGGAAATGGTTTGTGGAGTTGTTTATTGGCGATGTTAGTCGTGGGTTGCAGCGATCAGAATAGTCAGTTGAAGCACTATATTGAGCAAGTCAAATCGATGCCGCCTAGTCAGTTAGCGCCACTGCCTGAGGTGGGGGCGGTTGATTCATTTGAATTTGATTCAGACAGTGTGCGAGACCCTTTTATGCCGCTAGAGAAAATGGTGTCTGAGATGCAAGGATCAGATGTTTTATCGGGTGCACTACAGCCTGATTATTCGCGTGTTAAAGATGCTATGGAATTTATACCACTTGATACATTTAGGATGGTAGGTACCGTATTTTTTCAGTTGGAATTGTGGGGTTTAGTGGAAGCGTTTAATGGGCAGATTTATCGCGTCAAGGTAGGAGATCATATGGGGCTGGATCACGGTGAGGTTATTGCGATTAATGAGGCAAGTATTGAGTTGCAAGAAATTGTTCCGGCTACTCAAAAGGGGATATGGGTAAAGCGTAAGGCGATTTTGGAGGCTCTACAATGAGAAGTTTTTATAAAGGTATTTGGCTTTTATTTATAGTTAACGTAATTGTTCCGACATCTGTTGGCGCTGTCGATAAGTTGCCTTTAGAACCAAAGCGTATAAACGAGTCTAAAAGTACAACGATTAAGGCGGTTGATATTGCTGAATTAATTCCTCAGCGTGTTGTTACGGATATTAGTTTTACGGGTGGGTTACGCGGGAAAGGACGTTTATTGATTACCTTTAATAACTCGAATGCTTTTGTTAATTTTAAAGAGGAGGCGGGGCAGGTTACGGTCTCTTTATTAAATACGGTGTTAACGAAGCGATTCATGAAGAGAATGAAGGTTAAGTCGCAAGGGACGCTGGTTGATTTTATTGATTTTAAACAATTAGCGGCTGAGGCTAGAGTTGTTATTAAGCTAAATCCCGAACGGTTTCATTACAACAGTAGGCAAGCTGATAAGACGCTAGCTATTGATTTCACTCCGGTGACTAAGAGATCAATGGGTGGTAGGCAGAAAAAAGAAGTGGTTAATAAAGGAGAAAGGCTGTCACTTAATTTTAAGGAAATTGAAGTGCGTGCCGTTTTGCAGGTGCTGTCAGATTTTACCGGGTTAAACATTGTGGCAACCGATTCAGTTTCAGGTGCGGTTACATTAAAACTCAATGATGTGCCTTGGGATCAAGTGTTATCACTGGTTTTAAAAGCTAAAGGATTGGCCATGAGACAGAATGATAATATTGTGTTGGTCGCTCCGGCTGCTGAGATTAAAAAAATAGAGCAGGATGAGTTAGCATCCCAAAAGGTCGCGTCTTATTTAGAGATCTTAAAGACAAAATTTGTGCAAATTAATTATGCTAAGGCAGCAGATATTAGGGATATATTGACTTCGGGCAATGGTGGGGGAGCTGCTGATGCGAGGCAAAATACAATGTTGGTTTCTGAGCGCGGCACAGTAGTTATTGATGAAAGGACTAATACTTTAATAATAAAAGACCTGCCCGCAAAGTTAACAGAGATTACGCGGTTGGTTGCACTGTTAGATAAGCCGGTGCAACAAGTGATGGTGGAAGCGCGAATCGTGGTTGCGGATAAGTCGTTTGCGCAAGAAAT
>CAJVZC010000029.1 GCA_913019935.1 uncultured Methylococcales bacterium
ATCGGTTCTTTGTTTAACACCCTGGTTAACAAAGCTGACGAAGTACTGGAACTTAAATATGTAGTGCAAAACATCGCACACGCTTACGGCAAAACAGCAACCTTTATGCCTAAGCCTTTAGTCGGCGATAACGGTAACGGCATGCACGTTCACCAATCACTGTCAAAAGATGGCGAAAATATCTTTACAGGCGATCTCTACGGCGGTCTTTCTGAAACGGCTCTTTTCTACATTGGCGGTATTATTAAGCACGCTAAAGCGATTAACGCTTTTGCAAATGCCTCAACTAACAGCTACAAACGTTTGATTCCTGGCTTTGAAGCACCGGTTATGTTGGCGTATTCTTCACGCAACCGTTCAGCGTCTATTCGTATTCCACATACACCGGCTAAAGCACGTCGTTTAGAACTTCGTTTTGGCGACTCAACCGCTAACCCATACCTAGCCTTCGCAGCTATGTTAATGGCTGGCCTTGACGGCATTCAAAACCAAATTCACCCAGGCGATGCCTCGGATAAAGATTTATACGACTTATCTCCTGAGGAAGAAGCTCAAATCCCTCAAGTCGCCTTCTCTTTTGATGAAGCTTTAAAAGCATTGGATGAAGACCGTAGTTTCTTAACAGCGGGCGGTGTTTTCGATGACGACATGATCGATGCCTATATTGAACTTAAAATGGAAGAAGTCACACGTCTACGTATGGCAACGCATCCTGCTGAGTTCGATATGTACTACAGCTTGTAAACACAGAACCGATCCGACTTCTCGGATCGGTTTTATTGTTTTACAAAAAACGCCCCTTTTTGGGGCGTTTTTTGTTTATAATGAAAAAAACTAAGCCGCCACGCACCACTGCATGGCTCCGTTAACCCTTCACCGTCATATAAAACAGCCACTTAAAAAACAACCTAAAAAAACACACCCTTGGTACATTAATTGCTTTTCTAATACTAGACCCTTAACTTTCTAGCGGATATCCAACTAGCGTGCACCAAAAAATTCTTGATCATCTCAGTGAAACGATCATGTTATTTAATGACGATCTAAAACTCACGTATATCAATACCGCCGGCGAAATTTTATTTGCCGACAGCGCACGCCACCTTGTTGGCCACTCTATCGAACAACTTTTCAACGATCCCGACTTATTAATCAAAAAAGACCTTCAGCATTGCCACCAAACAGGTAATACCTTGGTTAATCGAGAAATATCGCTGCACTTATCGGGCCGCCCGATGACCATTAATTTTAATATCTCACCCTTGCTGGAGGCCTCTCAACTGGTCGGTATCATTGTAGAATTACTGCAAATAGATAAACATTTACGCTTTACCAAAGAAGAACAATTATTTGCCCAGCAAAATACTAATCGCATGCTCGTTCGTGGACTGGCCCACGAAATAAAAAACCCTCTCGGCGGGTTACGCGGTGCCGCGCAATTACTTCATGACGAACTTAGCCTCCCAGAACTCAAGGAATACACGCAAATTATTATTGCTGAGTCTGATCGCATGCAAGAACTCATGGACAAAATGCTTGGGCCTAACACCCCGCCTAAAAAAGAACCGTTAAATATTCATGAGATTCTTAATCGTGTTCACCAACTGGTCCAAAACGAACACGATCAAATAACGATTGAAAAAGATTATGACCCCAGCATTCCACTGATTAATGCCGACCGGAATATGCTCATTCAAGCATTTCTGAATATCGTACAAAATGCAACCCAAGCCATCGACAAACAAGGACGCATCACTTTATCGACCCGTATTTGTCGACAATTAACCATTGGGCGTCATCGTTACAAATTAGTCCTTAAGGCCTCAGTTATTGACAACGGTGTGGGTATTGACCCGGATATGATCAACCAAATATTTTACCCCATGATTACCAGCCGCGCCGATGGAACCGGACTAGGCCTACCTATTGCGCAATCGCTAATCAACCAACACAAAGGCATCATTGAATGCACTAGCATGCCTAACAACACCATATTTTCAATTTATATTCCTGTGGAGAACGGTAATGAATACAACGCATAATGTTTGGATTGTTGATGACGACAAATCCATTCGTTGGGTGCTAGAAAAAGCTTTACAGAAAACATCAATTAAACCCCGTTGTTTCAGTAATGCTGCTGATTTACTACAAGCACTCCAACATGACATTCCTGATGCCTTACTCACAGATATTCGAATGCCTGGCATCGATGGGCTTGAACTACTGAATAAGGTGAAAAACCAGCACCCCGATTTACCGGTCATTATTATGACCGCCCACTCTGATTTGGATAGCGCCGTAACTTCTTTTAATAAGGGGGCCTTCGAATATCTTCCCAAACCTTTTGACCTTGATGAAATGGTCGGAATTGTTGAGCGCGCCTGCCAACACAAAATACAAATTCAGTCCGCATCTGACACCGATAACCTTGAACCCACACCCGAAATTATTGGCGAAGCACCTGCTATGCAAGAAGTTTTTCGGGCCATTGGCCGCTTGGCTAAATCAAATATTACTGTGTTAATAAACGGTAAATCAGGAACCGGCAAAGAACTGGTAGCCAAAGCCTTACACCGACATAGCCCCCGAACCCAAAAACCCTTTATTGCCTTGAACATGGCGGCGATTCCGAAAGACCTGATGGAATCAGAACTTTTTGGCCACGAAAAAGGTGCCTTTACCGGCGCTCAAGCAAGACGCGCCGGACGTTTCGAACAGGCTCACGGAGGCACACTCTTTTTAGATGAAATTGGTGATATGCCCGCTGAATTACAAACACGACTTCTGCGCGTTTTAGCCGATGGAGAATTCTATCCCGTTGGTGGTCGCAACGCCATTAAAGTTGATGTCAGGATTATCGCTGCAACACACCAAAACCTTGAATCATTGGTAGAAAAAAACCTTTTTCGTGAAGATTTATTTCACCGCCTAAATGTGATTCGCATTCATATACCGATCTTATCTGAACGCAGTCAGGATATACCTTTACTGATGCAACACTTTCTCAAAAAGGCTGCTCAAGAACTTAATACCGAAGTCAAAATACTCAAACCTGAAACCGAAAAACTATTAGTCTCTTTAAAATGGCCCGGCAATGTACGGCAACTTGAAAATACTTGTCGTTGGCTAACCGTTATGGCTTCAGGCCGTGAAATTCATATTGATGAGCTCCCTGACGAAATACTCATTAATCCCAACAAGGAACCGGCTATTAATAGCTCATGGGAATTGACTCTTGAGACACAAATAAAGAAACAACTCCAATCCGGTAAGACTGAAATTGCCAAACACACTATTCCAGCCGTTGAATCTATTCTCATTAAAGCCGCCTTAAGCTACACGCGTGGGCGACGTCATGAAGCAGCAAACCTTCTAGGTTACGGGCGCAACACACTGACTCGTAAAATTAAAGAATTAGAATTAGAACTAGAGCCATAAAACTAACTAAAAACTTAAGGCATTTGCTAAAATGAAGGGTCTTAAATTCAGCGACCCTTTACACACCTATGGCCCACTCTGAACACCTTTTTGCACCTTATATTCGTATTTTAGGCAAAGGTCGAAAAGGGTCGCGTTCACTCACTCAAGAAGAAGCCTTTGATGCGATGTCTTTAATCTTAGACAATCGGGTTGAAGAGGTGCAATTAGGGGCTTTCTTAATGCTCTTGCGCGTTAAAGAAGAAACCCCCGAAGAACTCGCCGGTTTTATTCAGGCTGCACGTGATGTAATCGCCATTACCCCGCCCGCGACAACCATTGATCTTGACTGGTCCTCCTATGCGGGTAAACGGCGCCATTTACCGTGGTTTTTATTAGCGGCACGACTGCTTACAGATAATGGCGTGACCGTTTTTATGCACGGCGCCAAGGGCCATACCGAAGGGCGGATTTACACCCAAGACTTATTAAGCCACGTTGGCTTACCTGAGGCGACCTCTGTCGAACAAGCTCAGCAACAATTAACCCAAAACCGTTTCAGTTATCTATCCCTGGAACATTTTTGTCCGAAACTTGCCGATATTATTAATCTACGCCCCATTCTCGGCTTACGCTCACCGGTTCATACCTTAGCGCGAATGCTCAACCCTTTTTCAGCAACCGCTAGTATTCAGGGTATTTTCCACCCCGGTTATAGACCTACACACCAAGAAGCCGCGCTTATTCTTAACGACCCTCATGTCGCTGTAATCAAAGGGGAAGGCGGAGAGATAGAACGCAATCCTGATGTGCCTTGCTTGGTACAGAGCGTACATAACTCGCAACGATTCGATGAACAATGGCCGGCCCTTTTCCTGAAAAGACACCGCAAACCGGATCATCTCAACCCACAACAATTAGCTGATCTTTGGAGTGGGAAATATACCGACGAGTATGCTGAGGCTACCATTATCGGTACTACTGCAATTGTTTTACATTTCCTTGGGGCATGTAAAACACAGCTTGATGCACAAGAAAAAGCCAAACAACTCTGGAAAAGTAGAGTCGTTAGTATTAGCTAAACAATAATTTCTTGGATCGGTTGAAAATTAACTTTTAATCAATATATTATTTATATAACTACTTATTAATATACAAATGCCTTGAAAAATTAATTTCTTAAGTACTTTCATTCTAATATTATATTTCGTTAACAAATCATAAATAACCCCCTAAATATGACTAAAAAACACAGCGAACTAAATCCAACAGCTAACAACTTAATTGAAAATATACAACAAAATTTTTTCTCCGGAACGGTTGTTTTCCTCGTCGCACTACCTCTGTGTTTAGGTATTTCTTTAGCTTCGGGCGCACCAACATCAGCAGGCCTTATTGCTGGAATCATAGGCGGCATCATTGTCGGTTTTTTAAGCCCCTCGCCTTTAGGTGTTAGTGGCCCAGCTGCGGGCTTAGTGGCTATCGCTTATACGGGTATTGAAGAATTAACTTTCCCTGTTTTTTTGCTGGCTGTGGCTTTTTCAGGCGTCATTCAAATTATCATGGGGTTACTTCGCCTGGGTATTATCGGATCTTATGTTCCATCTTCAGTCATCAACGGCATGCTTTTCGGCATTGGCCTCATCATTATTCTTAAGCAAATACCACATGCTATCGGATACGATAAAGACTATGAAGGTGACATGGACTTCCTTCAAGAGGATGGCTTTACCTCTTTTTCTGAACTTGAGCATATGCTCAACTTCTTTTCACCCGGATGTTTACTCATTGCTGTAATATCATTCATGATACTTTTACTTTGGGACAATAAATATTTTAAACAATTTAAAATCACTCGGTTAATACCTGCCCCATTACTTGCCGTTGTAAGTGGCATTTCATTAAACCAGCTTTTTATCTTTTTTTATCCAGAATTAGCTCTGACTACCAACCACCTTGTTTCCATCCCAGAAACTGATGGCGGCACTGATTTCTTTTCATTCCTTTTTTTTCCTGACTTTTCTAAATGGCAACAAATTGAAATTTATTCAACTGGAATAATCATCGCTTTGGTTGCAAGTCTTGAAACATTACTTTGTCTGGAAGCAACCGACAAAATGGACCCTCATAAAAGAACCAGCCCTGCTAATAAAGAACTATTAGCGCAAGGTGCCGGTAACATTATTTCCGGGTTAATTGGTGGCCTTCCCATAACCCAAGTTATTGTCAGGAGTTCTGCCAATATTCAAGCCAATGCGAAGGATAAAACTTCCGCGATCTTTCATGGCTTTCTACTACTTTTTTCTGTTCTTTTTATACCGGATTTAATTAGTAAAATCCCATTGGCCTGTCTTGCTGCATTAATGATTGTTGTCGGTGCTAAATTAGCTCGGCCTCAAATCTTTCTAAAAATGTACCATTCCGGTCTTTATATTTTTATTCCCTTTATAGCGACAGTGATTATATTAATCCTTACTAACTTATTAATGGGTATAGCTATTGGTCTTTTGATAGCGATCGGTTCCATTATTATGGAACATTATCGAATGGCTAAGAAATTCAAAATAGTTAAACACCAAGAAGAAACCATTATTTATTTATCTGAACATGTTTCATTTCTGAGCAAAGCTAATTTACTCAAACTACTCACCACACAAGAAAAAAATTCAGTTTTAATTGTCGATACAAGCGAAAGCAAATTTATTGACCACGACATCCGAGAAGCCCTTGAAGATTTTAGAACCGAAGCCAAACTAAAAAACATTACATACAATATCATCGATCAAAAAACATAATGTCTTCAGGTACTGACCTATGATGCCTTCCTTTGTGCTAAATAAGTCTTATAATCAAGCCAACCTTGAGGTGTAGAAAACCCCCAAACACGCCTCGACTGCCCCCTCATAAATAACGTCCAACACGGCTGGCCCTCGTTGATCTCTAAATAATGCATTTGCGTTGCTTTGGCAAACCGCAAGGAACCGGGGCCACGCCAAAACCGACCTTGTGGCGTGGTTTCAAAATACCCCCCTTTTAGTACCAATGTAGCCCAGCTCCAAGGGTGGTCATGGAGCACGGGCTCATCGGATAATAAAATATGGTGCAGGTATATATTAAAAAACAAGATCTTCTTTTTAGCCTGAAAATTTCTTTTTCTGTTAAACGCCAAATAGTACCGGATCATATAAGGTCTTCGGCCATCCCGATCATAAATAATGCGTTTTTGTGGCCACTGGATACGATTAAACATTTTCTAGGAAACCCTGCTTTTTTTAACAAAAATCTATTGCTTATTCGGTTTTCGATTATAAATTAAACGACTATACTCAAGCCCTAATTTCGATACTTCTGGCATTAACCATTTTACACGGGCAGAACCGGAAATACTTAAACTGGGCAATTCTATGCCAATTAACTCACCACCAGCCACCGAACACAGCGAAGCCATTTTAACCGACAGGCCATTTAAACTGACATCCTCAGATTGAAAATCATAGCGTTGCTTCTGCCAAAACAAACACCCGTTGACCGGCATTTCTTTGCGGGGCAAGCGACGTTTAAAAACATTAAAGCCGGCATCAAAATTAATGACCGAAAACTGCAAAGCCATAAGCAATCTTTCGCGCACAGGCTCTACCTGAACGAGTTTTGCCACTCCAGAAATATCAGGGCTAAAAATATGAAACTTAATATCACACGCTGGGCCTGCTAATTCGGCATCACATTCAGCGTTAGATTTTAGAAAAAAATTATCATCAAGCTCCGCTAAAAAACCGGTCAGCGAGATATCTTTTACTTTAAAAAAGTATTCTTTTTCACCAACGCGAATGCACCCCAAAGAGTTATGATCAAATCGCTCGACCCTATCTTTCATTGCACGCTCCCTAAAACTCCAACACCAACAAACCACTCGCCACCCTTATTCGCTCAAAAGTATAGATCAAGCCAGTGACATTGCTATACCCAACGTAACACACTGCACTCATCATCAAACCCGTAGGTAACGATAAAAATGTCTCGAGACACCCGCCCTTTTTGGTAAACTGCACGCTGATCTTTAATTTGGTATTCTTATGCGCTTCTCAATTCCTATACTCCTCATCGTTGCCGTCATCGTACTTGAAGCCCTACCTGCACTCACAAAAATAGTCTCGGAAGACTCTCAAGCCAACCTAACCGCTGGAAAAGCTTTTCTGACTGCCAATGAAAAAAAAGAAGGGGTACAACAAACCGCATCTGGACTCCAATACAAAATACTGAAGGAAGGTTCTGGCTCGCACCCAACAGCGACCCAAAAAGTCACTGTTCACTACCAAGGCAACACCATAACAGGTGAGTTATTTGACAGTTCCTATGATCGAGGCCACCCGCTAACATTTACACTGTCCAACGTTATTCCCGGCTGGACAGAAGGTCTTCAACTCATGAAAACAGGATCCATCTTCCGATTATTTATTCCCTCAGAATTAGCCTACGGCACTCAAGGGGCTGGCGCTGATATTGAGCCTAATGCCACACTCATATTCGACGTTGAATTAATCCGCATTCATTAACAACACACCGCTATAGCGCAGATCAGGAGCAGGCGATAAATCAGCAATTTCGAATTTATATCTCCGGCCGTGTCCAAGGTGTTTTCTTCAGAGTCAGTGCTCAGAAAAAAGCCAACCTTTATGGTATTACCGGTTGGGTGAAAAATTGTGCAGATGGCCGTGTAGAAATAGTCGCCTCCGGAGAAAAAGAAGCCATGATCCAATTTCTAAATTGGTGCCACCAGGGCCCCAGTTCAGCCCAAGTTAATCATGTCAGCACCCAACCCTTAACCGAAACGGTTTTCACATCTCATTTTAAAATTCGCTAAAAAGCATGCCTTAAAAATGGTAACTCAATTCAAATCGTAATTGATCATCATTTCGTAAGCTATAAGAAAAATCACTCTCTGCAACCTGTGTTAACAGTCTCAATTCGAGCGCCATCTTCCAACTGTCCCCCAATCGACGACTGGCCTCGATACTGTATGACTGGGTCCGTCGACGACGATCAATAACCATACCGGCCAGCAACTCACTACTTTGTACATCATTTAGCGTTAATCGAAACCCCGCCATAATATCGTCCTGATAAAAAACCGGCGCATTAAACCCCCGGCTGTCATACATGTATTCAACAAGCACGCCAAAATCAGTGCCGCTACTAAATACATTAAACCAGGTATATTCTAAGCCTCCTGTTCCGGCAAAATAAGTCTGATCCTGACCTTCTCGAACGATAGACTCAAGCTTCCATAACCAATTCCCTTCAGTAAACTGAAGCTCAATACCGGCTTGATTGATTTGTTCATAATAGGCGGTGAATTGATCGTCGCCATCATTATTTTTTGTCCTTAAAAATCGTGGCGCCCGGCTAGTGCCATGAAAAAATGACAGTGCAAAATCCCATTGATCCACCGATCGCACATATCTTGCCGCAACGGCAAGATGTCGTTCAAACCCCTTAGCGTCATAATGGGCTTGTTCGGTATTTACGCGTGGACTAAAGCGTAACCGTCCTTGAACTCCTGGAAACACAGCTTCTCTAAAACCGGTTAACAAAAACAAATCAAGCGTTCCGCCCTGTGGGTCAATTAAAGCCAAATTAATCATCGGCTGACCTAATTTATCCTCGGTATCGGAATTCTCAACACGGTCAGTTTGATTAATAATATCAACTAAATGCTGAGATTCCGTAACCCCCCAAAACTCTTTACGGATCCCCACCCTTAATTCCCAAAGATCCGCAACAGTTACCCAATTCAACTCTCTAATATCAAAATGGGTACGTTTATCATCATGTTCAGAGCCCCTGAAAAATGGCACAAAAACAAGACTATCACGACCGTCATTCCACTCATGATAAAATTCCGCTTCTATCACTCCAGACAGGTAATGATGCTGTTGCTGGTTTTCTAAGGGCGACTCCCAAAAACCCAAACTCTCAATACCGCCATACCCCGACACCTCCCATGCTAACAGTGACTTAACAGGGAATACTATCAACACTAAAAAAAGCACTCGTTGAGCACAGATCATGGCCTTATTATTCATTCAACCAAGCTATGCGTTTATTTAGAAATAGGGCTGTCCAGAACAAAAACAAGACCCTACTAGAAAAGACGTTAACGCGCACGCTTTAACGTATTACGATCAAAATCTCGCCCACCCAGTCCTTGCTGAAACTGATAGTTTTTATTAATCAACTCTGTACTTTTACCGGTTTGATGATTGGTCATCACCATTCCTTCCGCCCGCCAAAATTGCTTTAAATACTGTTGATATCCTTGATAGATTAATGTTTTAAGTAACGCATTCTTCCGGTCATAATAATCCACCTTAACGGGAATATATCGCTCACTATCAATCCAGACTTGTTCTCGGGTATAACCTGAATACCGGTATTGAGGAATAAATTCAATCACATAACAGGGTCGCTCCTGATAACTCTCTTCACGAAGAAAACGGTAACTAAACTTTGGGATTTCAAACGACGTTAAGTCCTCAAAAGCATACTCACTACCCAAAAAAGGTCCTGACTTGTTGCTTGATGAAATACGTTTGACCCGCTTGAGTGCCGGCAAATATAACCATTGCTCATCCGCCGTTAAAGGGTGGGTAAAACTCAAAAAAGCCGTTCCTTTAATATCTCTCGGTCGATCAAAAATCGTTAAACTCTTATCGCCATCACCCACAACTTCCAGTGTTTT
>CAJVZC010000030.1 GCA_913019935.1 uncultured Methylococcales bacterium
AATGAATGCTGTCTTGGTAAGAAGGGCATCACTTATATTTTTCTGTACCTTCATAGCCGGTTTTGGGGGTTTGAAAGTCCATGAAAAATTAGAGGCAATACCATAAAAAGCCGTCGTTGCAAGCGTGAGCACCAACACAGACATAAATACAATAGGTTTTTGGAGCTGTGAGATCATAATAAAGAGACAGAAATAGGTTAGGTATTTCTATGTGCTACAGTCCGTTGTGCGCAATGAAATAATCAATAGTTAAAAAACATTAATTTAAGAACAGAGGCATATTTTTGAATCAGCATGATAAATCAAAGGTGGTGCTTAAAGAAAGTGACCAATTGACGCGCGTCAATATGTCACAATTGACCCCTGCAACCCATTCAAATGAAAACGTACATCACGAATCTATGGAAGCAATAAGGCACGCAGGCCCATTAATTAAACGAGTATTTTTTACTAGTGCTCTTAAAAAATAACACCGTAGATGATCGGTATGGAAATAGTTTTTTGTGTCGGTGTGATTTACAGGGGTGGCTTGTTCAATCAGATATCAATCTATGGGTTCATAACAGATAAGACGTCGATTGAGTGCGCTCCAAAAGACAATTTACCCGCTGAATGAAATTTATCAGACGATAGAACATTTCTCTATTAGGGCGGTCTATATTTCATACCCAGCAAAAAAAATCCATCCAAACCCTTTGGTTCTATGACAAAAACAAAGGAGATAAGATAATGGACATTATAAAACCAATCATCATAACGGCAACGATTCCAATTATTATTTTTATCGGAGGGATTGGCTTGTTTTTTATAGGCATTGATTATATTTATGAGTCTTATCATGCGTATTTTTTTAACAACTCTAATGATTGATTCCTGAAAATGGGTCATGGTTTTTTAATGGATGTTTAGCAGGTTTAAAAAACAATCCTATGTTGATAATAGTGCCCTCCAAATACCACACTCACTTCTCTGAAGCAAAAGTGCAATCCCCCCACACCGCTCAAATCAAACGTAGAAAATATTAACTTAGAGGTGTTTTTTGGCTTGTTGTTCACTGGCCAAGTGTTTTAGACGATGTATTTCGTTCGATAACGCTATTTCAAAACTCTCAGAGGTCATCACATTACCCTCTAGCTTAATTTGGAGTTTTTGAAGCATCTGTAGTGCTTTAGGTAAATGATCTCCTTTGTGTTCATCTAGATAGTCATCGAGATAGTGTTGTGTGGCAAAGTCTTTTATATCAAGTTTTTCAAGTCTCATATCAGCACCTCTTAGTCAATACACCGCGCGTAAGCTCTTTATTAGAAGAGCCTTGCTTACTCGTAATTAAAATGATTGTACATAATAAATTAGCAACGTCACCCCATCTTCAGGTTGTAACAATGTAGATGATTTATTTAAACGCAAAGTTCCTCACATTTAGCTTTTATCTATTCCAGGTAAGCGACTATTAACACGCGGCGGCTACTTTCTGTCAACGCACTCAGCACTCTTACCACAGTAACTCCTGACATGTGTAGTAACACTTTTTGTTAAAATTATTTTGTTTAAACTTACTGCACTGTAATTTTATGCACTATTTCTGATTTTTTTGGGTCTATAAATTAGCAGTGAGGGTTAGCCTATTTATGCAAGACCGCACTCATTTCATAAAACAAATCCTGCTATAAGTCCTCGCCAACACAGTCATTAAAGGCTAAACAATGATTAGTAATAAGGGCAGATTAATCCTCTCCACTGCTCAACCGCATAGGATCCTGAGCGAATGGCGTCCCAACAGTCATCGTCGCGACTAAATCAGAGTTTATGCGTACCTGTCACGACAATGATTGCTAGGGAGAATTATCATGTTTACACCCGAAGTCATGAAAAAACTCATGCTTAATCAAGAAGTCATGGAAAAACAATTGGCTCATGCCACTCAAAGATACGGTCCACAAAGTCGCGTGGCTAAGATGTGGAAAGAACAATTAAAGATCTTAAGTCAGTCATTAAAAAAGGTTTCATAGCACTATATATCTTAAAAAAATTTAACCGTATTAAAATGTAGCCCCACTGCAATAATATTAGTTAATAATCACACCGTCCTGAATTGTGATACAAGGCGCACTAGGTCATTGGGTCGACATTGACTTTTGGGCGCCCACTTTTAAAGCCCTAAAACCACATAATTTTTCATAGGGTTTATTTATCTTTGTGGTATTGAGTATAAAAGATCTTTAGGTGTAAGCTAGACGTTAAATACCTAGAATTGATGTCAATATTTTTCTGGAACTATTCGGTTTTTATTGGGTAAAGAGAGTTAGATACTTCTACCCACATAAAACTTTGGACTCTAAATAAAATTTAACAATGGTAGAAAACATGGAATTCATTACTAGTGCAGTAAAAGAATTCAATGGCATCGTATGGGGCGTTCCCATGCTAATTGCCATTTTAGGCACAGGTTGTTTTTTAATGATTGGCTTACGTTTCCTACCCATTACGCGGTTAGGCATGGGTTGTCAGTTATTGTGGCAAGGCCGAACGGCTAAAGGTGAAGGCGACATCGCCCCATTTAGCGCCTTAATGACATCCCTTGCAGCAACAATCGGTACGGGTAATATTGCCGGCGTTGCTACTGCAATTTTTATCGGTGGTCCCGGGGCATTATTTTGGATGTGGTGTACCGCATTGGTTGGCATGGCAACCAAGTATGCCGAAGCCGTATGTGCAGTACATTTTCGAGAAATCGACGAACGCGGCATGCATGTGGGCGGCCCAATGTATTACATAAAAAATGGCTTGGAGAAAAAATGGGCCTGGCTAGGGACTGCATTTGCAATTTTTGGTGCTATCGCTGGATTTGGTATTGGCAATTCTGTGCAGGCAAATTCCGTCGCCGATGTATTATTGTCTTCATTTAACATCCCTGTTGAAGTTACCGGGGTTACATTGATGATCCTGGTTGGCATGGTGCTCATTGGCGGCATAAAACGCATTGCTAATTTCGCCAGTAAATTAGTGCCATTTATGGCATTCACTTACGTCAGTTTTGGCTTAATTGTTTTAGCCATCAACTTTAGCGCCATTCCTGAAGCTTTTAATTTAATAGTTACAAACGCATTTACTGGCACCGCTGCGCAGGGCGGATTTGTCGGTGCAGCGGTTTGGGGGGCAATTCGTTTTGGTGTTGCTCGAGGTGTTTTTTCTAATGAAGCTGGATTAGGCAGTGCACCCATTGCTCATGCTGCTGCCGCAAATAATAGTCCGATTGATCAGGGATTAATCGCCATGTTGGGCACTTTTATTGACACCATTATAATATGTAGTATTACTGGCTTAGTCATCATCACTTCTGGCGCCTGGACCAGTGGTGAAACCGGAGCATCACTGTCCTCCCTTGCCTTTGCCAAGGCCATACCAGGAGGCGACTATTTTATTGCCATCGCCCTCACCATTTTTGCTTTCACCACAATTTTAGGCTGGAGTTACTATAGTGAACGTTGCATTGAGTTTTTACTCGGGGTTAAGGCGATTATACCGTTCCGCATACTTTGGGTTATTGCAGTGCCCGTGGGTGCTTTAGCGCAGCTCGATTTTATCTGGCTACTGGCTGATACTTTAAATGCATTAATGGCATTACCCAACTTAATTGCGCTTGTTTTACTGGCGCCAATGGTTATTCAATTAAGTCGAGATCATTTCAAATCAACTTCTCAATCCTAACAATTCCAGCATTATCTATTCAGCATCCACTAAAGCCATTAGTGTTAGAGCGCGACAGTCCTTTTAGGCGCAAGTGAACGCGCTAGTAGAGCCAATAGATGCGGGGAAAGGGTTAGCCTTGGTGAGTCACTTTGGATAAACAGAGCGGCATGAAGGGCGTGTAAAAACTACGGCCGCACCAGAGGATGATGCGCCCGTAGGTCGTACATAAATATAACATTACAAGATGAGCACCAAAACTCTCACTTAAAGGTTGTAATAAAAAAGATGAGATTCATGGACTCACAAATAATAAGATAATATTAAGCGCAAAAAGTTCCATCGCTCTTAAAAATGAACAGAAATGAACTTTTATTATGTTGATTTTTACCACAGGCAGGTACTTTGTGTGCTTGTTCCACTAGCTCTTTGAGCTCACGATACGGCGTGTTTTTTTGTCATTGCTTTAATTTACGCACGAGTCGCGTTACTTTTTTGCAAAAAGTATTCTTTGAGATAGTGTCACCTTTAATGGCTTCACTGACGCAAGATAGAAGGTCAACTTAGCACTCCGGTGAAGGGCTTTTTGAATAGCCACAGAGCAATGAAGAATGGCTTCATGGGGGATTGTGTGCCGTCACTATAAAACTACGGTCATAGACAAACCGTTACGATCCAAAAGTAAATCAAAGGAAGTTCCCGACCTGAATATTAACAATAAAAGAGAAGGTAACTGGAAAAGTAGATGGCCTTGGCCACCTTACAATGTGATTTTAAGTATAGAGAAGCACTTATATTCTTTTAATATTTTCCAGCTACCCGACTTGTCCGACTACCCCTATTAACAAAAGTTCAGTACTACTAATTAAAAGAGGTTCTTGAGTTTTACTCAAATCCAGCAGCAGCATCGACCAGATCCTTCTGAAGTCAGTCCTAGGCTGATTCTGTAGCAAGGACGATAATGAAAATTAATTCTAGGCCATTTCGTTGACGACAGCGGTCCAGGTTTTAGCAATATTGTCATGGTTATAACCCCCACCACCCATCGCTAACAATCTACCCTCGCACATCTCATCAGCTAATTTATAGAGCCTTTGGGTCGCATAAGCATGTGCTTTTTCACTGTATGACAAGGTGGTAATGGGGTCTCCCTGTATACTATCTGCACCACATTGTAAGAGAATAAAATCAGCATCCTGTGTGACCAGGAACTGCTCTGCTTGTTCAAAAGCGTGTATAAAATCAGCATCACTGGCATGAGGCGCCATAGGTATATTGAGTTTGCTCCCTTTTGCAGTTCCTAGCCCAGTTTCAGATTCTGAACCGGTGCCAGGGTATAGAAAACGGCCATCTTCATGTAAGTCAACAAAGATCACTTCAGGATCGTCTTCAAAACTATAAAACACCCCATCGCCATGGTGTGCATCAATATCAACATAAGCAACACGCCGGATATCATGTTGTGCACGTAAATATTCAATAGCAATGCCACAATCATTAAATACGCAAAAACCTGCCGCAATATGGCGGCGTGCATGATGCAAGCCTGCGATAGGAATAAAGGCACGTTTATATTCTTTTTTCATAATGCGATCTATTGCATCACAGACAGAACCCGCAACCGTAGAGGCCGCTTCATACATGCCGATAAATGCAGGCGTGTCACCTTGATCCAAATAACCTATACCGAACTTAGATTGTTGTTTAACTTGTTCAACATAGGCGTGGGTATGAAACAATTCCAATATTTTTTGGTCAACAGATTTTGGCTCTAGTACAGCCACTTTTTTTTGCAGGGCTTGTTGATAAAACGCCTGTTTAAAAACATGATGACGTTGAGGACCAAAAGGGTGGTCATTACCAAACCCATAAGCGGCTAATTCATCGCCCAAATAAACACAGCAATCGTATTGTTGACTCATAAGGATATATGTACAATTTTTCTCTTAAGAAAACAAGTCGCGATGATGTTATTTAATTTCTGCTCCATTTAAGTTGTTAATAGCCTGTATCTAACCCCGTAAAATAAGCGTCCATCAATAGCTGTTGAGACATTTACACATTTCTTTTTTCTTTCACCATTGTTTTTGCCACAAAGTTACCCATAAACTAAAACGTTCTCTTATGTAATTAGACTCATTAGTTCACAGAACGTTGATCAGATGCAGTCTTACGCCTGTGTGAATAAGCGCTTAAAACAGCGTTTTTCACAAAAAAATGTGCTCTTACAAGTGCTCAGCCTTTGTTTTTATCTAACATATCCTTTAAATTTGCAAACGGGTTATGGGTGGCACCGGGTGTAGTAGTACGATCAGACGGTCCTCCACCGCGTTGTGCCTCAAGTTGTCGTTGATGTTCATTATCATGGCAATACAAGCACAATAATTCCCAGTTGCTGCCATCAGAAGGGTTATTATCATGATTATGGTCACGGTGATGCACGGTAAGCTCATGAAGGTTCTTACGGTCAAATTCCCGTGTACAACGCCCACAGATATGCGGATACATTTTTAAGGCCCGCTCACGATAACCCGTATCCCGTTGCTCACGGGCACGTCGTGCATCAGCAACAACACTATCTAATTTATCATTGGGTGAATTCATAAAAGCATCCATTAAGTAAAACTATCGTTTTTAACACGCATTGATCTAACAACTCATTTGAAACAGCTCTGTTATTGTACAAAAAAATCCCCATAGAATACTTTCTTTTACAACCTAACATGATGCGGTAATAACTATCGGTTGTGTGCTCTTTATAAATTGATAACCCCCATGATTCTAATAAATGCTGATTTGGAAAAAGGTAGAGCGATTGTTATGTCTGAGGTCTTGAGTAAAAAAGATATTTGGGTGTATGCTAGATGTTGATTATATTAAAGTTAATGGCATCAGGTTTAGGGATAAAACTACGAAAATGAAGCTTTTACTGACTATGATATTCATCGTTTGTTTGATGAATGGATGCTCCCTAAAACAGGGAACATTATCAATTTTTGGCGGTGAATTTCAAAGACATATGATTCTTGCAGAACAAGGGAATGCTGATGCACAAAATAAATTAGGCTGGATGTATGTTAAAGGGAAACGGATATCACAGGACTATCAAGAAGCCATAAAATGGTTTACAAAATCATCAGAGCAAGGTCATGTTCATGCGCAATACAATTTAGGACAGATATATTTCCAGGGGAAAGGAATCTCACCAGATTATCAAGAAGCCATAAAATGGTTTCAGCAATCAGCAGAACAAGGAAATGTTAGTGCACAAAACAAATTAGGCTGGATGTATATCAGAGGACAGGGCGTTAACGCCAATAATAAAGAAGCTCTAAAGTGGTTTCAAAAATCAGCACAACAAGGGAATGTTGATGCACAAAATAAATTAGGCTGGATGTATGTTAAAGGACAAGGTGTTGAAGCGAATAATAAAGAAGCTGTAAAGTGGTTTCAAAAATCAGCACAACAAGGGCATGTTGATGCACAAAATAATCTAGGCGTGATGTATTTCAAAGGCACAGGTATTTCACAAGATTATATAAAGGCCTACCTGTTTTTTAATGTGGCTGCCAAAACAGGCAATCAGAATGCTAAAATAAAAAAGACTCTTGTTAGCAGAAAAATGACACCCGAACAAATAAGAAAAGCAAAAGACTTAACCACTAAATGGCTTCAGAATCAATATTGTTGGGATGCCGATATGGGTCACTGTGAAAAGAAAGCTGATCAGGGAGATGCTGATGTTCAATATAATTTAGGAATCATGTATGACCAAGGACAACGTGTACCCCAGGATTACAAACAAGCTATCAAGTGGTATACGAAGTCAGCCAAACAGGGGCATGCTGAAGCACAAACTGCTTTAGGACGTGTCTATGCGCATGGAACAAGTGTTCCTCAGAATTATAGTGAAGCAGTCAAGTGGTATAGAAAAGCAGCAGAGCAAGGTGTTGCTAATGCCCAATATGAGTTAGGGTTGTTGTATGCGCAAGGACAAGCAGTTCCACGAGACTTTGTTATGGCGCATATGCTGTGGACGGTTTCAGCAATAAGTGGTCATAACGATGCTGAAAAAAATAGAGCTATCATTGCCAAAAATATGACCGAAGCACAACGAGAAGAATCGCAAAAATTAGTCAACGAGTGGGTTCAGAAACATTAGTCACTATTGTATTGATTAAGGACTCCTATGAACTGAACAAGCCTTAACAAGGCAAACTTTATTAGGGATCTATATTTGACCTTTGATCAGCCCATTATCCTAAAGTTTTCCCACAACAATTGAAGAGAAAGGGGCATGTTAAGCATTCTTTAAAAACGTAATGGCAAGTGGTTTTTCATTGAATCGGAAGTACTTTATGTCAATATTTCTAAAAATTTTTGCTTCAAGGCTAGCGACCTTCATTATCCATTTTTTGTCTGTGACAACCGCAACCTTTGAGATATTTGATATGCCTATTTCGAACAAATATTTAAATTCTTCGATAATAGCTGAAAGCTCAATCCCTTCGAAACCTTGTATTTCTTCATAGATGACAATATTTCCATAATGTTCTGTTTTTTCTTTCGCATTTAAAAGTACAACTGACATATCCGCTTTGGTGATTTTTCCTAAAATACAAAAGGCAGTGGCATTTTCAATGCCTATATCAATTATTCTTAACATCGCTTTCCTCTTGTTATGTTTTTTTAGTGTCTACCTTTAGACAGTGATACAGCCTAAATTATTCAATATTATCTATAACGCCTGTCTCTGTTAATATTATTCAACACTAAAGATTAATAGTCATCATAAAAGGTTCCTTAGTACTTACACTGCCCGCAATCATAGCGACTCGCCTATGATTATAATTTGGAAGAAATAGTGTGTTGTTATTTTGTGAAATAACGCTTGAAAAATAAATCGACCGCCCCCATATTTTGAGTAAGCATAAGTCTAAATGTAGAGCATGACTTTTATTTCTAAATATATTGCTTCTCAAGGAGAATATCTGATGACTAGAATTGATTTAACACCCCTATACCGTAGTTCTGTTGGTTTTGATCACTTTGCATCTTTATTTGATTCAGCACTGAGTACAGATAAAGCCGTACCGAATTATCCCCCTTATAATATAGAGGCAATGGACGAGCACCATTATGCCATTACCTTAGCGGTTGCTGGTTTTTCAGAGGATGAGTTTGATCTTCAAGTTGAAAATGGAATTTTAACTGTATCGGGTAAGAAACAAACCGATGAAGATACTCGAAAATATCTTTATCAAGGTATTGCTACAAGATCATTTGAACGTAAATTCAATTTGGCCGAGTATGTTGAAGTCACTGATGCTACAGTTGCTAATGGGCTCCTGACTATTCAGTTGGTTAGGGAAATTCCAGCGGCATTACAACCACGTAAAATAACGGTTAATACAACTCAAGAAGTTATTGAAGATAAAAAAGAAGCGGCTTAAATTCTTTACAAGAAACGAAAAGTTTGCCGCATTTGACCAACTTTGCTTAATTTATGAGTAATCGTATGAATAATTTAAAACATGACAAGTCTAATGTTCATTCTACATCAATCACAAAAAAGCATTTAGTGAGGGCGCTTCTTTATGGTGTTGCTGTCACCTTTGTTGTTGTAGCCACGGCTTCTTGGTTTTGATGTAATTAAATGTGATTAGCTATTGCCACAACTGCATTCAATTTTTTTTCTTCATGATGGTCGCCGATCTTTTTTCTATAGCGTATAAACGGCACCGCAATGAAATGAGAAAGGCTTTGTAATACCCTGTGGTTATTGGGGTAGTTACGGATAAAAGACAGCCAACCAAACGGTGACACTATCAGGGTCAGTCCATGAAACCTTGTGTCTTCGGTGAGCTAGAATGTTAATGTAGT
>CAJVZC010000031.1 GCA_913019935.1 uncultured Methylococcales bacterium
GAGCAATACGGTATTAACCCTGAAGGGATTGTTTTTGAGATTACTGAAAGTGCTGATATTGAGCACTTTAATTTAATTAATACGGTTTTGGAAGCCTTAAAAGCCCAAGGCTACCGGTTTTCATTGGATGACTTTGGCACCGGCTATGCGTCGATGACGCACTTTAAACGACTGCCGTTTAGTCAGGTTAAGATTGATAAGAGTTTTATTGACGATATGGATTCTAATGAGGATAGCTTAGCGATTGTTGAAGTGGTGTTAGCGATGGCCCGATCACTGAAATTAGAGGTGGTTGCTGAAGGTGTGGAAACACAAGCGCAATTAGATATTTTAAATAAACTAGGGTGTACCGGTTATCAGGGTTATTTGTTTGCAAAACCCTTAGGCGTTCAGGCAGTAACGTCTTTGTTAAGGAGTCGTATTGAGTGATGGTTGTTTTATCTTTTATGGCTTATTCCTAATGACTTATGCAGCATTTATTTTCAAAATTTTTTGCAATGCAGTTAAATAAATACGCAATGTATGGCGTTTTGTTTGGCTTCTTGTTTCCATTGGGCGCGATCTGTCTATTGTTATGGTCTAGTGGAGAATGGACCTTTCAGCAAATTGGACTTATTCATGACCAGAATACCTTATTATGGATAATTGATACTGCACCGATATTTCTAGGAATTTTTGCAGCATTCGGAGGCTATCAAAAAGATAAACTAGAGCGAGCCGTTTCTCGTCATGAGGGCTTGTCTTTGCAAAGAGGCAAAGTTTTAGACTCAGCATTTGATGGCGTTATCATGCTTGATAAGTTGGGTTGTGTTATTAATTTTAATAAGACCTGTGAGGCTATTTTTGGCTATTGTAAAGCAGAAATTCTGGGTCATAAAATGGCTGACTTTATTTTTCCTGAAAATTCTCGTGACCAGTATCATCAGGCGTTGACGAACTATGTGGCAACAGGTGAGCAGGTTGTTCTTAATAAACGTATAGAGATAGAAGGACTCCATAAGAACGGCCATGTTTTTCCGATAGAGATAGTTATCAGCCCGATAAAAATAACCAACACGGTCATGTTTAGTGCTTTTATCAGGGATATTACCGAACGTAATAAAGAGAAAGAGCGTTACTATCAAGCTGCATTTATGGATGAATTAACAGGCTTACCTAATCGTCGTTATTTTATCGATTTTTTAAAAAAACGGTTGGCGCTTGAAATATCTGATGATCAAGTCGGTACGTTGTTTTTTATAGACCTTAACCGATTTAAATTGGTGAATGATAGTTTAGGGCATCATATCGGTGACGAGTTGCTACAAGTTATCGCACAGCGGTTATCTTCGAATATCAGAGAGGGTGATTTGGTCTGTCGTTTGGGGGGTGATGAGTTTCTTGTGCTCCTCGCTTCAAGTCGGGTAGATCCAGAAAAAGTCACTAAAGATGCAAAAGCCATCGCTCAGGGTTTAGTTGAAAACCTGAGTAAGTTTATGATGATCGGCAAGCATAAAGTGGCTGTTTTAGCCAGTGTAGGTATCTGCCATTTTCATAGGGACGATTGTGTTGATGATATTCTTATGTGGGCAGATTCAGCGATGTATCAGGCAAAAAAAAATCCACTGAATTCGATTGCTGTTTATACCCAAACGATGCATAAGAGCTTAATGAAGCAAATGAAAATTATAGAGTCACTTGATCAAGCCGTCTTTGATGAACAATTTTTTATGCTTTATCAACTGCAATATAATCAAAACAATGAGCTAGTGGGTGCTGAAGCTCTCATTCGTTGGCAGCACCCGCGCTTAGGTTTGTTGCCTCCCGGTATCTTTATTTCGTTAGCCGAACAACATAGCCGGATTGAAGCGATAGGGAGATGGGTTTTAGAGTCAGTTTTTAAACAAATTACAGCCTGGAAAGCAGAGGATTTAGAACTACCGAAGGTATCGATTAATATCAGTGTTAAGCAACTGATGCAGGATGACTTTATTAATATGCTCAATAGCCTGTCGAACAAGTACAGTGTTTTTCCTAACACTATTATTTTAGAGGTGACCGAAAGTATAAGTCTAGAGGATTTTGATTCTTTGCAAGAAAAGTTCGTGAAGTTAGTCAGCCAGGGTTATCGTTTCTCACTGGATGATTTTGGTACCGGTTATGCGTCAATGACTAATTTTAAGCGAATGCCATTTTCTCAGGTCAAAGTGGACCAAAGTTTTATTACGGATATTGCAACTAATGAAGATAATTTAGCCTTTACTCAGGCAATAATCGCGATGGCTAAAACATTTGGCATGGAAGTGGTCGCTGAAGGGGTAGAGAATGATGGGCAACATTCGATATTGATGGCTTTAGGTTGTGACCAGTTTCAGGGCTATTTGTTTTCAAAACCGGTTCAACCAAAAGAACTTACGAGGTTAATTAAATCTTAGCGATAGCCGCTCAAACAGAGGTAATGAGGCTGCTTTTCTAAGACTTTAACCCAAAGTATTTTGGCTAGCCCTAGGCGTTTCTGAGCGCTTAACAGATTCAGTTAGTTCTTTAAGTTGCAGTAAGGCAAAGAGCGTTTTTAAGTGCGGACATTCAGTATTTGTGTGCGCAGCCGCTTTGATCGTATTGCCTAAAATAGCATTAATTTCCATGGGACGACCGGCCTGATAGTCTAGTAGCATGCTGGTTTTGTAGGGTGGCATGTGTTGGGTATGGTTAATGTTGGTTTCAATGATATCTTCAGGGAGTTTGTGACCTAAGGCTGTGGCAATGGTAAAAACCTCTTGCATGATGGCGCGTATTAAGGGTTCTTGGGTTTGTAAAATAGTTTGTGTGCTGAGGCCCCCCGAGAGGACCGATAAGGGGTTGAAAGGGGCATTCCAAATACATTTTTGCCACCGTGCGCTGGTAATGGATTCACTTAATTGACACTCTATGCCAGCATCTTTAAAAAATGTTGCCAGGCATCGGGTTTTTTCGCTAAAACCTGACGGTAGGTTTCCGAGCGTTAACCGTCCATAGGCCAAATGTTCAATTTCACCCGGGCTAATGCGATTACTGCAAATAAAAGCGAGCCCGCTGACCACCTCGTTATCTGGAAAAGCGGCGATGATTTCATCTTCAATGGCAATGCCATTTTGAATCAGCACGATCGTGGTTTTTAGGCCTACAGCCGGTTTAATGAGTTTCACTCGATCAAGATTATCGAGAACCTTGGTGCAAACCAACAGGTAGTCAACAGACGTTTTCACAGCGGCTGTTGAATTAAATGTTTGCTCGGGTTGAAAAGACCATTGGCCTAATTCGTGGCTGTTAATTTGAAAGCCGTGTTGTTTGATGTGGCTATAATCAGAGCGGCAAACGACAGAAACCTGAACCCCTTGTCGGGCTAAAAGGCTGCCGTAGAAACCGCCGATAGCGCCAGTGCCAAAGACTAAAGCAGTGGTCATAGATTCAGTGTTTCTTTTAAAAAAGGAACCGTAACCTTACGTTGCGCGGATAAGGTGGCGTGGTCCAGAATATTCAGCAGGGCCCAGAAGTCAGTTAGTTCGCGCGTATAGCGAGACAAAATAAAAGTTGCAGCCTGCGGAGAAATATCAAAACCCATGCGATGCGCTTTATGACTAAGTGCAACCATTAAGTTGGTATCGCTTAGGCGATCTAGTTTTAAGGTAAGTCCCCAGTTGAGTCGAGTTTTAAGGTCTGCTAAGGGGATGTTTAATTGTGTGGGTGAGCAGTTAGCGCTGACAACGAGTTGGTTACCTTGTTCGGTAATACGGTTGAAAAAATTAAAGTAGTGTTCTTGGTGATGTTGGATCTCATAGAGTAAATGAATATTATCTATACAAACTAGTGCTAAGTTTTCTAGTCCGTCAAGGATGCTGGGGTCTGGGAGTTGGCCGCTTTTTAATTCTAAATAGAAGGTATGGTCTCCTGTTTGCGCAGTTTGTTGGCAGCAGGCTTGTAATAAATGTGTTTTTCCTGTGCCGGCGGGTCCCCAGACAAAGATGAAGGGTTCGCCTTTTTTATCGCTACATTGCTTTAAATGGCTGACAACCTCTTCGTTTTCACCGGAGAAATAGTCGTCAAAACTTTGGTTGCTTCGGTGTATGAAATCAAGGGGTAATTGTTTGCTCATTGCTTAGGCTATTTACCATTTGAGCGAACATAAAATGTAGCGCTTAGGAATAAGGTTAGGGCAAGAATGGCTTCGCCGGTGGCATACCAACGTTCAGCGAGATTAGCCATGGCTTCGACCAGGCCGTGGGTTATATACAATAAACTGACATAGGCCATCCAGGCGGTACTTTTGGAGCGGCCGTTAAGAAAGCCACGTAACGGAAGCAGAAGTGGCGACACGGTAACAATGAGTACTAATGCGGTTGGAAATCGTACTGATGGCATCAGCAGTGTATGCCAGGCCATAAGTAAAGCAAAAAGGCTAAAGTAGGCGCTGAGCGCTAAGGTGTAGTAAGTTTGTTTATTGAGTGTCATAAGGCGTTAAGTCGATGAGCTGTTTGGGCTAATTGTTGACCCATGAGTTGGCATAAAGTTTTTTCTTCGTCGCTTAACGGTTGGCCGTGGCGAGCGAGGTGGCTAGGTCCATAGGGTGTGCCGCCGGTTTGTGTTTCCCGTAAGGCGGGTTCACCGCAAGGTACACTCATAATCATCATGCCTTGGTGCATCAACGGTAACATCATGGATAACAATGTACTTTCGTGGCCACCATGCATACTGCTAGAGGAGGTAAAAACGACGGCGGGTTTTCCAGTCAGTGCGCCAGCAAACCACAGTTCAGTTGTGCTATCAATAAAATGTTTAAGCGGTGCCGCCATATTGCCAAAATGAGTGGGGCTACCCAGTGCTAAACCATGACAGTTTTTTAAATCTTCAAGCGTTGCGTAAGGCGCACCTTGTTCGGGAATGCTATCTTCAGTCGCTTCACAGACCGAGGATAGATTTGGAACGGTACGGATTATTGCAGTGACGTTTTGTGTGGATTCAACGCCGCGGGCAATTTGCTGAGCCATATCAATCGTTGAACCATGTCGGCTGTAATAGAGGATGAGTATCTGTGTATCCATGTGATGTATTTTGGGGTGAGAGGTTGTCTTTTAGGGTTGTTCGAGAGAACTTACAAAATAGTGAGGACGTTTTCTGGAGGGCGGCCAATGGCGGCTTTATTGTTTGCTAAAACAATGGGGCGTTCGATAAGTTTAGGGTGTTCAGCCATGGCTCTAATAAGAGTCTCTGAGTCGAGCGAAGTATCATTCAGACCGGCAGATTTATAATCAGGCTCACCTTTACGTAGTAGTGCCCGGGGTTCAATAGCCAGTTTAGTTAAAATGCTACTGATTTCTTCGGCGCTGAGTGGTGTTTCCAGATATTTTATGATTTCAGGCTCTATGCCTTGGTCTTGTAGGAGTTGTAGTGTTTGGCGTGATTTGCTGCAACGGGGGTTGTGGTAGATAGTGACCTTCATGGAGGTATCCTTAATGCTAAAATGAACATAATAATTCTATCATAGCATTTGAGCGAATAGCCGAGTTAGTGCTGTGTTGTTACTTTGTGTGGGTTAAGCATAGGCTGGTGTTAGGTAGGGTTATTATGGTATTTTGAATTCTTTTTTAGCTGGGATTACAGATAATGCAGTTACCTGGGTTTACTTCTGCGCAAGTTTTAGTGGTCGGTGATTTAATGCTTGATCAATATTGGCATGGCTCAACGTCTCGAGTTTCGCCAGAAGCACCGGTGCCTATTGTCCATGTTAATGATCGTGAATTTCGCCCGGGAGGGGCCGGTAATGTCGCGTTAAATTTAGCCGCGTTAGGTGTGGATGTTACGTTGGTGGGTTATTGCGGTCAGGATGAGTCGGCTGAGACGTTAACGACAATTTTAACGGATGCCGGAGTAAGGTGTTGTTTTATTACCTTAGACGAATACCCTACGATCACAAAGTTGCGGGTTATGAGTCGAAATCAACAACTCATTCGTCTTGATTTTGAGGAAGATTTTCAACAATTTAGCAGTGATCAACTGCTGACTGTTTGCCCTGAGCTAATCGAGCAAGCCGATGCGGTTATTTTCTCAGATTACGGAAAAGGAACTTTGGCACAAGTGGAGCAGTTAATCGCATTGGCCAGACGGTATAACAAGCCTGCATTGGTTGACCCTAAAGGCGTTGATTTTGAACGTTATCGAAAATCAACGATTATGACGCCTAATTTAAGCGAGTTTGAAGGCGTTGTCGGACCTTGTCCTGATCAGGATGTATTGGTCGAAAAAGGCTACCACTTGATGGCAGAATTGGAATTGTCTGGGTTGTTGATTACACGCAGTGAACATGGCATGACCTTGTTGGAGCATGGGCGTGAACCCGTGCACTTGCCAACTCAGGCGCGAGATGTTTTTGATGTGACAGGGGCTGGAGATACGGTCATTTCAGTGTTGGCGGCGAGTCTGGCCGCTAATGAATCATTGGCGAATGCAACATGGTTGGCGAATACGGCAGCGGGCATTGTGGTCGGTAAATCGGGCACGGCAGTAGTGGGTACGGCCGAAATGGCTCAAGCGCTAGAAGGGCGGCGGCTGACTCACGGTGGTGTTGTTTTAGTGGCGGAGTTAGAGTCTGCAATGGATCAGGCGCATAAAAATAATGAAATTGTTGTTGCGACTAACGGGTGTTTTGATATTTTACATCCAGGCCATGTTCGTTATTTACAGCAGGCTCGGGAGTTAGGGGATCGTCTGGTTGTTTTAGTAAACAGTGATGAATCAGTACGGCGTTTAAAAGGTCCAACGAGACCGGTGAATAGCTTAGCGCAACGAATGGAAATGTTGGCGGCCTTAACCTGTGTGGATTGGGTGGTGGCTTTTAGTGAAGATACGCCTCAAGTCATTATCGATAGACTATTGCCAGATATATTGGTTAAAGGCGGTGATTATCAGGATATTACAGAAATTGCGGGCCATGAAAGTGTGCTTGCAAATGGCGGTGAAGTTAAAATATTGTCTTTTATTGAAGGTCATTCAACCACTAATATTATTAATGCCATTAAGGATGGCGAAAAATCTGTCGAGGGGTAGGATTTGTGGTTAGACCCGTTGTAGGATTAACTCCAAGGCCAGTTTGCTGCCAAAATAAGCCAGTGTCAGAAAGATAAAACCAATAATAGTACCGCGGATGGCTTTTTTTCCACGCCACCCATAACGAATACGACCGGATAATAAGATGCCAAAGACAATCCACGCTAGAAGTGACAGGATTGTTTTGTGAGCCAGGTGTTGTGCAAAAAGATCCTCAAGAAAGAAAAAGCCGCTGAGTAGGGAGCCCGATAAAAAGAGCATGCCTGTCCCTATCATTTGAAATAATAAGAGTTCCATCGTTTGCAAGGGGGGCAATGAAAGTACCAGTTTGTGTGGGCGGTGGCTATGAAGTTGGTGGTCTTGTATCGCGAGTAAGACAGCCTGGAAAGCGGCTATATTAAAAAGGCTGAAGGCGATAATAGACGTAAGAATATGAAGATTCATTTGCCAAGCATGATTAGCCAGAATTTGCGGTTTGATTTCAATATGGCTCTGCAGACCTACCATGAGCGCAGCAATTGGAAATATCGCTATGGCTAATTTATCGATGGGAGAGCGTGTTAATGTCGCTAACAGGAATAGCCAGACAAGAATGTTGGAAACCAGTGAGCCTGCGGTAAAGAAATTGAGATTTAAGCCTTCAGGCGTAAATAATTGTTGCGTGACTGTCGTCGTGTGTAACAGCACAGCAATCCAACCGAGTGTGAGTGGATGAAGATGCTGAAATAAACCGGTATGGGGTGTATTTTTGTTCTTGGCAATTAAAAAAGCACTTAATAAATAACTGATAATAGTCAGGTTATTGATTAATGTATGAATCATTAAGGCTGTCCTTATTGGATTAGTCTGTCATAATAGTTGTTTTTACGGTAAAGCTATAATTTACTAAGGGGCAATGTTGCATCCTTAGGGTAACTGAAAATTATAACCTGTTTGGGTTCTATGTGAGTCATAGTTTAAGAGTTGTGAAGGTGTTCGTCTATTATGTTTGAAAATTTAACCGATCGTTTAACGAAAACGCTTAAAGTCGTCCGCGGGCAGGGGCGTCTTACTGAAGATAATATTAAGGATACGTTGCGTGAGATTCGTTTATCCTTGTTAGAAGCCGATGTTGCTTTACCTGTGGTTCAGGCCTTTATTAGTGGCGTGAAAAAGCGGGCATTGGGAACCGAGGTTGAGACCAGTCTTCTGCCCAGCCAAGCCTTATTGAAAATCGTTCAAGACGAACTCATGATTGTGATGGGTGGGGCGAATGAAGGCCTGAATTTTAAAACTAATCCGCCAGCAGTTATTTTAATGGCGGGTTTGCAGGGGGCGGGTAAAACCACGACCGTTGCAAAATTAGGACGTTGGCTGAAGGAAAACCATAAAAAATCAGTGGGTGTTGTGAGTGCCGATGTTTATCGACCTGCGGCAATCAAGCAATTAGAAACATTGGCCAATGATCTGTCATTGGAGTTTATTGAAAGCGATGTTTCGCAAAAACCAATTGATATTGCTAATAATGCTATTGATAAAGCACGACGTAAATTTCTAGACGTACTGATTGTTGATACGGCAGGGCGTTTAGCTATTGACGATGAAATGATGACTGAGATTAAAGGTCTTCATGCGGCGATCAATCCGATTGAAACACTCTTTGTGGTTGATAGTATGACCGGGCAGGATGCGGCTAATACGGCAAAAGCATTTGATGAAGCGCTTCCGTTAACCGGCGTTGTGCTGACTAAGGCCGACGGTGATGCGCGTGGTGGTGCAGCATTATCGATTCGCCATATTACCGGAAAACCCATTAAATTCATCGGTACCGGTGAGAAAACGGACGAAATAGAGTTATTTCACCCGGATCGTTTGGCTTCTCGTATTCTCGGTATGGGCGATATGCTCAGTCTGATCGAAGAAGTTGAGCGCAAGGTTGATCAGAAGAAAGCCGAACGACTTGCGAAGAAAGTTAAAAAAGGTCAGACGTTTACCTTGGAAGACTTTAGAGATCAATTGCAACAAATGCAGAGTATGGGGGGCGTTGGTTCTTTGGTGGAGAAATTACCCGGTATGAGTAATTTATCTGAAAGTGTTAAAGAGAAAGTTAACGATAAAGAGCTTTCTCGGCAAGTTGCAGTAATTAATTC
>CAJVZC010000032.1 GCA_913019935.1 uncultured Methylococcales bacterium
CTTAATAAGAGTGCCATTGCGCCCATGGGAAACAAGAGCCCAAAGAGTACACCCAGTAGGAAAAAATTATGTAAATTGTGTTTGAAAGGCATCCAGAAGGGCTGTGCTGAAGGTTTTTTATATGCAGACATCGTTTTGTTTAGTTAGCCTTAGTACCTATTAATCAGGGCTTAAAATAGTTATCTTTTTTGGAAATTCAGGAAACATTAAAAAGTTAGTTGATGTTTGGGTTGTTGCAAGGGCTTTTTTAGGCGCTTTAATAGTGATAAAGGTTTGATTAGTTGGTACTGTTTTAAGTAAATAATTATAATGGTAACGATATTAATTTAAGCGCTATGCGTTCAGCTGAGAAATCAAAATAATGTCAAAAAGAGCCGTTCTGTTGGTGAATTTGGGTTCACCTGAAAAACCTGAAGTGAAAGCAGTGAGAAACTATCTCAACCAGTTTTTAATGGACGCTTATGTGATTCAATTACCGTGGTGGTTACGGCGTTTGGTGGTCAGTTTGTTGGTGCTGCCAACGCGACCCGAGTCTTCAACAAAAGCCTATCAAAGTATTTGGTTACCAACGGGGTCGCCGTTAATAGTTATTTCTAATCAATTGCGGGAAAAAGTACAGGCACAGTTGAACATTCCCGTTGAGATGGCTATGCGTTACGGTCAGCCAAGCATAGAAAGGAAAATATTAACGATTGCAAAATCAAAAGCTATTGAAGAGATACTTTTTATCCCTTTATATCCACATTTTGCACAAAGTACAGTGACCACCTCTATTCGAGAAGCGCAACGGGTTATTAAAAAGCATAAGTTGACGATTAAATTATCGGTGGTTGAGCCTTTTTATGAAAACCCTGCTTACATTACCGCGTTAGTTAATAGTGCCAGACCTTATTTGGAGAAACCTTACGATCATATTGTTTTCAGTTATCACGGGCTTCCAGAATCGCATATTATGAAGCTTGATGTGTCGGGGCAACATTGTTTACAACAGACTGATTGTTGTAATACCAACAGTAGTTTTCATAAAAGCTGTTATCGTCACCAGGTACTTCGGACCACAGAATGTTTTGCTGCAGTTGCAGGTTTATTGCCTGAGCAATACTCAGTCGCTTTTCAGTCGCGTCTTGGGCGGGCAAAATGGTTAGGGCCGAATACTGAAGATCGTTTGCGCGATTTAGCCGCTGAAGGGTGTAAAAAGGTATTAGTGATTTGCCCGGCTTTTGTGACGGATTGTTTAGAAACGTTGGAAGAAATTGCGATACGAGGTCAAGATGTCTTTAAGGAGGCAGGCGGTGATTCACTGACATTAATTCCTTGTTTAAACGATCGCCCTGAATGGGTTCAAGTACTTAAATCATGGAGTAGTCAGTCGCTTTAAAAATGTGATTGATGTCGAGGTTAAAGCTTTTTTCGATGATGATCGGTAGATCAATAATTAATAATGGAACAAAATTGATTGCAGTAGAGCGGAAGGCACACATGAATATTTTCAGAGTTAGGGCAGCGAGGTTCTTTATTTTAATAGCGTTACCTTTATTTTCGCCGTTGCTTTATGGCGTTGAAGTGACTGATTTTAATCAGTCTGTTGAAAATATTTTAAAGGTGGGTGATAAAGGAAAGTATGGTCAAATTAAGGTCGATTTAAATTATCGGTTTGAACATGTTGATACGGATAGTGCTGTAAAATCGGTAGGCAATGCATCTACTATTCGGTCAAGAATAGGTTACCTCACACCAACCTTTCAAGGTTTTAAGTTATATGCCGAGTATGAAGGCAATCAAGATTTTGGCGCCAATACTTATAACAGCCTTAGAAATGGTAAGACTCATTATGAAACGGTAGCAGACCCACAACAACATGAATTAAATCGGGCTTGGGTTAATTATCATTTGTTTGAGAGTAACCTCAAGATGGGTCGACAAAGGATAAAATTAGATAATGAACGGTTTATCGGTAACTTGCTTTGGCGTCAAATGGAGCAGACCTATGATGCGGCGGTGTTAACCAGTTCGTTGGTTCCTGATATGGAGATAACGGCGGGGTATATTACCAAAATCCAGGATGTCAAATCACTCAGTACGGAAATGGATTCGCAGTTTATTAATGTGGGGTATACCGTTCCAAGGGTCGGTACATTAGTGGGCTATTCGTATTGGTTGCATTACAACGATAATGTTGCAGATAACGTAAAGTCAACACAAACGCATGGCGTTCGTTTTGATGGCGACTATCAATTTTCTGATTTATTTAGAGCGCTTTATACGGTTGAATATGCTAACCAGAGTGATCATGCTAATAATCCTAACGCCATTAGGGGGTTGGATTATTTCCATTTAGTCCTCGGGGCTTCGGCATTAAAGGTAACAGCCAAAGTGGGTTGGGAACAATTAGGTGGTCGAGATGGTTATGGTTTTTCAACGCCACTGTCAACCTTACATGCACATCAGGGTTGGGCTGATCAATTTTTATCCACGCCCAGTGCAGGGATAAGAGATATTTATGGTTCTATCAGTACACGTGTAATGGGTTTTGACTTAAGAGCTGTTTATCATGACTTTGATGATGATACGGGGCGGATTGATTATGGGCAGGAGTATGATTTTGTGGCGATTAAGAAATGGGGTAAACACTACAAGGTATTAACCAAATATGCTTATTATGATGCTCAAACCCATAAAACCGATAAGCAGGTGTTATGGGTTCAAGTTGGTGTATCGTTTTAAGAGCAGCATAGTAAGGGTCATTAACGAGGGACTTCGACCCATAACGAAATCATTGAGACGTTGGTTAGGAAGATCCCTTCTTTTATAATGTCATTCGTTTCTCTTTCCGGGTGTCGGTGGCTTTCTACCCAACATGGATTAGCCTTTTTTTTCTTAGCGTTTCCAGTATGCCGGCTAATGGGACTAAATTCATCGTGACTCTGAATAGGACGTTATTATTTTCAAGTAACCCGAAACAGTCATAGGAGCGTAACCTGATGTTTGTTTGATTGAGCGTGTTGGATGCGGATTCGGGGTGTTGTTTCACTAAAATGGTGAGGACATCACCATTTTTAAGTGTTTTTAAATATTGACGGTCGACAGAAATTTCGTGAGAGGTATACACCATGGGGTTTTGTTTGAAATCATGGTTTTCTAGGTGTGCTTTTTCTAACAGAGCTCCTGACGCTAAGCTACAAGGGAATATTTCAGGGTATTTGGCGAGATGGATTAATTCATCAAAATAATCTGATTGTTCGGCTAATGAGGCGGATAGAAAGTTCTTGACGTTACCGTTGTTTAGGATTTTCCGTTTAAGAAAGTAATCAGTTCCGGGGACATAAGTTTTATCCGGAATAATTGCTAAGTTGGGTAAGCTATCAAAAGTGATTCCTTCTAGGAATAGGGGGTGTTGGGTTTCTTTCTTAAAGCCTAATAAAATAGTGTCTCCATCTGATTTAATGGCAATACGATTGCCTAATGTTAAATGAGGAATCGTTCTTATCAGGGTTTTTTTTATTTCTAAATTAAACGGTGTTTCCGTTCGCAGAGCGTTAACAAAAGTGATTTGATAATTACTAAATCGTAAGTTGTTTTCGGCAATAATCTTATTTTCATGGTGGGCTTTTCGATATAACCGAATTTGGTATTCAATTAACGTGTTGAGTTGATAGCCTAGAACGATAGGGCCCTTAAAAGGATTATGGGTGATTTGAAGCCATTTGTGCTTATCGTGAAAAAGATTAAAGTCATCCGAGGCATTTCTAGCAACTTCGATATGGATTTGGTCAAATTTTAATGGAGGGGTAGTCATTAAGTGTTTTTTTAGCGACACCCATTAACGTCATGTTTTGTTGGGTATCAACGGTAGAAAGGCAGATAAAAAAATTAGCATTACTATTAAATGAATAGTAATGCTAATCAATGAATTTACGATGTGGCCACCTTAACTCGGTAGCAGGCAAGAACCTTTTATTTTATTTTGAACCAGCGTAATGTTTTTTTCGTTCAGGTCACGGAAGATCACATAGAAATCATGGTGGCTTTCCTGAATAACTTCGTAGTCGGTGTTAATTTTATTTTTGAACCAAGTTAATAACTCGTTGAGTTTTTTCCGATTGACGAGATGAGTCTCATATTGACAGTACATTAATCATTCTCCCAGTGTTAAAAAGAAAATTACAAAGTTAAGGATCATATTTTGTTAAAAGGTACATTTGATCCTACGCCTAAAGTTAAGATAGCTCAAGACTCAAAATAATTAAAAATTTCTATCAACGCTTCTTTTAATCGCTGCGAGTGACTCAGTTGACGGTCAATGTAAGTCATTGATTACAAATTTAGCCACAGATACTTAATAAACTTAATCTTAATTCTATGTAGAGAGGTGTAAGTTATTGTTTTGCGCCTAGGTTCCACATAAGTGATTGATTATTAAGTAATTTTTAATTTGTACAAAAAGTGGTCAGTTTGATGGGTTGTCTGTTTATTGGGCCTCTTAGGTGGCTTTAAAATGGGTTATCAACAAAGTTATACACAGCTTCTGTGGAGAAATTTTGTCTGGGTTGTTGTTTTTACGTACACCGGTTGGTGCCGTAAAAGCGGTTATTGATTTTTATCTGAGTGGATGGTCGAATCCTTCAAGTGTATAGTGTGGACAGGTATTCTTTTTAACGGCAGACAAAAAAGCAAGGAACTTTAGACAATGAAGTTAGTTAAGTTTCCCTTTATAGGGCTTAGTTTTGGCTTATTTCTTATTTTTATTATTTTAATAGGTCGCGGCACAACTTCACAAGGTGAGGCCGTATTACCTTTGTTAACGGTTCTTTTTGTTTGTGAGTTTGCCTTTGTTATGACTGCAATAGGCGCTTATATTGGTTTTCGTAACATACGGTCGGTAGGTTTTAAAACGTGGTATGCCATGGTTTCTCTATTGTGTTTTTTTATGGCGATTGGGTTGATGCTATTAGGCGTGGAGTTGTGGTCGCAATTAATGGCACAAATAGTGGTAGTTGAGTCATGAAAATCACAGCTTTAAGAGTGATTTTTTAAGATGAAATTGCCTTCAAAAGACATTAAATCACTCGATTTTTTGAATAATAAGCTGCACGCAGGGTTAGCCTGGGGGGTGCCTGCCGCTGTGATATTATTGTCAAGGTTGTTGAGTTCTCAGGTTCAAGTCACTGCATGGGTTTGGGGGGGCATGTTTTTTTGGATGGGATTGGCTTGTTTATGCAATGCCTGGCGATGTCATCGAGTACATTGTTATTATTCTGTGCCATTGTTTTTTATCTCTGCCATGGGTGCTTGGGGTATTGCTCTGGGGGGGGCTTTTTTTGATGCACTTTCACTGGATTATCTCGGGTTGTTTACGCTGATCATATTCCTTTTAGTGTGGGTCCTTTCTGAAAAATATTGGGGTTGTTACAAAGGTAATTGATTCTTAGTAACCTGATATAAGCCGATTTAACGCTATTTTCTTTTTGATAAAAAAAGGAGAGTCTGATCAAGTTTGTCTTTGTGTTAATTAACGTCATCGAGTTATTTAAGAGCGGTGTCGTTGTGAGCCATTTCCTATAATTATTGTTAACCTGAACGGTTATGACTTTTTTAACAGTGTTAACTGACGGCGGTGATAGTTATCGCAAGACTACTTTTATAAAGGTGTTTTCATGGGTATTGAACCCGAAGTTATTGGCTATTTGGCTGCGTTTTGTACGACTATTTCATTCTTGCCACAGGCCTATTTAACGCTTAAAACGCGTGATACCGAGTCCTTGTCTTTAGGAATGTACAGTACCTTCACATTGGGTGTTTTGTTATGGTTACTGTATGGTTTATTGATTGAAGATAAAGCTATTGTTCTTGCGAATGTGATTACCTTTGTTTTATCCGCGACTATTCTGGTTTTTAAGATTTACCATGCCTTGACTCGTGCTAAGTAAACAGGGGACTGTTTTTTCGCGATAAAGAAATGCCGCTCGGGGTTATAGATTCTTGTCGAATACCCTATAATGAACGATTATAAAATGCAGCGACGCTTGTGGGCAGCATTTAAACTTTTATAAGGTATGCTCAGAAATGATTAAAGATAAGCAAGAAATCATAGAAAAAATACGGGGTAAGAAAGGCATCATTTCTGACATGGATGGGGTTATTTATCACGGTAATAAACTATTGCCGGGCGCCAAAGAATTTGTGGAATGGTTGAAAAATGAAAATAAATCATATGTATTTTTAACCAATGCGAGTGAGCGTACGCCAAGAGAGTTACAGGAAAAATTATCGCGGTTAGGGATTGAAGTTGGGCACGAGCATTTCTATACCAGTGCGCTTGCGACGGCAACTTTTTTAGCGTCTCAAAAAGAAAATGGCAGTGCTTATATTATTGGTGAAACCGGTATTATTAATGCGCTCTACGATGTCGGTTATTCGATGAATAATATCAACCCTGATTATGTTGTTATTGGTGATACCCATTCATATAATTATGAGAAACTGGTTACGGCTTCACGCCTAGTCCGTGATGGCGCCAAATTGATCGGTACAAACCCTGATATAACAGGTCCTTCAGAGCAAGGACTTATTCCTGCAACGAAGGCATTGGTGGCGCCCATTGAGTTAGCAACGGGAAAGCCAGCTTATTATATCGGTAAGCCTAATCCGTTGATGATGAGAATCGCGTTAAAAAAATTAGGGCAACAACGAGAGGATACGTTAATTATAGGGGATAGGATGGATACGGACATCATTGCCGGCATTGAGTCTGAAATTGATACCTGTCTTGTACTTTCAGGTTGTGAGACTGAGGCATCAATTCATAATTACCCTTATTCACCTGACTTTGTCCTTAACGGTGTTCTAGATATTACATCTTAAGCATCGGTGTGATAATAGCCGATGACGGCAACGTTGAATGCTTAGTAATAGATTAAAACTCATGTTGAATTAAGCCCGTGGGCTTTTAGGGTGTTGATGTCTACGTTGAGAAGGGTATAGCGATAAGATCAGACGTTATGTTTGGAAGGATTGATAATCCATGGCGTTTGATGGTTACGAATAGCCACGCATCAGCTAAAATGGGGCGTGAGTTTTTAGGATTGTGTTATGGACGATGATAAAGGACTTTTAGAAGAGTTGCTGGATAATACAGTTCAGCTCGTTTTCGCTATGGTAGGCGTGGTAGTGGCTATAGTGGGAATGATAGCTATTCTTTATTTATGCTGGTTTCTTTATGACAGGTATATTGAGGCGCTCTGGTTTACTTATATTGGGATGCCATCATAATTGATGTGTTTATCGACACGGTCAGGGTGGGTCATACTTATGTTGAGGGTAAAGGCTAGCACAGTAATGCACCATTTTTTTTAGCCATCAGTGACCTTTAGCATTAATTTCAGTTTAACAACTCTTTCTAACGTAGAATTTATTTTCGACTTTAGGTTCTGCCGTCATTTGAATGATAAGTAATGGCTGTTTTTTATTCGCAAGGGTATAAAAAGATCAGCCACATAGGTTCATATCGTGTCTAAAACAGATTACTATAAGAATGATTGTTGACTAAAAGAGGCCAGATCAATGCGAGCATGCCCGTGGTTTGTTTTATTATTATTTTCATTAACTTCAGTTGCGGACGAGATTGGTGAAGTAAGTACGAAGTTTAGATTAACCTCGCCGAACGATAAAATAGTGATTGAGGCTTTTGATGACCCGAGTATTTCAGGGGCTACGTGTTATTTGAGCCGTGCTAAGAAAGGGGGGTTGTCCGGTGCTATCGGTTTTGCAGAAGATAGTTCCGATGCGTCTATTGCTTGTCGTCAAACCGGCCCTATTCAATTGCCTGAGAACCTTAAAAATGGCGAAGAAGTCTTTAAGAAAAGAACATCGGTGCTTTTTAAGTCATTACAGGTGGTTCGTTTTTACGATGCAAAGCGCCAAGTATTAGTCTATCTGAGTTTTAGTGATAAATTGGTCGAGGGGTCGCCCAAAAACGCTATTTCAGTCGTGCCTATTCGAGATTTTTAGTTTTAGTCTTTGCGGTGTAATTAATCATTTCTTACGTGCCACAATGACCCCGTCACGAGTGGGATTTATAAAACTATCAAATGCGGGGTCTTCGAAAATCATCTTGTTATGTTCTAGAATAGCCTCTGTCCACCCGGACATAATATCAACAGGATTTTCTAAAGCAACGCGCCCATGCCAGAGTACATTGTCGGCAATATAGAATCCGCCAGGATTAATCCTTTCACGTGCCATAGTCCAGATTTCAGGGTAATCACCTTTGTCAGCATCGTTATAACAAATATCAAATGTCCCCTCAGTAGTGTGAAAGATCTGTTGTGCTAACCCGGTTTGAAAATTAATATTGTTCCAATAGTCGCTTTCTTGTAAAAAATATTTAGCTTGGTTCAGATTTTCAGGATCGCCATCGGTGCAATACAATTGCCCGTCAGCACTCATTCCCCGTGCAAACCAGAAGGCTGAGTACCCATAGCCACTGCCAAATTCAAAGATTCGTTGCGCATTGATAGTTTTACTTAGGAATGCCAGGAAAATACCCACTAAGCGATCAACAATGGGAAAATTATTATCATAGGCAAATTGTTCCATGGCTGATAGTAGCGGGAGATCCGTTGCTGTGGTTAAAGAGCGCATATATTTTTCAATCTGCGGGTCAACAGGAGAAAGCAGTTGCGGGTTTAGTATGTTAGGCGAGGTTAGTTTTTTCATCAGTCTTTAAGAGGCAATAGTCCGGTTTGTCAAACTAGCTTTGTTCCACAGGCGAATCACCTAGGGGAGCAGGATTTTTTACCTTGTCCTTATTAGTCGTTACCGCAACATCACCCCAACCTTGCGGTTCCCGCACCGGTGTTCTACGCTCTAATAAATCATCAAGCTGGTATTTATCAATGGTT
>CAJVZC010000033.1 GCA_913019935.1 uncultured Methylococcales bacterium
CGGGTTCCTTATTTAGCCAATATTCCTTTTTTTGGAAATCTGTTTAAAAAGAATGTAGACAGTGAGGATAAAAAGGAGTTGCTGGTTTTTGTAACCCCTAATATTGTTGCCAGCCGGCGCGCTCAATAATAAGCAGCTATATAAAAAGTTAAAAAGGGGGCATAATGCCCCTTTTTTATTGGCAATGTAGTGGCTAACTCGTTTTAATGATCTTGAAAAGAAATATATATCTCATAGGACCTATGGGTGTGGGTAAGACAACCATTGGTCGGCAGTTGGCCAAAAGACTGGGCGCTCCTTTTTATGACAGTGATAAAGTCATCGAGGAACAGACCGGTGTTGATATCGCGACAATTTTTGAATTTGAAGGGGAGTCTGGATTCAGGCGGCGAGAGAAAAAGATTATCGAAGAATTGGTGGAGTTAGAAGGGGTTGTCTTAGCCACCGGAGGTGGCGTTGTGCTTGATGAGCAAAATAGAGCGTTGCTGGTTAAAAATGGTTTTGTTGTTTATTTGAGCTGTGCGGTTAATAAGTTATTAGAGCGCACCCATAAAGATACTAAAAGGCCGTTGTTACAAACGGAGAATCCAAGACAGAAGATTGAAGCGTTACTTCAAGAGCGTGAACCGTTGTACGCGACCTGTTCTGATTTGAAAGTAAATACCGGTAATATGTCTGGAAAGATGGTGGTAAATTTAATTTTAGCTGAGTTTGATTCAGCCATTGAAAGTGATTGAGTTAGAAAAGATGAAAGTATTAAAGGTTGATTTGGGGGAGCGAAGTTATCCTATTTATATTGATGGTGATTTATTAGCCAATCCGGAAATTATTTGCCAACACATTAAGTCAAAACAGGTATTGGTTTTGACAAATGAAACGATAGCGCCGCTGTATTTAGAGAGGCTTTTGGTTTCTTTGTCTGCTTATCAAGTCCAAACGCTTGTGTTGCCAGATGGCGAGCAATATAAGACCATGGATACAGTTACGACTATATTTGATACTTTTTTGGAAAACCAGTATGGGCGTAATGCAACCTTAATCGCTTTGGGCGGAGGGGTCGTCGGTGATATGGGCGGCTTTGCTGCCGCCTGTTTTCAACGGGGAGTACCTTTCATACAGGTGCCAACAACATTATTGGCGCAAGTGGATTCATCTGTAGGGGGAAAGACGGGCGTGAATCACCCGCTAGGGAAAAATATGATTGGCGCGTTTTATCAGCCGGAATGTGTGGTTGTTGATACACAAGTACTTAACACGCTAGAGGATCGGCAGTTATCTGCAGGGTTAGCAGAAGTCATTAAATACGGTTTAATCCGAGATCCTGATTTTTTTAGTTGGTTAGAACAAAACATGTCAGCATTACGGGCAAGAGATTCTGCGGCATTGAGTTATGCGATTGAACGGTGTTGTCTCGCGAAAGCGAAAATCGTGGCTGAGGATGAAAAAGAGGCGGGCGTTAGAGCGATTTTGAATTTAGGGCATACCTTTGGGCATGCCATTGAGTCAGGTTCTGGTTACGGTGTTTATTTGCACGGTGAAGCGGTGGCTATAGGGTGTTGTCAGGCAGCTGATTTATCCAGACGTTTAGGGTATTTAAGTGCGAGTGCTGTTGAAAGGATCATCGCTATCTTTCAACAAGCAGGTCTGCCAACCACGCCGCCCAAGAATTTGTCGACAGATGATTATTTAGCTTTTATGGGGCGAGATAAGAAAAATATTGATGGTAATATTCATTTGATTTTATTAGCTAAAATAGGGTGGGCGGAATTGCCAGCAACTGTTGATATTGATACCTTGGTTGCTACATTAGAAAATTATGGCGCTGTTTAGAAAATGATGAAATTTATTGGTAGTAGTTAACATATAAGATATAGAGGTCGCATGGCGTTACAAAACGATAGTCTAATTCGAGCATTATTAAAACAACCTGTTAATAGAACGCCGGTCTGGATGATGCGGCAAGCGGGGCGGTATTTGCCCGAGTATCGTAAAGTACGGGCGCAAGCGGGCAGTTTTATGAACTTATGCACCAATCCAGAGTTGGCTTGCGAGGTAACTTTGCAGCCACTGGAGCGTTTTGATTTTGATGCGGCTATTTTGTTTTCAGATATTTTAACTATCCCTGATGCAATGGGGTTAGGGTTGAGTTTTGTGGAGGGAGAAGGGCCAAAGTTTGAACGGCCTATAGCCTCTGCTGCTGATGTAAAGCAATTGCCTATTCCTGATCCTACGATTGAACTGCAATATGTGACTGATGCAGTCAGTTTGATCAGGCGAGAACTGGGCGGTCGCGTGCCGTTGATTGGTTTTTCCGGTAGTCCTTGGACATTGGCAACCTATATGGTTGAGGGTGGAAGTAGTAAAACGTTTAGCAAGGTTAAGGCTTTGATGTATGAGCAGCCTCAATTGATGCACCAATTGTTAGAGAAAATAACGCGGTCAGTAGAGCTTTATTTAAATGCCCAAATTGCAGCAGGAGCTCAGGTTATCATGTTGTTTGATACTTGGGGAGGCGTTTTGAGTACCGAAGCTTATCAGGCTTTTTCCTTGGATTATGCCAAACAAATAGCAGCTAATCTAGAGACTGAAAATTCCGGGCAGCGAGTACCGACAGTGTTGTTTTCTAAAGGCGGCGGGCAATGGTTGGAGCTTATGGCCGGTGCCGGTTTTGATGGATTAGGACTGGATTGGCAAACCGATATAGGTCAAGCCAGGGAGCGCGTAGGTAGCCATGTTGCCCTACAAGGGAATATGGATCCCATGGTGCTTTATGCTTCACCGGAAGTCATTGCGAGTGAGGTAAAAAGAGTTTTAGATAAATTTGGTCGAGAACCTGGGCATGTTTTTAATTTAGGGCACGGAGTTTTGCCTGATATTAATCCTGAGCATGTTAAGGCGATGGTGGATGCGGTACATAAATATAGTCGGGTACCCTAGGGCCTATTAATTATGGGCCATAAGCAAGTTGGATTGGTTTTAGGGTGTTTACTATCGGTCTTGCTGTGGTCATTGGGTCCCATAGGCGGTTCAGACACCATAACGGCTATGGCTGCAGTAGCTATTCTGATGTCGGTCTTTTGGATTACTGAAGCGATCCCGTTAGCAGCAACCGCATTAATACCCTTGGCTGTTTACCCGTTAATGGGTATCTCTAGCAGTCAAGCGGTTGCCGGACAATATATGAATTCAACAGTTTTTTTGTTGATTGGGGGATTCATGATTGCTTTGGCTATGGAGCGCTGGAATCTACATAAACGCATAGCATTAAGAGTGCTGTGTTTTTTTGGTGTTCGGCCGAAAATGTTATTGCTTGGGTTTATGACGGTGACGGCAGGCCTGTCAATGTGGATATCAAATACAGCGACAACCTTAGTTATGTTACCCATCGCGCTAGCTATTTTAGGGCGCTATGAAAATTTCTTGACCGCGCAGCAAAATAACCGACTCACAGTTGCCTTGTTGTTGTCTATTGCTTATTCAGCATCTATTGGTGGGATGATGACCCTGGTGGGTACGGCGCCGAATCTTGTTTTTTCCAGTGTTTATGAAAGGGCAACGGGTGTTTCGGTTGGTTTTTCTCAATGGATGTTGGTTGCCGTTCCGGTAGGGCTGGTCATGTTGTTTTTGGTTGCTATTGTTATGATCGTTATTTTCTTAAGGGGTTGCCCGACACCAGAGAATCTGAAAGATGTTATTGAGCAAGAAAGAATTAAGCTGGGGGTTATGCGCTATGAAGAAAAGGCCGTGTTAATGGTTTTTTTAATGACGGCATTTTTATGGGTGACCCGAAAAGGGATTAGTATCCAAGGCTATAGTGTTCAAGGCTGGAGTGATTGGCTTAGCTTGGGTGGCTGGGTGGATGATGGGTCGGTGGCTATTGCGATGGCCCTGGTTCTATTTTTTATTCCTGCTCGTACCGTGAGTGGTGAGGCAACAACCATTCTAGATGAAAAGGTTTTTAGGCAATTACCTTGGCCGGTAGTGGTGCTTTTTGGTGGTGGATTTGCATTGGCTTTTGGTTTTTCTGAAAGTGGCTTGTCTGCACATTTGGCAGGTCAACTTCAAGGCTTGAAAAACATGGATATACCTGTGATTGTTTTAGCCGTAACGTCCATTATGACTTTGTTGACAGAATTAACCTCCAATACGGCAACCACACAATTAGTCTTACCTATCTTGCAGTCAGCATCTGTTGTTCTTGATATTAAGCCGGTATTTTTAATGGTTCCAGCAACGTTGGCAGCCTCCTGTGCTTTTATGTTTCCTGTTGCTACGCCGCCCAATGCTATTGTTTTTGGTAGTGGTAAGGTTAAGGTTTTTGAAATGGTGCGAGTGGGATTTTTAGTAAATGTAATGGCCATTGGGGTGATTACATTTTTGAGTTTAAGTGGTTTGCTTGAGAGCAGTTATGGCTAAGCAAATTTGGGTTCAGAAAGAAATTTTTTTAAAGCCTCAGATTCGTGGGTTCCATTTGGTGAGCTCAGAGGTGCTGGAGCAATTACCTGAGTTACAAGCGTTTGCGGTTGGAGTGGCGCATTTCTTTTTACAGCATACTTCCGCTTCAATAACGGTGAGTGAGAATGCAGACCCTAGTGTGCGTGATGATTTGGAATCATCGTTCAATCAGTTGGCGCCAGAGAATGCAGGCTATTATACGCACGTTTTTGAAGGGGCAGATGATATGCCTGCGCATGTCAAAACAGTTTTAATTGGAAATGATTTAACGCTCCCGATTGGGAGTGGGCGATTATTATTAGGGTTGTGGCAAGGGTTGTATTTGTGTGAACACAGAAATCATGCGAGTGGCCGAGTGTTGATAGTCACTTTAAATGGGGAGGAGTTTGGAGATGAGGATGCTAGTAAAAATTAGTATTGGTGTGGTGATGCTAATAGGGTGTGGTCTTACCAGTGCCGAGAATATTAAAGCGGGATCTGCTCGGGATGCTGAAGTGAATGCACGTACGATAACAGTTTACCGTAGCCCGACTTGTGGTTGTTGTGGGCAATGGATTGAACACTTAAAGGCGCATGCGTTTGTTGTGAGTGATATTGTGACCAATGATATGGATCAGGTTAAGGAGCGTTTTGGGATTTCGCCTGAATTAGCGTCCTGCCACACGGCTAGATTAGAGGGGTATTTTATTGAGGGGCATGTGCCGGCAAAAGATATTATTCGATTATTAACTGAAAAACCAGACGTGAAAGGTTTGACGGTTCCAGGCATGCCGCGCGGAACGCCGGGTATGGAGATGGGAGGGGTGCGAGATGATTTTGATGTCTACGCCGTCGGTCAGGAGGCTGTTGAGGTTTTTAATACGTATCGAAAATAATAGCGTAAAAGGTAGGGTATAAAAAAGCCAGCCACTCCATGGAGTGGCTGGCTTTTTGGGTTTATGAAGGAGGTGTTACCCTTCCTCGTTACTGGATAGAGTTTCCTCAATATCATCAAGACCGCTAATGTCGTAAAGCGACCAGTTATCAATATCAGTGGCATTACCTTCACCAAACCTGATGCGGCAAACATATTTTTTAGTAATGGAAGCGCCATTGTCCATGGCGATGTTCGCTTCACCATTAACCACGTAGTCGTGAGCGCCAATATCCCAAATATTAAGGGCTGTTTGAGGCATTGAAAGCGTGTAGTCAGAGCCATACTTTTCTAGAATGAGAGTATTGCAGTGTGAATGCGCTGAGCGGGTTAAATCGCTATCATCAACAATAGCTTGTTGGTCGCCGAGATCATCAGAATCAACGAGCATGGCATCAGAAGAAACAAAGTCATAGACCTTAGGCATGATGCCGTCACGGGTGAAAATAACCAAAAAAGCAAATGAGGCGAGAATAAGAATAAATTTAAAAAGATATTTCATGAGAGATTAGCGTTATGAGAAAAGGGATTATTTAAATCATAGTCTTATAGTATAGGTGAAAATGGAGTAAAAGTTACTGAAAAATATTTAAAATGCATTTAATAGGGCCTAAATTAGGACTAGGAAATAAATGGGTGAGTGGATTGGATCTTAGTGGAATTTATAGTTGACAAGGAAGTACCAAGTGATAAACTGATTAACGCTCACATGGAGTGCGCTAGATTCATGGTTATTGTAGTAATTGAGAATCTAAACAAAAGGGAATAACAACTTTCCTGAGTTTTCTTGGGATATTTTATTAAATTTTTAGGAGGTAAAAATGGCAGCTACAACTGATTCAGTAAAAGCTGATGCTTCAGAAGCACCATTGCTTA
>CAJVZC010000034.1 GCA_913019935.1 uncultured Methylococcales bacterium
TCTCGGGCGCGCCATGATTGCCCTTAAATCACGCCGTTTCACCGTCAACAATGATCTGCTCGTTCACTGGTAATTCCAATTATTCTCCAGCGCCTACCCAGATCCGAAAGCCCTTTAGTCACAACGCCGGTGAAAGCAATTAAGTTCTAACCATACTGATTTAATTGTTAACCTGAGTTAACGCTATAATCTACTGAAGACTACAAGGAATCAGTCAAGTGCTATAGTGTGTCGATTAATCACGTTTTAATTTTTATTATTGAGGTTGGATATGTTTGGTTTTTTTGAAAAGAAAACAACGGGGTTTTCATTTAAGTGGTATCAAAAAATGGCCAAACAAGGCGATTCTAACGCGCAATACACCTTAGGGCATATGCTTGAAAATGGACAAGACACGCCCCAAGATTACCAAGAAGCCATCAAATGGTATATAGAATCTGCTGAACAAGGGCTGGCTAAAGCACAAAATAATTTAGCGCGCATGTATTACCTTGAACAAGGTGTTCCACAAGATTACAAAGAAGCCCTTAAGTGGTTTAAAAGAGCGGCAAAACAAGGTCATGCGACGGCACAAAATAATTTAGCGCGCATGTATTACCTTGAACAAGGCGTTCCACAAGATTACAAAGAAGCCCTTAAATGGTTTAAGAAATCAGCAGAACAAGGCTATGCTGGCGCACACTTCCATATAGGACTAATGCATGAATCCGGACAGGGTGTTCATAAGAACTGCGTGAAAGCCCATATGTTTTACGCTATTGCGGCAGCCGATGGCCACAAAGAAGCCATGGACGCTAAAAATCATGTTGCTAAGAGCATGACCGCTAAACAATTAGAAAAAGCACAGCTTTTAGCACAAAAATAGCTACCGGCTCGTTAACAACCTGCGGATAAACCGAGTACTGCACCTTCCCATCACGGCTGTTATTTAGCCGTTCTTTCTCATTTTAAATTGACACCATAACAAGCGAATAGTAAACAAGCGTCACCACTACCCATAGCCGCCGCAATGCGCTTTAAATCTGAAGACCCATTCACCTCCACAACCAATACTCGGAAAATTTAATCCCTCGAAATAAATATAAACGTCGTATCGGTATAAAGTCCTTGTAAAGGTTACATAAAATATATTTTTTTATCCTCCACCCTTAACCGTTTGCTCTATTTTTGCTATTATAATAGGGATATAATTTTTATAGATAAAGGTACCATGGACGCTTTAAAACTCGGAATTAATGGCTTTTCTTATGCTGATCTCTACGATGCTAATCGTTTAAATGATTTACTCGTAAAATTTGAACACCACCTTGAAGAAAACAACAGTGCGTTATTTGCAGACTATAGTGCCTATCGACAATCTCAAGGCGACGGCATGTCTCCTGAGGCCATCTCTGAAGTTTTAGTTCAAACAGCACCGGTTGTTGGTGAATTTATTGCTCAGATTTTTAATGTCGAAAAAGAAAGAGAAGCGCAAATCAACGCGATTCAAGATGAAATCAATACCATTTTTGCCCTAAAAAATCAGATCATTACGGCCGCCAATAAGAAATTCCGCCGTGAAAAAACCGACGACTGGGATATTGCCACAATCAAGCAACAAGTCAGCCTGTTTACTGATTTACTTTTCCCCGTCAACGCCACTAAAGCAGACCCTGAATATAAACTGGCTTGGTCTGCCACAACATTAGACCGGCTAGATAAACATTTTGAACGCTTAGCCGCTGGCGAACAATCACCTGAACAACCCACTATTGACGGAATTCTAACGCAATGGCGACAAAAATTAACCCAAGACGCGACGGCTCAATCATTATTTGCACCGATCCTCGCCGAGCAAGAATCTCAGGCCTTTGTACAATCATTACTCGCCATTTTTCAGCGCTGGATTTTTATTGCCCCTAAAGATCCTGAACTACAACAAACAATAACGCAATGGCTGGGTTTTAAAAGCGCATCGCGCACAGATTTTAAGAATTTAGTTCCAACAGAAAGTCACACTGTTTCTGGTTACGACGTTTTAACCGGACCCAAAGACAGCCGTAGACGACGCGATGGCTTTAGCTTAACCGACCAACGCTACGATCAACGCCACATCCTGTATGAAATCAACCAATGTAAATACTGTCATGACCATGATACCGATTCATGTTCAAAGGGCATGCGTTTAAAGAAAGAAACCGGATTTCGTAGCAACCCACTTGATATCCCCTTAACCGGCTGCCCTTTGGAAGAAAAAATTTCTGAAATGCAATTGGTTAAACGCCAAGGCGATAACATCGGTGCTCTGGCACTTATCATTATCGATAACCCCATGTGCCCAGGCACCGGTCACCGTATTTGTAACGACTGCATGAAAGGGTGTATCTACCAGAAAACCGAACCTGTTGATATTCCACAGGCTGAGACCAGCGTACTGACTGATGTATTATTTATGCCTTACGGTTTTGAAATATACAGCTTCTTAACGCGCTGGAATCCTCTAAATGTAAAACGCCCCCATGCATTACCTTACAACGGTCTCAACGTTTTAATTGCGGGAATGGGCCCTGCTGGCTATACCTTGGCACATTACCTACTCAATGAAGGCTTTGGGGTCGCCGGTATCGATGCACTTAAAATTGAACCCTTACCAGAACGCTATATTGGCTCTGCTGACACTCCCCCTGAACCCATTCGTGACTTCAACGACCTCTACGAAGCTTTGGACGAACGCATTATGCTGGGCTTTGGTGGTGTCGCTGAATACGGTATTACCGTTCGCTGGGATAAAAACTTTCTTAAAGTCATTTACCTGACACTAGCTCGGCGTCAAGCTTTCAAATGTTACGGCGGTGTCCGCTTCGGCGGCACCTTAACCATTGAAGATGCTTGGGACATGGGCTTTGATCACATCGCCATGGCCAATGGTGCTGGAAAACCCACCGTTATCGGCATCAAAAATAATTTGATCCGCGGTATTCGTAAAGCTTCTGACTTCCTAATGAGCCTGCAATTAACAGGGGCTGCCAAAGCCTCCTCACTGGCTAATATGCAAGTTCGCCTGCCTGCGGGTGTTATTGGTGGCGGCTTAACCGGAACAGATACGGCAACAGAATTACTGGCCTATTACCCCGTTCAAGTTGAAAAAATCCTACACCGCTACGAAACCTTGGTTTCAATTTACGGTAAAGAAGATATTCGATCTCGTTACGATGATGAAGAGCACGTTATTTTAGAAGAATTCTTAGCACACGGCCGAGCTATTGTTGGTGAACGGGAACGTGCTAAACAACACAATGAAGATCCTGATTTCCAGCCACTCCTTAATGCTTGGGGCGGAGTCACTATGTTCTATCGTAAAGGCTTACGAGACGCACCGGCCTACCGCCAAAATCACGAAGAAATTATTAAAGCTTTTGAAGAAGGCATCGCCTGGGTTGAAGGACTTAGCCCTATTGAAGCGATTCAAGATGAAAACGGCCATCTCAAGGCCATGCGTTTTGACAAGCTCCAACAAACAGAAGGGCGCTGGTCTTCTACTAATGAAGAAATTGAAATTCCCTTAAAAAATCTTTATGTGGCTGCGGGTACATCGCCCAATACAATTTACCAAGATGAACACCCTGATAGTTTTGTGATGGACGGAAAATTCTTCCAACGCCATGAACCTGAATGGACTGAGGGCGCTCAACCTAAATTAACCGCCACCGATGACGACTGGAATCCGAAGATAGGGCAACCTGCACCATTTACCTCTTATCAGGAAAATGGCAAGCACATCTCATTCTTTGGTGACAACCATCCTGTCTACGCGGGCAACGTTGTAAAAGCAATGGCCAGTGCGAAAGATGGCTACCCTTACATTAGCAAACTTTTTGAAGCGCAATTAAGTCAACTGGACCCCTCAACACAAACACAACGTGACCAAAAGCTCCTCGACCTACAAAAGAACATGGACGACCAGTTAATCGCGAAAATTGTCCAAATCAACCGATTAACACCCACGATCATTGAGATTATTGTTCGCGCTCCGATGCAAGCAGAGAAGTTTTACCCGGGTCAGTTTTATCGGGTCCAAAGTTTTGAAGCCAACGCTGAAATTATTCAAGGGACCACGTTATCAACTGAAGGTATTGCACTGACCGGTGCATGGGTCGATAAAGACAAAGGCCTTATCTCTCTCATCGCACTTGAAATGGGAACCTCTTCAAGACAATGTGCCCTTTGGGAAATTGGTGATGAACTGGTTGTCATGGGTGTAACCGGTGCACCGACAGAAATTCCTAGCAACCAAACCATTGCCTTAATTGGCGGCGGCCTTGGTAATGCCGTGCTCTTTTCCATCGGCAAGGCAATGCGTGCTGCCGGCAATAAGGTCATCTATTTCGCTGGCTATAAAAGTAGCCAAGACCAATTCAAGACTGAAGACATTGAGGCCGCTTCTGATGTAATTGTCTGGTCAGTTGATGCTGGCAACGATGTCAGTGCTCTACCAACAACGCGACCACAAGATTTTAGCTTTGTCGGCAACATCCTCAAAGCGATGGAAGCTTATGGCAAAGGCGACCTTGGAGAAACCACACTTCAATTACAAGACGTTAAACATTTGATCGTTATCGGCTCACACCGAATGATGGCTGCCGTGAAGGAAGCACGAAGTGGCATGCTCAAACCCTACTTAAAAGATCATGAAGCCGTTGCCTCTATCAACTCACCGATGCAATGTATGATGAAAGGTATTTGCGCACAATGCATGTGCCGACATACCGACCCTAAAACCGGTGAAGAATATTTTGTTTATTCGTGTAATAACCAAGATCAGGATCTAGACCGCGTTGATTTCGACCACCTTGACGCCCGATTACGGCAAAACTCGGTGCAAGAAAAACTCTCTAATAAATGGCTCGACTATTTACTGGATACGCGAAATACCAACTAATCAACGCTAACCTTTCAAACTTAAACAATGCACACCTTCTTTAACTAAGAGGGTGTGTACTTACAATCTCGTTTCAACGTCCTTCAAGCCAACGTTCCGCTAAAGACCTGCCTGCTTGTCGCTCCGCCTCACTCCAAGACCCTTTAATTAAACGGTCTGCCTTTCCTTCTGGGTAACCTGCTTGGTTAGCGGCAAGAAAAGCCCATTGATAGGCTTTTACATTATCTTTAGGAATATCGCCCCCATACTGGTAAAGCTCACTTAACCGCAAGTAAGCATCCGCATCACCTTGATGGGCTGCTTTTAAATACCATTGCAACGCTTCAACAATATCTTTATTCCCCCGGGTTGAAAACTGATACAACGCCCCTAGATTGTATTGCCCTTTAGCACTACCTTGATTCGCCGCTCTTAAATACCAGCTCGCCGCTTCTTTCTCATCGCTGCCAACACCTTTCCCGTACTGATATAACCAGCCCACACTTATT
>CAJVZC010000035.1 GCA_913019935.1 uncultured Methylococcales bacterium
AGCCCATTGCAATGCGTACCGCTTCCTCTACAGCACTTACGGCTTTAAACCTTAATCACTGAATTTATTCGACTGTAACCGATTTAGCTAAATTTCTCGGCTGATCAACATCTGTGCCTTTTAAAACGGCAACATGATACGCCAGTAACTGAAGCGGAATGGTGTATACAAAAGGTGCCAACTCATTAACCACAGAGGTGACCTTGATTATGGTCACATTTTGATCATTAGTTGCCGGTAAGCCCTCGTCCATAAAAACAATTAACTGGCCGCCTCTTGCACTAACTTCCTGAATATTGGAACGCAACTTTTGTAACAATGAATTATTAGGGGCCACCGTAATTACCGGCATGGTTTTATCAATTAACGCTAATGGGCCATGCTTGAGTTCACCGGCAGGATAGGCTTCGGCATGAATATACGAGATCTCTTTAAGCTTTAGAGCCCCCTCCATGGCGACCGGAAACTGACTACCACGGCCTAAAAAAAGGGCATTGTTTTTATCAGAAAAACGCTCAGCCAACTGTTTAATTTCATCATCAAGCTCTAGCACACGGGTAATATATTTCGGCAAATCCCTTAATTCAGACAGCATTTTTAGCTCTGTTTTCTCATCTAACTCAAAGCGCCGCCCTATAGCGATGACCAATAAATATAACACCACTAATTGAGTCGTAAAAGCCTTCGTTGAGGCCACCCCTATTTCAGGGCCTGCATTCGTTAACATCACTAAATCAGACGCCCGTACCAACGAACTTTCCGGTACATTACAAATAGCTAATGAATTAGCCGCCCCTAATCGTTTAGCCTCTTGTAATGCCGCCAACGTATCCGCTGTTTCCCCAGACTGGGATAACGTTACAATTAAGGTGTCTTTCTCAATAATGGGATAACGGTATCTAAACTCACTGGCCACTTCCACCGAGCACGGTACCCGAGCCATCTTTTCAAACCAATACCGTGCGACTAACCCAGCATGATAACTGGTGCCACACGCTAAAATCTGCACTGACTTTATTTGATTGAAAATCTCACTGGCATTATGCCCAAATGAACATTCATTCAATCGTCCTTCAAGTAATCGGCCGGCTAATGCTTGCTCAATCGCTTGAGGTTGCTCATAAATTTCTTTCAACATAAAATGCCGAAAAGAGCCTTTGCCGACGGTATCTGCATTTAATTTACTTTCTTGTATAGGCCGATCTACCGGCTCATCCTGAGCATTAAAAATGGTTATTTTTTCACAACTGAGTTCAGCAACGTCACCGTCTTCAAGAAAAATAAATCGCTGCGTCACTGGCAATAAGGCGGCAATATCTGACGCTATAAAATATTCCCCAATGCCAATACCAATTACCAAGGGGCTGCCCTTACGACAGGCAATCAGTGTTTCAGGGTCTTCGCGTGCAATCACCCCTAACGCATAAGCACCCGTTAAATGTTTTACTGCCTCTTTAACGGCCTCTAAGCAAGCCGTTGAATCCGCCATATGGTGAACGATTTCATTCACAATGACTTCAGAATCAGTTTCAGAATTAAACGAATAACCCAATTGTTGTTGTTTTTTTCTTAATGGTTCATGATTTTCAATGATACCGTTATGAACAATTGCCACACGATTTTGACAAATATGGGGGTGCGCATTCTCTATAGAAGGTTTGCCATGGGTAGCCCAACGCGTATGTGCAATACCCACCTGACCCTGAAATGGATTACTCAACAATGCCGCCCTTAATTGACTCACCTTGCCTATTTGCCGATTCCGGTGTATTTGTTGATCCGCAATCACGGCAAGCCCAGATGAATCATAACCTCGATATTCTAGCCGACTCAATCCTTCTAAAAGAATAGGAACGGTATCTCTTTGGCTAATCGCTCCGACAATTCCACACATAAACTATCCTTTTTTAACCGGACGGCGCCAGCCCTTAATGGTGATTTGTTTTGCTCGACTGAGTGTCAGTTGCTCTTCTGGTGTGTCTTTAGTAATGGTTGATCCCGCTGCAATCGTTGCATTTTTACCCACCGTTACCGGTGCGACTAATTGAGTACTGGAGCCAATAAAAGCACCGTCTTCAATAGTTGTCAGTGATTTATTAACACCGTCGTAATTGCAGGTAATCGTCCCAGCACCGACATTAACACCCTCACCTATTTGGCAATCACCAATATAACTTAAATGATTAACTTTACTACCCGGCCCAATCTTTGATTTCTTCACTTCAACAAAGTTACCAATATGTACCGATGATTGGATTTCTGCCGCTGGTCTTAATCGTGCAAAAGGACCTATTCGTGAATTAGCGCCCACAGTGGCATTTTCAATGACACAATTTGCCAATATCTCAACGCCATTGGCAATTTTAGAATTTTTAATCACACAATTAGGCCCAATAGTCACCCCATCGCCAATTTCAAGGGTTCCCTCTAAAATCACATTAACATCAATAGAAATATCTTGTCCCAGCGTAGTTATCTCCCCCCGCAAATCAAAACGATTAGGGTCTGCTAAAGTCACCCCTTGTACCATTAACATTTCAGCCTTCTGGGTCTGATACACACGCTCCAAATAACTCAGTTGGCTTTTATTATTGACCCCTAAGACCTCACTACTGTGCACCGGCTGACTGGTTTTAATGGCAACACCTTCACTCACGGCCAGTGCGATAATATCGGTCAAATAATATTCGTTCTGAGTATTATCATTCTCCAATAACCCTAACCACCGCTTTAATGACGCCCCTGCTACGGCCAAAATACCGGTATTTACCTCACGAATTTGTTTAATCGCCGCTGACGCATCTTTTTCTTCAGTAATGTTAATGACTTGGTTCTTGTTATTTCTAACAATACGCCCGTAACCTTTAGGGTCGTCCAACTCAACGGTTAATAACGCTAACGTATTCACCGATACATCCGCTAGTAATTGCTGAACCGTAGCGACCTGCAATAAAGGTACATCACCATACAAAATCAAAACAGTATCAGTATCATTAATCTGGCTCTGTGCTTGCTGAACCGCATGTCCCGTGCCTAATTGTTCTGCCTGTTCAACCCAATTCACCGATAACGAGCCCAAAACCTTTCGAACAATCTCACCGCCATGACCATAAACTATGGTGATTGAATTATTTTCTAATTGCTTACACAGATCATAAACATGTTCAACCAACGGCTTTCCCGCTAAGGTGTGCAGTACCTTGGGGCGTAAAGAATGCATCCGTGTTCCTTTACCCGCGGCTAAAATAATACTTTTTATTCCCATAAATAATCCCTTACTAACAGCTAACTTTCTACAAACTTATCGCTTGTGGTTGTCCTGGTATTAAGACATCGGGTGTCTCTTCAGGTAAATCTTGTTGTTTATTATAGGATTGTACCGATAAATTAATCTCATCCGCAGCAGAATTCTGGCCCAACCAACCGTCTATACGAACCCATTTACCCTCTTCCAAATCTTTATAATGTTCAAAGAAATGACTAATCGTATCTAATGATGCTTTCGGTAAATCATTAAAATCTTTAATTTTATTGTAATAAGACGTTAATGCCGCAATAGGTACGGCAAGTATCTTAGGATCCCTACCGGCTTCATCACTCATATCCAATAACCCCACTGCTCGACAACGTATAACACACCGTGCCAGTAATGGCACAGGGGTAATCACCAAGACATCTACAGGGTCACCATCATCGGATATCGTCTGCGGAATATAACCGTAGTTAGTTGGGTACTGCATCGCCGTTCCCATGAAACGGTCAACCGATAATGCCGCTGACTCCTTATCGATCTCATACTTAACAGGATTACTCTGGGCTGGAATTTCAATAATAACGTTAAAATCATTGGGAATATTATTTCCAGGTGGCACTTGATCTAATGGCATCGTTTCCTTTCCTTAATCGCATTATTAATAACAGTTAAAAATGATTTTTATGCCAGTACTTATAAATTTTATACCACAAGCAATCTATCAATGGCTAATACAAAAAAACCCGACAGTCATTTTCAGAACTGTCGGGTTTCATTATTGTTACAGCTCAAAGCTATCGAGATCGACTTCTTAATCTATTTAAGGTCTGTAGCTGCATAACGGCCTGTGCCAGTTCGTTTCGTGTCTTCGCATAATCAATCGTAGCTGATTTATCGGCTAATGCTTCTTCAGCTCTTGCTCTTGCTGCAAGTGCTGCCGACTCATCGATATCATCAGCCCTAATTGCTGTGTCTGCTAAAATAGTCACCAGATGTGGCTGTACTTCAATAACACCGCCTGAAACATAAAAGGGATGATTCTCTCCTTCGCTAACCTTCACACGAACTTCGCCAGGAACTAAATTTGAAATAAATGGTGCGTGACGGGGCGCAATACCCACTTCGCCCATTTCAGCGGGTGCAAAAATCATCTCAGCAAGTCCTGAAAAAATCTCACCTTCTGCACTTACTATATCTACATGTACCGTCATCGTCATTTTTCCATTCTCGCTCGGCTATTAACCGTTCATCTTTTGTGCTTTTTCTAGTGCTTCATCAATGGTTCCGACCATGTAAAAAGCCTGCTCTGGAATATCGTCGTATTGACCTTCAATGATTCCTTTAAAGCCCGCAATAGTATCTTTAAGTGAAACATACTTACCGGGAGATCCAGTGAAAACCTCTGCAACAAAGAAAGGTTGTGACAAGAATTTTTGAATTTTACGCGCTCGTGTCACAGTTAACTTATCTTCTTCTGATAACTCATCCATGCCTAAAATAGCGATAATGTCTCTAAGTTCTTTATAACGCTGTAAAGTCCCTTGTACATTTCGTGCGACATCATAATGCTCATCACCAATGACTTGTGGGTCTAACTGACGACTGGTTGAATCTAAAGGATCAACCGCAGGGTAAATACCGAGCTCAGCAATTTGACGAGACAATACAACAGTCGCATCTAAATGCGCAAATGTTGTCGCAGGCGATGGATCGGTTAAATCATCGGCAGGTACATATACCGCCTGTATTGAAGTAATCGAACCGGTTTTAGTCGACGTAATACGCTCCTGTAAAACACCCATCTCTTCAGCCAATGTAGGCTGATAACCTACCGCTGATGGCATCCGACCTAATAAGGCAGAAACCTCAGTTCCCGCCAAGGTATAACGGTA
>CAJVZC010000036.1 GCA_913019935.1 uncultured Methylococcales bacterium
GCTGTGGGTGATGAGACGGTTGATATTTTTCTGGAATGTGCATTTTTCACGCCTGAAATGATGATGGGTAAAGCGCGTGATTTAGGGCTACATACGGATTCATCGCACCGTTTTGAACGAGGTGTTGACCCCTTTATTCAGCGCCGAGCGATAGAACGCGCCAGTCAAATGATTATTGATATCGCCGGTGGCTGTGCAGGGCCCATCGTCGAGCTAACCGATGAAACCTATTTGCCAAAACGGTTGCCGGTATTGTTGCGTGAAGAACGCATTGCAAAAGTTTTAGGTGTGGCTATGCCCGCTGCAGAGGTTGAAGATATTTTTCAACGGTTAGGGATGGCTCTTGAGCGCCAAGATAATGGTTGGGCAATAACACCGCCGGGTTTTCGTTTTGATATTGTTATTGAGGCGGATCTTATTGAGGAATTAGGGCGTGTCTATGGTTACAATAATTTGCCACAGCAAAGTTTATTAATGCATGCGCAACTGTCATCGGCACCCGAAACCGTTTTAGGTGTTGATCGTATTAAAGATTTATTGGTCGACCGCGGTTATCAGGAGGCGATTACGTATAGCTTTGTTGATGAGAAGGATCAACAAAAAGTCGCGCCAGGGGACAGTGTGATTGCATTGAAAAACCCTATTTCTTCTGAATTATCAGTTATGCGAACGACTATTTGGTGTGGCTTATTAAATGCAGCGCATAGAAATGTGAGTCGTCAACACAGTCGGGTGCGGTTATTTGAAGCAGGATTGTGCTTTAAAGTAGGAGCGGATGCTGGGGAAATTGCACAAGAAAAAATGTTAGCAGGCTTAGTATTAGGCTCGCAATTACCGGAGCAATGGGGCGAGTCGTCCAGAAAAATTGATTTTTATGATGTTAAGGCGGATTTAGAGGCTATTTTTGCACTTAATGGTATTGAGCCAGATTTTGTGGCGCAAGAGCATCCAGCCTTACATCCAGGACAAACAGCAGCGATTAAAACCAAGGCCGGTGCTTTAATCGGCTGGCTAGGCGTCTTACACCCATCCTTAGAAAAACACTATGGTTTTGATAATTCGGTATTTTTATTTGAATTAAAACAAGAGTTTGTGTTAAATAAGGGGGTGCCAAAATTCGCCTCATTATCGAAGTTTCCATCTGTGCGCCGTGATTTAGCCTTGATAGTTGATGAAAACATGCCGGTGAGCCGTATTTTAGCTGAAATCAATGGCTTTGAAGAAGAAGCGATTAAAGAGGTCATTGTCTTTGATATCTATCGAGGCGAAGGTATCGAGGCTAATAAGAAAAGTATAGGCTTAGGTGTTTTTATTCAGAATTTAACACAAACAATGACAGATACAGAAATTGATGGGTTAATGGAATCGGTACTGGGGAAATTAACGTTGAACTTGAATGCAAAATTAAGGGATTAAGTAGATTATGGCGTTAACAAAAGCAGATTTTGCGGAAGGCTTATACGATGATATGGGTTTAAATAAACGTGAAGCCAAAGAGATTGTCGAATTGTTTTTTGAAGAAATTAAGTCATCTTTAGAGCGGGGCGAACAGGTCAAAATATCCGGTTTCGGTAAATTTGAATTAAAAGACAAGAGCAGTCGTCCCGGTAGAAACCCTAAGACTGGGGAAGAAATCCCTATTTCAGCACGGCGTGTGGTAACATTTCGATCAGGTCTGAAATTAAAAGCGCGGGTAGAAGCATATGCTGGAGCCAAGTAATAATAATCAATTACCGGAAATTCCTGCGAAACGCTACTTTACCATTGGTGAAGTGAGTGAGTTGTGTGATGTTAAGCCGCATGTGTTGCGGTACTGGGAACAGGAATTTAACCAGTTAGAACCGGTTAAAAGACGCGGTAATAGACGCTATTATCAACGCCATGACGTGCTGATTATTCGTCAGATTCGATCGTTATTATATGAACACGGTTACACGATTAGTGGGGCTAGAAGTCATTTAGAAAATGATAATAATCGGGTTGACAGTAATGTCACGAAACAATTGATCCAGCAGATGCGGACTGAATTGGAAGAAGTATTAGTACTACTTAAATAATTATTTTTTGATGTCGTCGGGGCGTAGCGCAGCTTGGTAGCGCACCACAATGGGGTTGTGGGGGTCGAAGGTTCAAATCCTTTCGCCCCGACCAAAAAATGGTTACCTGCCTTGTAACTGTTAAAATTAATGAAATAATTATAGCGTTAGACTTTTTTAGGAAAGTTGTTCAGCAGTCATCGGTTCAGGTGACCTTCATTTGAAAACCACAGACGGTTCATAAACGAATACTTTCAATCGTGTAAGGGCTAAAAGTTGACGGCTCGGATTGCTCTATTTTTAGTGTGTGCGGTCGTACCATTGGTCTAGAGGTTCTTTTTTTACCCAAAAAAACTTTGCATTAAAGACGAAATTTACTATATTTAGCTTTATGTTCTTAAATAGCTTCTTATTTAGGTGTTCTGCGATAAGGGTGTTAGAGCTATTGTTACCGACGGTTAAATTTTTAAGAGCTCTAATTTAACGGGCCGTGCTAGAGAGTTTTCATGGATCGAGTCAAACAACACAAAAAACGACTTTCATTATCCATTCAATTTATGATAATGCCATTGTTCATAGTGGTATTAACAGCAGTCGTTTTGAACGCGAGTCAGGACATTAATGAATCACAGCAGAAATTACTGCGCTCGATAGAGCAGGAGACTCTGCCGCAAAGCATTGAGTTGACGCATTTGATTGTTCAATTAACACAGACTTTTCGTGATTGTAATCAACTCTTAGGGTCAGCCCAAGATCATCCCGATGAAGAAAGTATTTATCTACACGGTAAGATGATTATTAATCAATTACATCGTATAGAAAAGAAAGCAGAGCAACTTTTCAAAAGAGTTAACAATAAAAAGCTCTCGGATCAATTCAGTCAGCTGTTTTTCATTTACCAGGAACAGGTCATGTTGGCCCTTGAAATGGCATCAGTGGATCTGAGCTTGGCAGCAACTAAATTAGATCAAGCCCATGACGTTATCCCAAAGATGGATAAAAGTATTGAACAATTGCTCCTTGGTTCTAACGATTCAATTAAGACCTCGATCCTTCAACAGCTCGGCCAGCTAGACAAGGAAAGAGCAGCACTAATGGCTTTATGGTTTGAATTAGTTCTATTAGCGCTAGGTAGCTATGCTCTAGCGAGATATTTTTCCCGTGTTATAACGTTATCAAATGCCCAAAAAGAGCAACAGAGTCGTAAAAATAAAGTCCTGGCTCACTCTTTACAGGCAATCATTGAGGCATCGCTGGATGCTGTGATTGTTATTAATCAGACCGGGGTTATTGAACGTTATAGCCCGGCAGCAGTTACTATTTTCGGATTTACCGAAGATGAGGCGATAGGGGCTGTATTATTCGAATTGATCATTCCTGAGCAATTTAGGGCTATGATCGCGTCAGGGATAACGGATTACCATAACACCGGTAAGAGCAATATTATCGGTAAGCGTATTGAGATAAAGGCATACCATAAGCAAGGACACGGCATTGACATTGACATGGTTGTTACCGTGCTCCCTAGCCCGACAGGTATTAACTTTTGTGCTTTTATCAGAGATATTGCCCAACATAAATTGATTGTTGATGATCAAATTTTGGATATCAATAGTTTAAAGCAGCTAATTGAGAACGCGCATGCGCCTATTATCGGAATAGATACTGACGATCGAATTACACTGTGGAATGACGCTGTTGAACAGCTTTCAGGTTATGTTAAAGAGGAGGTGATGGGTACAAAGTTGGCGCTAATAACTGATGCTGGGAGCGCTTGTCATCATCAGCACGCGTTGCAAAAAGGACAAAGCAGTACTTATGAAATGACTTTGACGAATAAAGAGGGAAAGAAGTACCTATTGTTATTAAGTTCGTCGCCGCAATATAATCAACACGGTGATGTTATCGGGTGTGTCAGTATCGGTCAGGACATTACTGAATTGAATACCGTCCGTCTTGAACAGGAGAATGTAGCAGCGGATTTAAGGGCTTTAATTGATACCGCGAATGCGCCGATATTTGGTATAGATACGAAGGGTTTGGTTAACGAATGGAATCAGGCGGCAGAGCGTATTACCGGTTATAGTAAAACAGAAGTCATGGGGCAGAATCTGGTTGAGCGCTTTATTACCGGCGATTATAAAGTGTCTGTTAAAGGTGTTTTAGATGAAGCCCTAACAGGCCGTGAGACGGCGAACTATGAGTTTCCCTTGTATACCAAAGATGGCTTTCGGGTTGATGTGTTATTAAACTCCACCACCCGCCGAGATGCACAGGGCCGGGTTGTTGGTGTGGTTGGTGTGGGTCAGGATGTCACGGAACTGAATAGTGCCCGAAAAGAGTTTGAAAAGCAGTTAGAATCAGCAGCAAATATCGATATCTTGACCGGCCTGCCAAATCGGCGTTATTTTCATGAATTTCTTCAGAAACGATTAGCAGCGCATCAAGGTGTTGCTAACGTAGGAACCTTGATGTTTTTAGACCTGGATCGGTTTAAGTTGGTAAACGATAGCTTAGGGCACCGTATCGGCGATCAACTGTTAAAAATCGTTGCCCAGCGGTTGCAGGCAAACGTCAGAACAGGTGATTTGGTCTGTCGTCTGGGAGGTGATGAATTTATTGTGTTATTGCCATTCGGGAACATGGTTTTACAACAGGCCCGCGAACGGGCTGAAACAACAGCCCGCCAGATTACGGCTGCGGTCGAGCAACCGATTCATGTGGGTCAACATGAGCTCAGTGCGCATATTAGTATCGGGATCAGTCATTTTAACAAGGCCGATAGTGTGGAGACGATTATTACCCGTTCTGATAATGCGATGTATTTGGCTAAAGGCGATGTAGCTAGCAATATCGCCTTTTATACCGATGCAGTACATCAACAACTGACGCATCAGATGCAGGTGTTGGAAGGGATAACTGAGGGGCTTGCAACGGATCATTTTTTTATGCACTATCAGCCGCAATTCAATCACCTTCAGGAG
>CAJVZC010000037.1 GCA_913019935.1 uncultured Methylococcales bacterium
TAGTGTTAATAGTCGATCAGCACTTTGTGTGAGTGGCGAAGAGAGTCAATTGAACAGTGGCCTGCAAGCCTTGTATTTACGGGGCCTACTGTTTTTATCTACTTTAAGGCCCGAAGTCACTCTCCAAGTGCACTATCGTTTTTTAATAACCGCTAAAAATTCAATGATATTCTTATTTAATGCCGGAAGCCATTGACTATGGGGCTGTTCCCCCTCGCAATAATAGGTGTGTACATTTTGCGCACAATTAGGATAACTGATACAGCCATCTGTGAGTTTTTCAGGAATAGGGTCGCAACGATTACAGCCGGCCCACCAGCCTGATGACTCGATTCCAAAACCAGGAAAAAGACGATCATTAGCACTGTGAATAACCATTACGGATAATGGAGACGGACAGACATGCTCATACAGTTCACGAAAATTTATACCCGCAGCACTTGATACAATCGCTGCCGGAATTGCATTATCATCAGACATAAAACCTAAAGCCATGGCTACGCTGCCACCATCTGAATGACCCGAATAAAAAATCCGTTCCTCATCGATACACCATTTCTGACTAATCATGCGGGGTATCTCCGCTAACTCAAGAGAGGTTGTTGCCGATAGTGGCGGGTGGTCCGCATAAGCCACAACAAACCCAGCCTGTGTTGCAGGAAAGGTCAACGCCGTTAAAACCTCGGTCTTTGAGCGATTGGCTTTTGCCGGCGCAAAAACCATTAGCAAGGGGTGGGCAATCGTTGGATCATAATTTTTTGGTGTACGAACATTAAATTTTATTCCGCTAGAAGACTCTTCACCATAAATGACGCCTTGGTCACCTAAGCGTGACTTCGCACTACAATGTTTGACTGCTTTCCAATCCAGGTAAGGAGCGCTGCCCAATTGAACCGCGTTATCAAATTTTGAATTAAATGAATAAGTCACAGCAATTAAAACAACGCATGCAAGACACAACAGCAGAGAACGCTTAGCTCTCAAACTCAAAGAGGAAAAAAATGTTTTTATCTCAGCTCCAGTCATTATCTAGCCCTACTGTATTAAGTTGGAGATCTTGCGCGGTAAAATTTATACCCATAGCCTAAGGCTATGATCAGAACTATTAACATCAATAAGCGGAAACCAAATCTAGATTTGGGCTTAACATTAAAAGGCAAGTGTGTATCTAGCTTTTTATCTTTGTGAACAATGGTTATATGTGCCATATAAGCACCTATCCCAAAGGTCGTTAAGTCAACATTTTTAGCAAAAGTACCTGAAAGATGTTTCTCAGGTTGTTGATAGAAAACACGGCTTCCTTCAGGTTCTTTGGTGACTTCAAAGGCAATGGTAATATGCCGTAACTTTTTGCCTTCGTAATCAAATACTAAATTTGTCAGCCCTAAATAAGGGATGTCCTGACAATATTGCTTAGATTTCGAAGATGTTGGTGTGTAGGCGGTAAAGTGCATGGGTTCATAACCCACTTGAATTCGACAAGGGTCGCGTTGTTCATCTGGACTTCGGTGTGCAAAACTCTGACTCACCAAAGAAAAAAATAAAACAACCATAAGGCTGAGAGGTTGTTTTAGAGAAAGACGATGACTTGTAGTTAACATAGCGCGCTGACTTTAAAATTCTGTATCTGCAGGACCTTTTGGCCCATCGTAACCGTGACAATTATGGGAATTTACAGCACATCTAGAATTAAACCACACTGCTCTCAAGCGTAATGTTGCTTTCAAGAGTGACTGCGTTGTCTTTGGATTTTTAGCTTTGATATCCGTTAACAGCATTAAGGGGGCGCCTCGAGTTCATGTAGTGTAAATGTACCCCTATCAGTGGGGGTATGTCAAAGAGTTATTAGGGATAGATTTTGGCCGGTAATTGTCTATATTTGCAAGGTTTGTAATGCTTTCTAGGGCGGGAGATAAGGGCTAGTTTCGAGAGAAAGAGGGTCGTCGCTATAGGATGGATAGATTGTATTTATAATCTATTAGTTTATTATCCTTAAACCATAAATTAACATTCGCTCATCTATGGTGCGTATATAATACAGGTTTGCACTGTTGCGGTGCGTTGCAATATATTAAAGGGGCTTAATAATGAGTGACATTTTAAATGATGTTTTAACTGCTAATAGAGACTATGTTGAAGGTTTTGGTGATAAAGGCGAATTACCTATGCCTCCAGGGCGTAATTTTGCAATTCTTACTTGCATGGATGCACGTTTAGATCCTGCTAAGTATGCAGGATTAGCCGAGGGTGACGCCCACGTTATTCGTAATGCGGGTGGGCGCGCGAGTGATGACGCGATTCGTTCACTGGTCATTTCCTACAAATTACTGGGTACCCGTGAATGGTTCGTGATCCATCACACCGATTGTGGAATGGAATATTTTAATAACGAAATCATGAGCGACTTACTCAGTAGCAGTCTAAAAACGGCTTCTGTTGATGCCGATGGCTGGCATGATTGCTGTGAAGGACCGGGTTCAACGGAAGGAAAATACATTAACTGGCTTACTATCAAAGAGCAAAGTGAAAGTGTTTTAGAAGATGTTGCCCGTATTAAAGC